>NZ_VPCK01000015.1:0-62930 GCF_013418255.1 Acinetobacter sp. YH12155
CGTCTTCGATTGGCATCAAGAATGCTTGATCGATTGCACGTACTGGCTCTGGAATGTAAGAGTCAAGTGCTTCAACAAGAGCAACAACAGCGTCTTCGCCATATTGACCTGATTCACCGTTAAGTGCAGCAAGCGCTGAACCACGGATTACTGGAGTGTCATCGCCTGGGAAGTCGTAAGTAGAAAGAAGTTCACGAACTTCCATTTCAACTAATTCGATTAACTCTTCGTCGTCTACGATATCGCATTTGTTTAAGAATACGATGATGTAAGGTACACCTACCTGACGAGAAAGAAGGATGTGTTCACGAGTTTGTGGCATTGGACCATCAGTCGCTGAACAAACAAGGATCGCACCGTCCATCTGAGCAGCACCAGTGATCATGTTTTTAACATAGTCGGCGTGACCTGGGCAGTCAACGTGAGCGTAGTGACGAGTTGGAGAATCGTATTCTACGTGAGAAGTGTTAATTGTAATACCACGTGCTTTTTCTTCTGGAGCAGAGTCGATTGCAGCGTAATCTTTCGCTTCACCACCGAATTTCTTCGCACATACAGTTGCAATTGCAGCTGTTAAAGTTGTTTTACCATGGTCAACGTGACCGATTGTGCCCACGTTAACGTGTGGCTTATTACGTTCAAACTTAGCCTTAGCCATGTTTATTTTCCTCGTTTACGTCGAACACAATCTGAGTAATACCCAGCCTCGACATATCGCCTAAAAAACTAGACACCTAATACTTAAAAAGCAGACTAAATAGCCTGCTTTCTTTAAATCTCATGCAACTAAGTTGCTAAACTGTATCTGGAGCTCTTATCGAGATTTGAACTCGAGACCTCTCCCTTACCAAGGGAGTGCTCTACCACTGAGCTATAAGAGCGATCATCTTCGATGATGGAGCGGGAGACGAGGATCGAACTCGCGACATGCAGCTTGGAAGGCTGCCGCTCTACCAACTGAGCTACTCCCGCACATTGTTGGTAATGTACCACTTCATTCGAAGTTAATGGTGGTGGGAGAAGGATTCGAACCTTCGAAGCTTACGCGGCAGAGTTACAGTCTGCTCCCTTTGACCGCTCGGGAATCCCACCAATATCACACTTATTGCAGTGCTCGTTCTTTACTTCACATCTCGAATTCTCTAAGATGGTGCCGGCACACGGATTCGAACTGTGGACCTACTGATTACAAGTCAGTTGCTCTACCAACTGAGCTATGCCGGCGTTTCTTAGTGTTTCGTACGTTTCGTATCGGAACGGTGTGCAGTTTAGCAAAACTTGAAATCCGTGCAAGTGTTTTTTTTAAAAAAACCGTCAAAAACTCACAAAATCAATCCGTTTGACGATAATTCAACCGCTTTGATCACTGCGCGAGCTTTTATTTGGGTTTCATTCCACTCAGATTCAGGATTTGAGTCGGCAACAAGGCCTGCGCCAGCCTGCACATAGACCTTATTTTCACGAATAACACAGGTCCGAATCGCAATCGACATGTCCATTTCGCCATGCCAGCCTAAATAACCAACAGCACCACCAAAAATTCCACGTTTTACTGGCTCAACTTCGTCAATAATTTCCATGGCACGGATTTTTGGTGCCCCAGAAAGTGTGCCTGCCGGGAAAGTTGCCTTAAAAACATCCAATGCATCAACATCATCGCGCACTTCACCCTGCACATTGGACACAATATGCATGACATGCGAATAACGTTCGATCACCATTTGATCAGTCACCTGCACTTTGCCAATTTTTGAGACGCGACCAACATCATTACGACCCAAGTCAATCAGCATTAAATGCTCGGCAATCTCTTTTTCATCAGAAAGTAAATCTTTTTCCAGGGCCAGATCTTCTTCTTTGGTTTTACCACGTGGACGTGTGCCAGCGAGTGGACGCACGGTAGCAATACCATTTTCCAGACGCGACAGGATTTCCGGCGATGAACCGACAATATGAAACGGGGTGTTATTGTCCAAGGTTCGCCCTTGCACCAGGAACAGATATGGTGATGGATTAAGGTGACGTAAAGCGCGATAGACCTGTAACGGCTCACCATCAAAGTCAGACACCATACGATGTCCCGGCACCACTTGCATGACATCACCAGCACGGATGTATTCTTTAACCTTCTCAACCGAAGCAATAAAGTTGTCATGCCCAGTTAAAGATTCAAAATGCGGTGCCATATGAGTCTGTGCTTGCAGATTCACCGGTGTCGCCAGCAACTGCTCCAGCGCATCCAGTTGTGCCTGTGCTTTCTGATAGGCATCAGCATCATTACTATCGGCGTGCACAATCAGGAATAAGGTATCTTTTAAGTTGTCAAACACGATCACGGTTTTAGACAGCATCATCCAGATATCTGGCAGGCCCACCGGATCGGCGTCTGGAATATTGTTCAGGCGCGGTTCGATATAACGCACGGCGTCATAGCCAAAGTAACCGACCAGTCCACCAGTAAAGCTTGGCAACGCCGGTAAATCGGCCTGTGTTGGCACTTTAAACTGGGCCTGGAAATCACGGATAAACTGGAAAGGATCACTACACGGCTGCTGTAGCAGTTCGCCATTGGCCTGCTGAATGGTCAACCGCCCTTCATTGCAGGAAAACACGGTTGACTCGCCCAGGCCAATAATCGAATAGCGCGCCCAGTTTTCACCACCTTCAACAGATTCAAACAGATAAGCCTGTTCATGCTCTTTTAAACGCGCAAACACAGACAATGGGGTTTCGGTATCGGCCAGACGCTGACGGTAGACAGGAATCAGGTTATAGCCGGCAGCTTGCAGTTGTTGATATTGGGCTTGAGTGGTCATGTTGAATCTCTTTCATTTTCGCGGGGTCATAGGAAGGTTGCTGGTAGGTGCTGACTTAGTGACGCCATCGAAAAACTACACAATCACTCATTGCGGTGTCCTTTTACATCTATTCTTACATTAGGAAGCTAATAATTCTGTCAGATTATCCACCACTTGCTGCGGCTGACAATCATAAATACTCTCGCCATGATTATAGCCATAGCTGACTACAATACAATCAATACCGGCACGACGTGCGGCTTCCACATCATTGGAAGAGTCGCCAATCATCAACACTTGGGATTTTTCTACCCCAAAGGTCTCAACACAGTGCAATAACTGGCGTGGATGCGGTTTACGTTCGCTAAACCGATCACCACCAATCACATCAACAAAATAATGGCTCATGTCCAGTGCATCTAAAATGGCGCGTGATGGCAGCTCGGGCTTGTTGGTGACACAGATCATTTTTTTCTGCTGCTGTTTACCCCATTCCAGAAACTCCAGAATTCCGGCAAAAGGCTGGGTATCCAGACAAGGATCGGCATTGTAAATTCCTAGGAAAGTTTCCAGCAGCTGCTGATGCTGATCGGGATGCACCTCTCCGGTTAAATGCAGCAAGGTGCTGTGACAAAATACCGAGGTGCCTTTGCCAATCCAGGTGCGTACCTGTGCTTCGGTGACCATGGGCAGCTGCAAGGCATTCAGGCTCATATTCATGGCACGATACAGATCGATGGCTGAATCGACCAGCGTGCCGTCCAGGTCAAATAAAATCAGCTCACGGGTGTCAAGTTTGGCCACAGACATTTTGGTCCTCTCAAAAAATAAAGGCATGCCAAAGCATGCCTCGATTGTATGCTGTGTCGCGGTTTATTTAAACAACAGCCAGGCAATAATTGCCAGGATCACCAGCACAATAATAGTCATCAGGCCAACAGAGGCATTTTTCTGCTGCTCTTTTTCCTGCTCAACGCGTGATACAGGCTGCTCAACCGGTACCGGTTGTGGCTCTGGGGTGGCTGCGCTTAAATCGGTCCCTTCAGGAATTGGTGCCGGTTTTGGCACACCGACATTGGTTGGCATGCCATCACGTGTCAGTTGCACCGATGCATCACGCTCTTTCAGCTCAGGCATACCCTGATCATTCATCTGCTGTGCCGGCGTTTTCACTGCTACAGTTTCTGTCGGCTCGGCTGCAGTAGCGGTTTCCACCACATCCAGCTCAGGAATCTGTTCTACTTCGGTGCCTGCAGGCGCAAGCGGCTCATCCGGCAACAGTTCCGGTTTGGCTGGTGCCAGGACTGAAAATTTAAAGCTGGCGAACTGGACAATATCACCTTCATGCAACGGAGTTTCCTGCTCAATCCGCAGGTCATTCACAAAGGTGCCATTGGATGAATTTAAGTCCTGTACCCACAGGTCTTCAGCTTTCAGTAACAACGCAGCATGTTTGCGTGATACTTCAGCCGACTGCAGCACCACATCAGCTTCCTGATGACGCCCCACCAGCATGTCACGATCAACACTAATTTCCTGCCCGGTAAATTCACCCGTAATTGCTTGTAATTTCCAAGTCATAGCGAACTTCTCTTTAAATTTTTGCCCATCATAACATGCTCAAAACCAGATTCCATGTCCGCTCTGTTAAGAGCGCGGTCTTAAGGTGGTCGTGGTGGTGGTATTGGTGGTTTTGCTGACTTGCGGGCTTAAGGTCTGACGCTGCAGCGCCGGTTCTACCGCAACGGGTGTGGTCACCACAGCCACCCCCGACTGTGCCGCAGGGGTCGCGGATGGCACCTGCTGATAACGGGTTTGATTTAGTGGAGTTTTAGACACTGGCACCCGCTGCTGATAGATATCTTCCACCCGCTCCGGCAGTTTGGCAAAATTACCATCCTGATCCAGTGCCAGTTGCAAGCTATACAGCTGACTATAACGCTGCTGCGAAATCCGGCGGATATCATTCTGATCTCCAACAATGGTCGGGTGAATAAAGATCAGCAGATTACGCTTCTGATTGGACTTACCATCGGAACGGAATAAACGTCCCAGTCCTGGAATGGCACCCAACCCCGGCACGGCCTGGCGAGAATAGGCAGTGTTATCTGAAATAAGACCACCCAAGACAATAGTCTGACCATGCTCGGCCAGAATTGAGGTTTTAATTGCGCGTTTGCTGGTGACCAAGTCCTGCGCCTGACCTTTGCTGGATTTAACCCCAGAAACTTCCTGTTCCACTTCCAGACGCACTGTGCCATTTTCGCCAATGTGCGGCACCACTTTTAGGGTGACCCCGACGTCCTTACGCTCAATGGTGGTATAGGGATTGACGGTACCATTTCCGGTACTGACCGAACCGGTGACAAACGGCACGTTCTCACCAACCACGATATAGGCTTCTTCATTGTCCATGGTGACAATAGATGGGGTCGACAACAGATTGGATTTGGTGGTTTCTTTTAAGGCTTGAATCAGCGCGCCATACAAACGGCGTGAACCATCACTACCTTCCTGATAATCCCCCAGCACCAGTGAGGTACCCGCGCCAATCGCACCACCGGCACCCGCTGCACCTCCAGTTAAATAACCGGCGGCAATATTTTTCAGGCTGGAACCCAAGTTATCAAAATTGATCAGGCCAATGCCGCTGCTTAAATCACCCAAGGCCCATTGCACGCCAAGCTGATCGGCATCGGTGCCTTCTACTTCAATAATCGCGGCTTCAATGAGAACCTGTTGACGGCGTGTATCCAGCTGCTGAATCGCAGATTCAATTTCACGCATCAGCTGTGGATCGGCTTTGACCACCAGGGCGTTCTGGCTACTATCGGCAATAATACTGACGCCATTGCCATTAAAGCTGGTGATCTGGCTCTGCTGATCAAAACCGTTATTCAGGGTAATACTTGGCGAGGTACTGCCTGTGCTATTGCTGGATGTGCTGTTACTGCTGTTATTGACCAGACTGCTAACGCTATTGTTACTGCTATTTTTCGTATTGGAAGATGAGCTGCTGACCGCCTGCCCCGATACCAGCCCTTGCAGAATTTCCGCCAGGCTTTGCGCACTGGCATATTTTAAGCGAAAGACTTTTAAGCCACCAAGACGGTCGGCCGCCGGCACATCCATCATTTCAATCATCTGACGGATGCGCTTGCGGGTGGCGGTATCACCTTTAATGATAATGCGATTGGTCCGGTTATCCGCCACAATTCGCACCCGCGAGCCTTTGAGATCTTTGGCATTACCGGTCGAGCTCATTGACTCCAATAGCCCGATCACTTCTTCGGCCTGACTGGACTGTAGCGAGATGGCTTCAATATCATTTTGGCCGGTGCCATCCAAATTACGGATAATATTTTCCAGCTGATAGATATTGCTGGCCCGGTCCGAAACAATCAGGGCATTGGTGCCGGCCACCGCAGACAGGTGGGCAAATTGCGGCATTAAAGGCCGTAAAGCCGGAATCATGTCATTGGCATTGGTATTTTCCAGCCAGATGACCCGGGTCACAATCTGGTCGCCGCGCGCATTCTGGCGTGCATCAAACGGAATTCCGGAGCTTTTGACATTGTTATCTGGCACCAGCTTGATGGTATTGCCCGAGGGAATAGCCACTACCCCATTAACATTAAGCACGCCCAGAAACAGGTCATAGACTTCATTGCGGTTCAACGGCTTGTTGGAAATGACCGTGACATTGCCGCGCACCCGCGGATCAACCGCGAAGTTTTTACCGGTAATATCGGCCACTTCATTAATAAATGCAGTCAGGTCAGCATCACGTAAATTAATTTTCCAGGTTTGTGCATAGCTCGCCGTACTTACCATAGCCACCAGAGGTGCACCGACCATCAATGCCCAAAGCGGACGCTCATGATTTAATAAAGCCATAATCTACCGTGTTTCCTAACCCTATAAGGTGACAAATCCGTCACTTAAAATCTTGTTGTACCGTGATGACCTGGTCACCACGCTGAACTTCCAGTCTGACCTGACCCTCCTGTCTTGCCTGTTCCAGCAATTGGGCTTCATTTTGCCCTTGTCCGACAGTCTGACCATTTAAGGATAAAATCCGGTCGCCTGGTTGTAATCCCAATCTGCTTCTGAGTGCCGCCGGTGTCCGTGCGGTAATTTCATAGCCCTGACCATTGCCACTATTCACGCCCATATCCTGTAAATAGCGTTCCCGGTCTTGCTGAATCTTTTGCACTGCCTGACCAATCGCATTTTGCGCAGTTGTTGCCGGTGCCGGATTTCTGTTGGGTGCAGCTGGGCTTTGTGTCGGCACAATCGGCTGATTCAGCCCGTTTTCAATGCCTTTAAACTCTATCTCACGGGTGGCGCCACTGCTATGACGCAAAACCACCCGATCCCAGTACACTTCAGCCAACTGATAACCACTGCCTTCAATCACATCGCCGACGCGATAGCGCTCTGCCACCTCATTGACTTTGAGCACGGCAGAAGAAAACTGGTTGGGATAACCGACCATCACGCCTTGTAATTGAAGGTTCAGATTGTCTTCGGCCTGCGTACGCTGGCTCGCTTCATGAAACAAGGCAAAACTGCTGATATTCGGTACACGCAGCTGCTGCGAACCCAGTTCGACCCGATCCAGTTGCATCGCTTGAGGTGGCGCCAGTAATAGCCAGAACAGACTGGCCAGCTTCCAGCATAAATACAGAATCAGCAGCGCCAGCAATACCGGTGCGACACGATCGGCCTGTTTCAACTGGAGAATCTGCAACTGTTCCCAGATTTTCTGCATCAGAAGCCTCCCTTGAACAGCGGCTGGCGGGTACTGATTACATAGGTATCGGCACCAGCCTTGCCTTCATAAGAAGGAACATGCATCAATAAACGCTGGGTCAGCTGCACATCCAGCATCATCTCCTGATCCAGACTCAGATTTATCATTTTCTGGTCACGTGCATCACGCACATCAATTTTCAGTTTTCCGCTTTCATCCGACAGTGTGCCTTTCAGCGTGGGCACGGTCATGCGCTCTTGACGCTGGGCAAACTGATACACCAGCTCCCCGCCGGCCCAGTTGAGCTGGCCCTGTGCCTGGGCAAACCCTTGCTGCTTGCTATAGTTCAGATCGATATTTTGTAATTGAATCGGATTGGTCGGCCATTGCCAGTCGACCAGGGTTTTTAGAGTTTCTGGCGCAACACGGCCATGTACAGCGTTCAGCATGAAGGTCCCAAAACGGTAACCCATCACGCCTTTTAATTCGGTATGACCACTATGGATTTCAACATCGGCTGCCACTTTCAGCAATAACAGGTCTAAAGGACGCGTATTCCAGCTTAAGCTGCCACGCAACTGTCCCTTGTGCCAATCTGCCTGCCCCTGCCAGATGTTACCACTGACATTATGTAAACTCTGATTGTTTTTATAAAACTTTGAAATTAACCAAGCTGCAGGAATCTGTAATAACACAAAAATTAAAAAAGCAATGATGGCGAAAATCCACCACGTGATGTATCTCGGTTTCTTTATCATTCCACCACGACCAACCTATCTAATGCATTCATGAACAAATTGTTATTTTCATGCACACATTATGCACACTTTTTTTACAACACCAACGGATACACATAAAAAAACCAAGCAGTTCTGCTTGGTTTCGACACTCTAGTGCGCTTAGATGACAATCTGATGAAGTTTAGATCAAGAAGTCTTCAAGCTTGGCACCTTTTTCCAGTTCTGCCACTAACCAGCGCGGTTGCTTACCACGACCTGTCCAGGTTTCATTGGCATTGGCTTTATTACGATAACGCGGCTCTACCGATTTACGTACATTCTTTTTACGTTTAGACTCACCAAACTCAAGAATCTGTTCAATGCTTAAACCCGCATTTTCAGCAATTGCCAAAATCTGATTATATGCATCTTCAACTGCCTGGTCCTTTTTCGATGCAATTAATGCTTCCGCTTCTTCCTGCAAGCGCTTTAATTGTTCTACAGACAAATTACTAATATCGGGCATCATATTTACTCCACAAGTATGCTTTTATATTAATTTACTTCAATTGCATTAATACATCATATTTTTATCTGAATTAAGTTTCAATCATTATTTGAAATGAAAAACAATTATTAACAGAGATAAATAATCTATTTATTCGGGATTAGAATTAATCCAGATAATGCCCCACACTATTTTCCAAAGCCAAAATATGCTGCCGAATCGACTCGGGTAATGGCATTTTCTGCATACTTTCAGAATTCACACAAACCATGATGGCTTCTGCACTCGCGACTACAGCCTGTTGCTGCTCGCTCCATAATATATAATGCATGCGAAAAGCACTATTTCGGATTTCCTCAACCCGTACACCTATTTTTAAGGTATCCGGATAAAATACCGGACGCATATATTTGCACTGATTTGATGCCACTACCGTCGAAAAGGATTGCTGCATCATTCTGATCTGATCCATATAATGAATGCGGGCACTTTCAATATAGCGGTAATACATCACATTATTGACATGACCGAGCGCATCCATATCGCCCCATGCCACCATTTGTTGATGAATTACTGGATAATCGGTTAATTGCATGCGACTTTACCTAGATTTTAATTTTCATGAAATGACTATTATTTTCAAACACCAGATTTAACTGCTGCTGTAAATGCGGTTGATCTTTTAATGCCGATTTAATTCTTAAATAGTTCATTAAAATATGTTCCGGATATAAATCCAGAAGCTGTGCTGCATCGTCATGACGACCGGTAGCTTCCAATATATGCCATTTGGCAAAACTCAATACCGGTAAAGCAGGATATTGCTGTTCCCACTGATTCAGATAATCTTCAATCTTGAGATAATCCGGTACCGGTTTTAACAGCTGCTGCTGGAACCATAAATAGAACACATCCTGATGAAACTGTTCACTCAGCAAATGCACCGCCAGATGTTCCTGCTGCTCACCCATATCACTTAAACGTGCCAGCACTTTTAACCACAGCACTTTAATCGCATACGGCTGGCTAAACATCTGCCCGGACAGATTGCAATAACGCTGTTTTAAATCCTGCAATGCTTCCGGTGTGGCCTGCTCAAAATGCTGCAAGATTTGCTCAAGCCATAACTGCTTACTGTCCAGCCCTAAATGTCCATATTGGGTCGCACGCAAATATAACCATGGATACTGCAGCGCAAACTCCCCCCACAGTGCGGTTAAGCGCTGCTCATAGGCTTGTTTGACATCTTTGAGCCACGGCGACAGTTGATGGCCATTTAAAAATTCCAGATGGGTCAGGGCTTTTTCCGGTTGCTGCTGCGCCAGATAAATTTCAATACGCTGCAACTCGGCCAGCTCAAAGGCCATGGCATTACTCTGGTTTAACATCTGCAAGGCCACCGGATAATCCTGCTGCATCAGCGACAGGCGTGAATGAATCACGGCTTTTAATAAACCAGACTGGTTAAATACCTGACGGATAAAGGCGTCCTGCTCACGCGCGGCATCCAGCAGCCAGATTACCGCCATTTGCTCATAAGGATGTAAATGCTGGAAATCAAACACTGCCGCCTGCTTACGCTGTTCACGGCTTAAATAACGCTTTAGCATCGCCCAGATCAGCTGCACCACCAGACTGATCAGTATCAATAAAATTAAAAGCACCCAGATATTGGTCTGTAGCTGCCAGTCACGCCAATACAGATAAACATAGCCCGCGCCATAGCCATAACTGAATACACTGAGCAAGGCCACCAGCACCAACGTGACCAAGACATAGGCCAGAACAATCTGCTTCATGATCATTCATCCAATAAGGTGCGGCTGGTCAGCACCGGCACAGGAATCACGGTCAGGCTCTGAATTTCCGCCAATTCAGCGCTTAACTGCTGCGCCCCCCGATCCGGCAGTGGCTGTAACAAATGAAGAATTTCAGTCAGCTCCTGCTGATAATTCAGATATTGGCCTTGTCCTAATAACTGACGTGCCAGTAATAAACGCAACTGCGCTTCTTTTAACAGCAATTGACGCTGACTAAGTACAGTCGCTGGCTGCTCGGCGGCTTCCAGTTTCAACCACTTATGCCAGAAGGCCGGATTGGCCTCTTGCGCCGGCTGCAGTTGTGGCTGCTGGATTTCCTGACGCAACAGCTGATCCAGCTGCTGTAGAGCCTGAGTGACCTGCTGCTGCTGGGCACTGCGCTGTGCCGCAAATTGCTGGATCAGCTGCCGGTCTTTGCTCAGGGTTTGATGCAGGCTTTCGGCCAAGGCCGGTGACAAAGCCCACTGATTCAGCTGAACATCCAGTACTGCCAACTTTTCCAGTGCATACGGATATTGCGCCTGCTTTAAGGCAAATTCGATCAGTTCCAGCTGCTGTTGAAGCATCTGCTGCGGCGTGATCGTGGTCTGGCTGATCTGCACCGTAGTATTAGTTGCAGGCGCACTTGAAGATACAGATGGAGAAGGATTACTACTCTGGCGCTGCAAAGCCACCAGCTGGTCATTGAGATTAGCACGGCTTTTTTCCGCCTGATGCATACTCTGAGACAATTCGGACTGCTGCGCCGTTATTTTAAATACGTCATAGCTCAGCTTTAACATCCAGGCCAAGCCGATGATCAATAATAAAATAAGTAGCTTCTTCATGCGTGTCCTGATTTAAGCTCAATCTGCTGCAGTATTGTTTCTGTTTTTAAATTCGTCAACTTGATCAGTTGAAAACGGGTGTGATGCTGTTGTTGATAATCCATCAACAGCGCTTCCAGGCGGTCACCCAGCACCAGATAACGTCCCCGGTTCAATAATTCTTTTTGCGCTTGACTCAGCCGCAACCAGTTTAACCAGCTGGCCTCACTGCTAATCAGCATCCAATAGTCCCGGTGCTGCTGCAGTTGTGGCAATAGCGCGGGCATCTGCTGAATCGACGCGGCCGGACACTGACGCTGATATAAAATAAAATTCAGAATCTGCATTCCGGCCTGTTGCAGGCTGTCCATCATAAACTGACGTCCACCTTCACCGCGCCAGAAGGCAATACATGAACCGGCCGCCAGGGATTTTAATAAAGGCAGTTCCAGCATCCCTTCCGAGGTTTCAACCTCCGGCACGGCGCTCGAAATTCCGTATTCTGCCAGTACCTGCGCCGTTTTTTCACCAACCGCAATCCACTGTAAATGTTGTAATTGATCGAGATGAATACCGCTTTGCGCCAGATACTCCATCCCGATGTGTACCGCGGTCGGGCTGACCACCACAATCCGCTGCGCCTGCAGTAATTGCTGGTACAGCTGTGCCAATGCATCGGACCAGGGACGGGCCTGTAATTCCAGCAGAGGCAGTTCAATCACCGACCAGGCCTGTTGCCTTAAAGCCTGTGACAAGGTACAGGCACGATCGGCCGGGCGGGTATTAATAAACAGCATCTTAATATAAGGCTTTTAGCAGCTCACCTGCCCCTTGTGCCAACAGGTTCTGTGCCAGTTGTTCACCCAGCTGTTCGGCCTGCTCGGGTGCGGCACTGAGCTGTGCGCTTAACAAGGTCTGGCCATCGACACTGCCCACCCGGCCTTCCATCGACAGCTGGCCATCTTTTAAAGTGGCATAACCGGCAATCGGCACCTGACAGCCACCTTCCAGATAAGCATTAAACGCACGTTCTGCGCGTACACAGACATTGGTTTCATCATCCATCAACGGCAAAATCAGCTCGAGTACGGCCTGATCATTAGTCCGGCATTCCAGCCCCAAAGCGCCCTGACCCACGGCCGGCAAACTCACTTCAGGCGCGAGCGTATGACGAATCCGCTCACTAAGGCCCAAACGCTTCAGGCCGGCACTGGCCAGAATAATCGCATCATATTGACCTGCATCCAGCTTGGACAGACGGGTACCAACGTTACCGCGCAAATCAATAATCTCCAGGTCAGGGCGTGCTTTTAAAATCTGGCATTTACGGCGCAAACTGGACGTTCCGACTTTGGCACCCTGCGGCAAGTCCTGAAAGCTGGCATAAGTATTGGACACAAAGGCATCCAGCGGATCTTCACGCTCGCAAATCACCGCCAGGCTTAAGCCTTCTGGTAGCGCCATTGGCACATCTTTCATGGAATGCACAGCAAGGTCAGCACGACCATCTAGCAAAGCTGCTTCTAATTCTTTGACAAACAGTCCCTTGCCCCCAATTTTGGCTAAGGGGGTATCGAGAATTTTATCACCCTGGGTCACAAAGGTGACCAACTCCACGTTTAGACCGGCATGTAAGGCTTCTAAACGCGCACGAATGTGTTCCGCCTGCCATAATGCCAGCGGGCTTTGTCGAGTTGCAATTTTCAGGGTGTTCATCATGTCAGTGAAAGCAAATAAAAGAATTCCCTTAAACTTAACCTGATCGCTTGAAAATGCAAGTCAATTTGCACCCTGAGATGGCGAAAAAGCCATTTCAGCCGGTGCTTACAGTTTCTGAATACGTTCTCTTAAGGTCGGTAAATGACGACGGCTTACTGCCAGACGTTCTTCCAGTTCACGACAACGCACCTGATATTGACCGGTATTAATCACTTCCAGTCCTTCAAGATAATGAATCGAGACCAGTGCATTGCGATGAATCCGAATAAACTGATCGGCAAATTCATGCTCCAGGTCTTTTAAGGTTTCGTCAATCAGCACGCTGCCATTTTTATGGCGCACGGTGACATATTTTTGATCTGCTAAAAAATAATAAATATTTTCTACAGGCACCAGTTCAACACCACGATAAGTTTTCGCCGTGATCTGGTGGCGTTTTATATTCAATTCTTCCATATTTTCTTTTTGTTTTATGTGACTCAGCTGGGCTTGCGTGAGTTTGGTTAAGTGATCTAAAACCTGCTGCAATTCCTGTTGCATGACCGGTTTTAATAAATACCCTTCTGCCTGCGATTTAAATGCATCAAGTGCATGCTCATCATAGGCGGTACAAAAGACAATTGCCGGCATGGGGTCAAGCTCGCGCAAATGCTGGGCGCAGCTTAGTCCATCCATTTCTGGCATCTGAATATCTAATAACACGACATCTGGCTGATGTTCATCTGCTAGCTCAATGGCCTGCTCACCATGACTGGCGGTTGCCACCACCTGATGTCCAAGTTGAGTCACCAAGCGGGCCAAACGCTCAGTTGCAAGAGGTTCATCATCACAGATCAGAACATCCATTTATCCCTCCTTTACGTTAAATCATTTATTTTTATAGCTTAACGTGAATTTTTTTTTATTTATATGGATACTGTACCACGGTGGTATACATGCCCTCCCCTGCATACGTTTGAAAGACCACCTTTCTTCCATAAAAGGCGCGTAGACGCTGTTGCACATTTTGAATTGCAATACCATGTCCTTGTCGTAAATTCATTTTAGCGTTTACGTAAGGGTTTGTAATGACGATATTGACTTGATTTTCCAAAATTTCTACCAATACGCTAATGGTACTCGGTCTGGATATTTTTTCAACACCATGAAAAATACTATTTTCCAGTAAAGGTTGTAAAGTTAATAAGGGAATTTGTACCTGACTGAGCAGTTGCGGCTGTTCAATTTTCCATTCCACCTGCAAGCGTTCACCCAGACGAATCTGCTCAATCTCCAGATAACGCTGGCATAATTCAACTTCTTCCTGCAGCTTGACCAGCTTGACTTCCTGTAAACTGGCACGAAACAGACGTGACAGATTGAGCAGCATCTGCTCGGCTTTTTCAGGATCAATCGCAATCAGGCTAATGACATTATTTAAACTGTTGAATAAAAAATGCGGATGGATACGCGCTTGCAAGGCATGCACCTTGGCCTTTAGAGCACTTTGCTCGCGCAGATAATTCTGTTCGCGCAAATATAAATAGCGAAAACAGAATGCTCCCAGCAAGATGCCATAACTTAAATGCAAATCCAGCCCGCCCCCCAGCTCGGCTGCAGTCAAGTCACGCAGATGAAAATTCTGGCCAAAATGCGTCAGCAGATTCAGGCTTAAAGTGGTCACCAGTACAATTAGCTGTAGCAATAAAAAACCAAAACCGAGCGAAAAGCCCAGACTCATCCGGCCCAAACGTCTTTGAAAATATTCAATAAAGGCAGTAAAGGCCAGCAGCACCCAGTTAATATACAGCACATATTGCAGCAGCCTTGAGCCGGTTAATGCCTGCCAGCCCTGCGCTTCAGCCAGTGCCAGCACCATGGCCAATACATTGCTGGCAATAAATAATTCAATTAGATGTTGCCAACGCCCTATTTTCGTAAAAAAATAACTGTAATTTTTTTCATCAGCCGTATCTGCAAAAGATGATCTCACCTGCCCTTCGGCAAGTGATTCCGAATTTGTTATACTCGTTTTCAAATTACTGCTTTTTATTCTATTGAGCCGACATGACCACATCTTCTAATTCCTCAAATCCGTCACAAACCCAGACTTCGGGTATGTGGGGCGGTCGTTTCTCTGAAGCTACTGACGCATTTGTTGCTGAATTTACAGCATCTGTCCAATTTGACCAACGCTTTTATAAACAAGATATTGCCGGCTCAATCGCCCATGCAACCATGTTGGCCAAAGTTAGCGTGCTGACTGCACAGGAACGTGACGACATCATCAACGGCTTAAACACCATTAAAGCCGAAATTGAAGCGGGTCAGTTTGAATGGCGTATTGACCTTGAAGATGTGCACATGAACATCGAATCACGCCTGACCCAGCGTATTGGCATTACCGGTAAAAAACTGCACACCGGCCGTAGCCGTAACGACCAGGTGGCGACCGATATCCGTCTGTATGTGCGTGATGAAATTGATGCCATTTTAGAATTATTGAAAAAACTACAAACTGGTATTCTAAGCCTGGCGGAAAAAAACACTGACACGATTATGCCGGGCTTCACCCATTTACAAACTGCTCAACCTGTGACTTTTGGTCACCACCTTATGGCCTGGTTTGAAATGCTGGTACGTGACTCTGAGCGCTTAATTGACTGCCGTAAACGTGTGAACCGTATGCCACTCGGTTCAGCTGCACTGGCAGGTACAACCTATCCAATCGACCGCGCCTATACCGCAGAATTACTGGGCTTTGATGCCGTGGCTGAAAACTCTTTAGATGCAGTATCTGACCGTGATTTCGGGATTGAATTTAACGCTGCGGCATCGTTAATCATGATGCACCTGTCACGTATGTCGGAAGAACTGATTCTGTGGACCTCAGCCCAGTTTAAATTTGTGAATATTCCTGACCGTTTCTGTACCGGCTCATCAATCATGCCGCAAAAGAAAAACCCGGATGTCCCTGAACTGGTTCGCGGTAAAACCGGCCGTGTCTATGGCGACTTAATGAGCCTGTTGACCCTGATGAAAGGTCAACCACTGGCCTATAACAAAGACAACCAGGAAGACAAAGAGCCTCTGTTTGATGCAATTGATACTGTACGTGGTTCACTGATGGCGTTTGCTGACATGATTCCGGCATTGGTGCCTAACATTGCAGAAATGCGTGAAGCGGCGCTGCGTGGTTTCTCTACTGCAACCGACCTTGCGGATTACCTGGTGAAAAATGGCGTTGCTTTCCGTGATGCCCATGAAATTGTTGGTAAAGCGGTAGCACTGGGCGTACAGGAAGGCAAAGACCTGTCTGAACTGACCCTGGAACAGCTGCAGCAGTTCTCTGACCTGATTCAGGCCGATGTATTTGAAAAAGCCCTGACTCTGGAAGCTTCAGTGAATGCACGTAACCATATTGGGGGGACTGCTCCGGCACAAGTCGCTGCTGCGATTGAACGCGCCCACGCCCGTTTAGAGCAACTTTACGCTTAATCTTAAATTCGGAGTATGGATATGTCTCGACAAGTATTTTGCCGTAAGTATCAACAAGAAATGGAAGGCTTGGACTTTGCCCCGTTCCCGGGTGCCAAAGGTCAGGAATTATTTGATACCGTGTCTAAACAGGCCTGGAACGAATGGCTGAAACATCAGACCACGCTGATCAATGAAAAGCGTTTAAACGTGTTTGAAGCAGATGCGAAAAAGTTTCTGGAAGAACAGCGCGAAAAATTCTTCAATAATGACGAAACCTTAGAAAAAGCCGAAGGGCTAAAGCCTGAGTAAAACTTAAAGCGCTGCTTTAAGTTTTACGCAAGACAAGGACGAAGTCCGCGTAGGCTTTCATGCAAAAAGAATCTCCATTTTTGGGGATTCTTTTTTATGCACGGTTGTAAAAATTACGTAAGACAAGCGAAGCGCGTAGTTTCAAATGTCTCAAAGGAGTCTGAAGAGGCTCCTTTTTTATACTCGATACTGCTCCGCCACGCCGCAAGACGAGAAGCTGTGCTTCGAGTAAAAAAGAAAGCGCTGCTTTAAGTTTTACGCAAGACAAGGGCGAAGTCCGCGTAGACTTTCATGCAAAAAGAATCTCCATTTTTTGGGGATTTTTTTATGCACGGTTGTAAAAATTACGTAAGACAAGCGAAGCGCGTAGGCTTAAATTTGAAAGGCTCCAGAAATGGAGCTTTTCTTTTACTCTATCCAAACCCAAGATCAACCACTGCACATAGGGTTTTATCTCGGAAGATGCTTTTAGCCTTTAATCCAAAAAAATTTCATCGATAAAAAAATGAATTCCTCTTCATTCACCCATTTCAGGCTTGGCACAGAAAAAGTAGATGAACTCTGTTGTTTTCCAGCCGCAAGCTCCCTGTTTATAGTGAGCTTAAGGTGATTGGTTTTTATTGAATTGACAGGTATATCTGGACAACTATAAAGTTTTACTTCACCAAAATCAGGGGTTTATAATTTAGATTAAAATTAACCTATTTAACCGATTGGTATTGTAACTGGCCGATACATTTGTTCATAAAACTCAACATTAGACTACAATAAGCTTAAAGATTTCCGCCCACCATCTTCCTATAATAACAATCAAGGAGATGGAAGCATCTCTTATAATAGATATAAATATCCCCGATTTCGATCTCAGATTTCCCCCAAAATCTGGGATTTTTTTTATCCATTTTATGCGTAATCCATAAAAAAAGCCTGAAAATTATTTCAGGCTGTTTCTGGTATTCAAACTTAGCGTTCTTGAACTTTCTGTTCAATTTCTTCCATGCTGGTATGACGCACATCCAGACCTTTGACCATATAAATCACTTGCTCGGAAATATTACGCGCATGGTCACCAATCCGCTCTAGGGAACGCAGTACCCACATTACATTGATGACGCGGGAAATATGACGTGGATCTTCAATCATATAGGTCATTAAAGTCCGGGTGGCCGACTGGTATTCACGGTCGATATCGGCATCGGCCAGCAGTACGCGTAAAGCCTGATCGACATCTAAACGGGCAAAAGCATCCAGCGCATCATGAATCATGACTCGCACCTGGTTGCCAATATGACGGGTTTCCATATAACCGCGCGGCGAGCCACCTTCTTCACACAAGCTTTGTGCAATCCGGGCAATTTTAGCCGCTTCATCACCAATACGTTCCAGGTCGGTATTGGCCTTGCTCATGGCAATCACCATGCGCAGGTCAATTGCTGCAGGATGACGGCGCGCCAAAATCAGGGTTAATGCTTCATCAATTTCAGTTTCCAGACGGTTCACCGCATTGTCCTGAAATTGCACCTCTATTGCCATCGCGGCATCTGTGTCCAGCAATGCATGAATCGCATTGGCCACCTGCTGTTCTACCAAGCCACCCATGGTCATGAATTTTGTATTGACATCCTGTAGATCTTCATTAAATTGAGAAGAAATATGGTGATTTAACACAGGATTATTTGGACTCAAGAGATGTACTCCAATGCAGTAATAACGGACTTATTTGATCATTGATTATTAAATCACATTAAACATTAAGCTTTTATGACAATTTAAACAAGTGCCCGATTGCATCATTTTATTTTATTGAAATTTAAGGTTTTTCTATTAACCACAAGTTCATCTCGGCCAGATCTTTTTCACTGAGTTGCCCCACCGACGCCCTGAGGCGAAGTATATTAATCAGATAATCATATTTGGCATTCAAATAGTCCTGCTTGGCCGAAAAAGCATTACGCTGGGCCAGCAGGACATCGACCATGGTTTTTAGGCCTTCATTATATTGGGCACGCGATGCGCGCGATACCAGTTCTGCCGATTGCATGGCCGCCTGTCGTGCCTGTAATTTGGACTGATCGGTTTCCACCTGCAAATAGGCACTTTTTACATCGGTATTGGCTTTACGGATCGCCGCATCCAGCTCGGCTTCGGCTTTATCGACATTCACCGCTGCTTTCTGGATATTGCGCTGGGTACGCCCGCCAGTAAATACATTCCAGTTCATTTCAATGCCGACCTGATCAAACTGGCCATTCTGAGAAATCGGGCTTTGTGGCGTCTGCTTGTTATAGCCATAAGTACCGACCGCTTCAATTTGCGGATAACGCGCGGCCTGCTCCACCCGTTTCTGGTCTTCGGCATAACGCTGCTGCAAGCGGGCCTGCAAAATGGACAGGTTCTGACTTTGTGCCAGCTCGGTCCATGCCTCTAAACTGGCCGGATCAGGCTTTTGGAACTGAAAGTCATCTCGCAGTACCGCCAGATTTTCACGATATGGCCCGATCAGCTGCGCCAGTTGTTCCTGTGCCAGCACCAGCTGCACATGGGTAGCAATCCGGTTGGCCTTGGCATTTTGATATTGCGCCTCGGCTTCGCTGACATCACTGCGCGCGACCAGTCCCTCGCGCAGCTTGGCATTCATCATGTTCAGCTGTTCCAGCAGTGCCTGCTCTTCCTGTAAATAGGCGGTGGTTAAAGACTGCTGACGTAGCACATTAAAATAGGCCTCGGCCACATTTAAGATATGCTCCTGCTTTTGCAGTCTTAAGGTGACTTCACTGAGACTGAGTGAGGTTTTGACCTGTTTTAGGCCTTCCCAGGCATCCCAGCGAAATAAAGGCTGGCGTGCGGTGACACTCACCTGACGGGTGGTGGTTGCTGAAGGTGACAGGCTTTCAGAGCTGACTGGAGAACCTGGAATTGTCGCAGTATTGGCGTCCTGACTGCGCCGGGTGATATTGCCAGACACAGTCACGGTCGGCAGCAAATTGCCTTTGGCAATGCCTAAATTCAGTTGATCGGCTTCATATTGCAACAGATTGGCCTGCCAGTTCGGGTCGGTGGCTTTGGCACGCTCATAGGCCTCGACCAGATCCAAGGCTTGCGCCCAAGGGCTAAACAACAGCAGGCCCAATACACATATTTTTTTCTTCATTTTATTCGTTTAACTCATCTCGCCAAAATGGCCATGTCTCAGTCAAGCATTGACTCAATTTGCTCCATAGTAGCGATTTATCGCATTTTTTTCGTATGTTTTTGATTATTTTTTTATATTTTACCGCTTTAACTCAAGCAGCAAGCTGTCCAGTTGAGTTGAGCCAGGAGCGCACTCACAGCCATGTAACCAAACTTCAGCACAACGCTACAATTCACCGGCCCGAAGCTCGTTACAATAGCGCCATACATTCCGCACTTGTTATTTTTTTGCTGCTTTTTTAATTGGGTTATCGTGAAGCTTATTTCTCCCCGCTGGCGTACTTTACTGCTCAGTTTATGTTCTGCAATGGTTTTGACCGCGTGTCAAAGGCCAGAACCTCCTGTGGTCATTGAACAGAAGCCGAAGCAGGCTGTGGCTGAACAGGCGGTCGATTTAAAGTCGATCTGCCGCGGTATTGAACAGGAAATGCGCGAGATTAACCAGCAGCGCACCACCTTTGCCCTGGAACAGATTAACCAGGATTTAAAAGTCTGTTTGCCACTAATGGATTTCCCCGACCAGCAGCATCTGCTGGAACTGTCTGCCCAGATGTACCAGAATTTTCTGAAAGTCGAACGTACCGCCCAGCAGCAGACCGCTTTTGATCAGTATGCCTTTGATCTGGCCCAGCATCCCACCATTCAGCAAAGCCATTTCGAACAGTTTGCCTTACGCGACCAGTATCTGCTGAAACACAAAGGTCAGGCCTATGTCGACCTGTATGATGCCGGTGAAGGGCAACTGGTCTATCGGCGTAATCCGCAGTACCTGGCTCGTATTTTTGCGCCTTATCTGCCCGATGCCGAACGGATTTTTATTGAAAATCTGGCCGAACAGAATATGCAGCGTCCGATTCGTGATGGCGGCCTGACCATTGATGCCCAGGAAGTGGTGCGTCGCGCCCTGTTCTGGGAAGATTATGTCAAAAACTATCCTGACAGCAATTATATCCGTGATGCGCGTTATCTGGATCAGGTCTATCGTATGTTCCTGTTTAAAGGCACCTTAAATACCCCGGTTTCAGACAGCTATGAAGCAGAATATGCGATTCAGCCCAGTGTCTGGTATGAAATTGAAAAGCTGGCCAAGCTGGAGCAGTCGCGACTGGCAGATCAGGCGCGTAAATTCCGCAGCTTTGTACAGATGTCGCCACAGGAACGGCGTAACCGTATTCCAGTCAGCCTGACCGCACAGGAACAAAACAATGAACGTGCCAACACCCTGGCGCTAAAGCAGCTGTCCCATTATCTGGATTTACCGCTAAACGGCTTAAGTCCGACCCGTGACTGTTTTAGCGATGCGGTCTGTATGCCTTATCAGAATAACTAAGCCACCCACCAATTTGGCAGTTTTATCACTGGCCTTTTTAAGCCAACCTGTTAAGATTTAAGCAGCTTGACGGAGCGCGAGTAAATCCTCGCTGAGATTGTGTAATTGTCTAACCGTATAGATGATTAAGCACAAGTACCGTTGAACC
Source organism: Acinetobacter sp. YH12155 (assembly GCF_013418255.1). NCBI lineage: Bacteria > Pseudomonadati > Pseudomonadota > Gammaproteobacteria > Moraxellales > Moraxellaceae > Acinetobacter > Acinetobacter sp. YH12155. The sequence continues at coordinate 21,565 of NZ_VPCK01000015.1, forward strand.
TGATCAGGTTAACACCTGCGTAGGAATCAAGCGCAACTAAACCTTAAGTTTCGATTTATTATTCAGGATAAATCCGTTTCGTTTTGGTCGTGCTTGATTCGTTGATGCTCTTCATAAGGATCATGGTATGAACCAATTAACGAATCTTTCTTCCGAGGCTATTTCTGCTCAACACGAGCAAGATGCCAAAGACCTCACCCGTATTTTACCCGCTTCGAGCAAAGTCTATATCCAGGGCTCACGTGAGGATATCCGTGTCCCGATGCGCCAGATTGAACTGACCGAGACCCCAACCAGTTTAGGCGGTGAACACAATCCGCCGGTAATGGTCTATGACACCTCTGGCGTTTACACCGACCCGGAAGTCAATATTGATCTGAACCAGGGTTTACCGAATGTGCGTGAACGCTGGATTGAAGAGCGTAACGATACAGAAATTCTGGATCAGCTCAGTTCTAAATTCGGTCAGGAACGCCTGCGTGACATCCGCACTGCCGACATCCGTTTTGCCCATATCCAGAAACCGCGCCGGGCCAAACGCGGGCATAACGTGACCCAAATGCACTATGCCAAACAGGGCATTATTACCCCGGAAATGGAATACATCGCCATCCGTGAAAACCTGCGCCAACAGCAAGGCGTCGATATGCGCCAGCATCCGGGACAAAACTTTGGTGCACAAAACCTGCGTGAAATTACCCCGGAATTTGTACGTCAGGAAGTCGCTGCCGGCCGCGCCATTATTCCCGCCAACATTAACCACCCTGAAATTGAGCCGATGATTATTGGCCGTAATTTCCTGGTGAAAATTAATGCCAATATTGGTAACTCGGCACTGGGTTCCGACATTGCCGAAGAAGTGGCAAAAATGACCTGGGCCACCCGCTGGGGCGCCGACACCATCATGGATTTATCGACCGGGAAAAATATTCATGAAACCCGCGAATGGATTATCCGTAACTCACCCGTGCCAATTGGTACCGTGCCCATTTATCAGGCCCTGGAAAAAGTCAACGGCGTGGCAGAAGACCTGACCTGGGAAATCTTTAAAGACACCCTGATTGAACAGGCCGAACAAGGTGTGGACTACTTCACCATTCATGCTGGGGTACTGCTGCGTTATGTACCGCTGACCGCCAACCGCCTCACCGGTATTGTGTCACGTGGTGGTTCAATCATGGCACAGTGGTGTCTGGCGCATCATGAAGAAAACTTCCTGTATACCCACTTCGATGAAATCTGCGAAATCATGAAAGCCTATGACGTTTCCTTCAGTCTGGGCGATGGCCTGCGTCCGGGCTGTATTCAGGATGCCAATGATGAAGCACAATTCAGCGAACTTCGTACCCTGGGCGAGTTAACGCATCGCGCCTGGGAACATGATGTACAGGTGATGATTGAAGGCCCGGGTCATGTGCCAATGCATATGATCAAGGAAAATATGGATCTGCAACTGGAAGTCTGCAAAGAGGCGCCGTTCTATACCCTTGGTCCGCTAACCACCGATATTGCACCGGGCTATGACCATATTACCTCGGCCATTGGGGCCGCTATGATTGGCTGGTATGGCACGGCCATGCTGTGCTACGTGACGCCAAAAGAGCATTTAGGTCTGCCGAACAAGAAAGATGTTAAAGACGGTATTATCACCTACAAGATTGCTGCACATGCCGCCGATCTGGCCAAAGGTCATCCGGGTGCGCAGGCGCGTGACAATGCCCTGTCCAAAGCCCGCTTTGAATTCCGCTGGGAAGATCAGTTTAACCTGAGTCTGGACCCGGATACGGCGCGCAGTATGCATGATGAAACCTTGCCGAAAGAAGCACACAAATCAGCGCACTTCTGTTCGATGTGTGGACCGAAATTCTGCTCCATGAAAATCACCCAAAATGTGAGAGATTATGCGCAAAATCAGAATCTTGCTAAAGAAGCCATGCAAAGTGATACAGAGGTTGCGGAAGGTCTCAAAGCCATGAAGGAGACCTATCAGCAGACTGGTCAAAAATTGTACCACGACGTCTAAGCTATCGAAAAAGAGTTTGTGTTCCATTTAATCTCAGTTAGGATGAAAACTGATGTTCTTCATCCGTATGATGTTTTATGGAAATACTTAAACAGGCGACCTATGGTCGAAATGAACTGCGCATTCAACAGCGTGAATTCTTGTTTCGTGGCTTTATTCAGGTTGAAAAAGTCAGTCTGAGCCATCGCCTGTTTAATCAAAACCACTATACACCGGTCATTCATCGGGAGTTGATTCAACGCCCGGAGGCAGCCGGTGTATTGTTATATGATGAAAAAAAACATAAATTTGCATTAATAGAACAATTTCGTATTGGGGCAATGGATGATCAGGATTCTCCCTGGCAACTCGAAGTCATTGCGGGCGTACTCGATGGTGATGAATCACCGGAAAACTGCATTCGCCGTGAAACCCTAGAAGAATCAGGCTGCGAAGTTGAAGAACTGCAGCATCTGTTTACCTTCTATCCTTCTGCAGGAGCTTGTGCGGAAATCTTTCATTTATATAGTGCGAAAGTAAATTTGCCTGAACAAGGCGGTGTGTTTGGTCTTAGTGAGGAAGGCGAAAATATTCAATTGCATATTTTTGAGTATGAGCACTTACCGATCTTATTGGCCAATGGTCGGCTCAGGAATGCGCCGCTGATCATCGCCCTGCAATGGTTACAACAACAAATTAAACCATAAGGAATGTCTAAGGGGTCAGGCATGACTTTTATAAGCAAAAATACACAAAGCTGGACCATCGTCCAGATTTCAGACACACATTTAATGGATCAGGAAGACCTTAAATTTGTGCAGATGAATCCGGAACACAGCTTTCATGGCATCATGCGTGATATTCAGCAACGTTATCCTGAGCTGGATGCCATTGTTCATACCGGGGATCTGGCACAGGTGCCAGTGCCGGCGACCTATGCGCGCTATCTGGCATTTATGCACCGCCTGAATATTCCGTTTTATCAGATTCCGGGCAATCATGATGAGGTGGAGTATTTTCCGTTTCACCAGCAGCAAAACCGGGTACATGCCATTCATTTGGGTCGCTGGACCATCATGCTGCTGAACAGTGCGGTCAAGAATCAGATTGATGGCCGGATTGAACCCTCCCAGCTCGCGCAACTGGACCAGCTGTTAACCGAACATGCCGGCCAGCATGTGATTCTGGCCTGTCATCATCATCCTTTTGCCATGCAGTCACATTGGGTCGATCAGCATAAACTGAAAAATACCGCAGATCTGACTGAAGTGATGGTCAAGCACCAGAATATTAAAGCGGTTTTATTTGGCCACGTGCATCAGGATTCACTGAACATCTGGAACAATATTCCTTTTTATTCAACGCCTTCGACTTCAGTGCAGTTTAAACCACACAGTGATGATTTTGCCCTGGGACAGGAAGCACCGGGCTATCGGGTCTTGCATTTAAAGGACAATGGCGAGTTCGACACACAGGTGCATCGTGTTGAAAATTTGGTCGGTCAAATAAATAATGAAATTTCAGGTTATTAACTTTTCATTTTAATCTTTTTGCTTTAAGTTATGGCTGCGAAGGAAAACGTGATACGACGAAATCCAAACATCAAAGACTATCAATATACATAAAAAGTCTATATGATGACGACCCCCGAAGGGATAATCTTCTCCTTGGGAGTGGATAAAAACACTTGCATATCACCATATTTTTTGCGTATAGATAATACGTATATGATGAGGAATGCCCTACATGGCGAATGACAACCAAAATCAAGTCTTGGACGAACAAACAGATGTTGTAGAGGAAAAATCTACAAAGCGCGTGCGTAAGACAAAGCCAAAGGCGTCAGAAGGTGGTTCTACTGCTAGCTTATTTGGTATTGAGCCTTATCAGCCGAAAAAAAATGAAGAATATATGTCTGAGGGCCAGCTTGAGCACTTCCGTCAGATTCTCTTGGCCTGGAAAGCCGAGCTGATGTCTGAAGTTGATCGTACGCTAAACACAATGCAAGATGAAAATACTGCATTGCCTGACGTAAACGACCGCGCCACTCAGGAAGAAGAGTTTGCCATCGAGTTACGTACCCGTGACCGTGAACGCAAACTGATCCGTAAAATTGAACAATCCATTGAAGCCATTAAAAACGATGACTACGGTTTCTGTGAAACCTGCGGAATCGAAATTGGTTTACGCCGTTTAGAAGCGCGTCCAACTGCGACTTTGTGTATTGACTGCAAAACTTTGGCAGAAATCAAAGAGAAGCAAAATAACGGTTAAGCATGTCTATTCGTAATCCCTCCCTGCCCCTCCCTTTGATAAAGGGAGGGAAAGCTGAAGAGAATTACGTGGGCCGGTTTGCGCCATCGCCAACCGGCCCTTTGCATTTTGGTTCCCTCATTACCGCGGTGGCCAGTTATTGCGATGCCAAGGCCCAGCATGGGCGCTGGCTGGTCCGTATTGAAGACACTGACATTCCCCGTATTTATCCCGGCAGTGAAGCGCATATCCTGCGTTCTTTAGATGCCTTTCAGTTCGAGCCGGATGGCGAGATTTTGTTTCAAAAAGACCGTTTGGCCATTTACGAAGACGTTCTTGAGCAACTCGCCGAGCAAGGCTGGGTCTATGCCTGTCAGTGCACGCGTAAAATGCTCGGTTCCAATCATATTTATGCTGGCACCTGTCGCAATCTGCAACTCCCCTTTGCACAGCAGGCCATCCGCCTGAAAGTGACCGATACAGACATCTGCTTTGAAGACCGCTTGCAGGGCCGGCATTGCTCCAACCTGCAACAAGATCTGGGGGATTTTGTCTTAAAACGCCGTGACGGGATTATTAACTATCAGCTGGCCGTGGTGGTCGATGACTATCTGCAAGGCATTACCGATGTCGTCCGCGGCGCAGACCTCTTGGACAATACCGAACGGCAAATCTGGCTTGGGCGGGTGCTGGGCTATCCGGAACTGCGCTATCTGCATTTGCCGCTGGCCATGAATGATCAGGGGCAAAAACTCTCCAAGCAGAACCTGGCCCAGCCGCTGGATTTAAATCAGGCTCCTCTGCTATTACAACAGGCGCTCACGGCTTTGCACCAACCCCCGGTAGTTTTAGACACCCCGGCACGTATGCTGCAGCAAGCCATTGCCCAGTGGTCAATTGACGCCATTCCACATACAACTCAGCTACAGGGCAGCTACGCATAACTACACAATTTGCGCTAATCTAGAAAAAAATAACTGCAAGATGGGATTACTATGTTTTTTATTTTCGGGATTGGTCCAAAAACCAAAGTGCTGGAGAAAAACCAGTTTGTCTGTCCGGTCTGTCGCACCCGCACCAGCTATGAACTGAAGCAGCAGCGCAATTATTTTTCCTTATTTTTTATTCCTTTAATTCCGCTATCCAAAGCCAAAGGCAGCTTTGTCAAATGTCTGAACTGTAAAACGGAAATGCCAAGCACAGTGTTGCACCATGCTCAGCCAGATCCATTTCAGCAGAGCAATCTAGAAGCTTGATTCCTCACGGCTTGGATTGGTCTGCTGGGTAGTACTTTCAATTTTCAGAATCAGACTGACCATCACCGCACACATAATTAGCGATGAACCACCATAACTGATAAATGGCAGGGTCAGCCCTTTAGTCGGCAACATGCCCATATTCATGCCGGCATTCACCAGAATCTGTAACAGGAAGATGATGCTGATGCCATAGGCCAGATAACCAGCACGTAAATACTGATGTCGCAAGGCACGATGACCAATGCGAATACAGCAGACCAGCATGGTGAAAGACAGGCTCAGCACCACCAGAATACCCAAAAAGCCAAATTCTTCGCCGAGTACCGCCAGCATAAAGTCAGTATGTGCTTCCGGCAGATAGGACATTTTCTGGATACTATGCCCCAAACCCACCCCGGCCCATTCACCACGGCCAAAAGCCATTAAGGCATTTGACAGCTGATAACCGGCCCCGAGCGGATCATTCCACGGGTTAGAGAAAGACATTAAACGTTCAAAACGATAGGGTTCAAACACCACTAGGAAGGTAAACGCGCCCAGCATTGCACCCAAGGCAATCCCGAACTGAATCAGCGGCGCACCGGCCAGGAAGAACACGCCAAGCATGGTCAGTGCAATCACCACGGTCGCACCCAAGTCCGGTTCCGCCATAATCAGGCCCACGGTCGCTGCCATAATTACCGCCAGCCGTACCAGACCTTTAATATTATTACGCACTTCTTCGGCACGACGTACCACGTAGTCGGCGGTAAAAATCGCCATCATCACCTTGGCCACTTCTGAAGCCTGCAAGGTAAACCCGGCCACCCGAATCCAGCGTTTGGAACCATTGACTTCGGTACCGACCACCAGTACCGCAATCAGCAAGGCAATGGTAATAATCCATAAAAAGAAGGTGTTATTGAACCAGAGGTTTAAGGGAACTTTATACACGGTATAGGCGGCAATTAGCGCTACCGCAATTGAAATACCATGCCGCAGTACATAATGGAAGGCATTTTCATGCATACGCTCGGCATAGGGCATTGAGGCAGACGCCACCATAATCGAGCCGATACAGAGCAAGGCCAATACGCTAAAAATGAGCACATTGCGCACATTCACTTCGGCCGGTAACCGCGGTAACCAGCGCTCATAGACCTGATTGATTTTATTGATCGTTGTCTGAGCAAAGCCAGCCATATCCCAAATCCTTATTATTCTTGACCAAGTTCGTTGACATAAGTCACGAACTGACGACCACGTTCCGGATAGCCCGAGAACATATCAAAACTTGCACATGCAGGTGACAATAACACGACATCCTGCGGCTGGGTATGCTGCTGGCACAGTGTGACCGCCTGTTGCAGACTGTCGGCATGGAGCAGCGTGGTAGTGCCCTGTACCGCCGCTTCAATCAGCGCGGCATCTTCACCAATCAACACTGCCAGTTTGGCGTATTGACTGAGCGCCTGACGCAGTGCCTTAAAGTCCTGGCCTTTGCCCTGCCCGCCTAAAATAATGGCCACCTGACCACCATACGGCTGAATTGCTGCACCCAAGCCTTCCAGTGCCGCAAGGGTGGCACCAATATTGGTGCCTTTGGAGTCGTTATAATAACGCACGCCTGCGACCTCTTCGACGAATTCACAGCGATGCTCCAGACCTTTAAAGCTTTTTAAGGTGTTCAGCATGCTGTCCATCGGCAGGCCAATCGCTTCACCCAGCACCAGACAGGCCAAGGCATTGGCAATATTATGCGTACCCTGAATATACATGTCGCTGCTTTTCAGCAGACGTTCACGGCCACGCGCCAGCCAAATGGTGCCATCTGTTTCTTTTAAAATACCAAACTGGTTGATATCTGGGGCATTCAGACCAAAGCTCTGCATAGGGGTGGTATCTGGCACCAGTGGACGGGTCAGTGCATCATCACGGTTATACACCACCTGTTTCACACCCTGGAAAATACGGTGTTTGGCGGTGTGATAACCGAGCATGTCACCATGACGGTCCAGATGGTCTTCACTCATGTTCAGCACCACCGCCACTTCAGCATTCAGGTTTGAAGTGGTTTCTAACTGAAAGCTGGAAAGTTCCAGAATATACAGCTCCGGATCATCTTTGGTTAAATCCAGCGCCGGACGGCCCAGATTACCCCCAACCGCGACCTTCTTGCCAGCATCGGCAGCCATCAGGCCAATTAGTGTGGTTACGGTACTTTTGGCATTGGAACCGGTAATGGCCACAATTGGCTTGTCAGTGGCACGGCGCAAAATCTGGATTTCACTGACCACCGGAATGCCCTGCGCTATTGCCGTCTGAATTTCTGGCAGTTTTGGATCAAGCCCCGGACTGATGATAATTTCTTCAGCAGACAACAGCAGTTCCTGGTCAAACTGGCCAAAACTGGTCTGAACCTCGGCCGGAATCTGGTCATAGCCGGGGGGTGTCGCTCGAGAGTCTGTTACGGCAACGCGGTAGCCCTGATCATGCAAGAAGTTGACTGCTGCAACACCTGAAATGCCAAGACCTGCCACAACTTTTAATCCACCGCGTTGTATTAACATTTGAGCTCCATCAATGATTTGGATTTTAAACTGCGGAAATGTTAGCACTTTGGGGTTTTGAATGCTTTTTCTGTTTGCAGTTTCTGGAAAAAATTTTGTGTCAGTGCGTAAAAAAGCCGTCATAGAGATGACGGCTTTTTTGATGCTCAAGGGTTTACTTCCACTTGACCCCTTGTACTTCAGTTTTCTTGCTGGCCTGCTCCGACACCGGACAATCACAGCCACCGCCACAACCGGCAGCCATTTTCGGTCTGAACCATTTGCCCAGCGTGTGCCAGCCTTTTGCCGTACAGGCATCCGACAACTTCAGAAAGACTGAATTTGAAGTCTTCGGGAATACCTTTTTGAAGACCACCAGCGTGCTCCACATCACCAATACCGCCACAATCAATACTTCAATCATTTCAGTCTCCTTTTTTTGTTTCGGCTTAAGCCAACAGGTTGGATACAATCTGATAGGTCAGGAATGACATCAAATAGGCCAGACCAAACAGATACACGGTCATAAAGCCCACTGTTTTCCACGATGCCGTTTCACGGCGTACCGTGGCCAGCGTCGCCAGACAGTGCGGTGCATAAATAAACCAGACCAGTAGCGATAAACCGGTCGCCAATGACCAGCCCAAGTCACCACCGCTGCTGATGATGCTGGCCAGACCATCGGCCATGGCATCTTCGTCCCCTGACAGGGCGTAAATGGTACCCAGTGCAGCCACCACCACTTCACGGGCTGCCATTGCTGGAATCAAGGCAATACAGATCTGCCAGTTAAAGCCCAGTGGGGCAAAAATTGGCTGCATGATATGGCCCAGCATCCCGGCAAAGGTATAATCAATCGCCGGCATGGTCGCGCCTTCTGGCGGCTGCGGGAAGGTACACAGGAACCAGAGCAGAATCGACAGGGCAAAGATGATGCCACCGACCCGTTTCAGGAAGATTCGGGCGCGATCCAGCAAACCAATCCAGACGTTTTTGATGTCCGGGAAACGGTAACTTGGCAGTTCCATCAACAGCATGTGATCGGACTTGTCTTTCTGGAAAAACTTCAGCACAAAAGACACGCCCAGCGCACTTAAAATACCAGCCATATACAGCGCAAACAGCACCAGACCCTGCAGGTTAAACAGGCCCCATACCGTTTGTTCCGGAATAAAGGCAGCAATTAACAGCGCATACACAGGTAAACGTGCGGAACAGGTCATCAGCGGTGCCACAAAAATAGTGGTTAAACGGTCACGCGGGTCGCTAATACTGCGCGTTGCCATAATCCCCGGAATCGCGCAGGCAAAGCTGGACAGTAACGGAATAAAGGCACGGCCACTTAAACCGGCTTTAAACATCAGTTTATCCAGCAAGAATGCAGCGCGCGGTAAATAACCGGATTCTTCCAACATCAGAATAAAGAAGAACAGAATCAGAATTTGCGGCAGGAACACCACCACACCACCGGCGCCGGCAATAATCCCGTCCACCACCAGACTGTTCAGTAAAGGATGGGCAATACTGCCACCAATTACTTCACCCAGCCAGCCAAAGAAGGTTTCAATCCCGTCCATAAATGGGGCTGCCCAGGCAAAGACCGCCTGGAAAATGATAAACATCATGACCGCCAGACTGACCAGACCCAGCACCGGATGCAGGAACACCTTATCGAGGAAATCGGAACGTTTATCTTCCTGATCAACGTATTGCACCACATCATTCAGCAGGGTTTCGACCTTCTGATGGGCATCGCCTTTCAGACCGGTCAATTCGGTATGTGGCAGCGCATATTTACCCTGATCCAGCGCATTCATCAGGTTTTCAATCCCGGAACGGCGCACGGCCACGGTTTCTACCACCGGCACACCGAGGCGCTCAGACAGTTTCTGGGTGTTGATCTGCATGCCACGACGACGCGCTTCGTCCATCATGTTCAGCACCAGCAACATTGGACGACCCAGTTCAATCATTTCCAGTACCAGACCCAGATGCAGCTTCAGATTGGTGGCATCAACCACACACAGGAAAGCATCCTGCTGGCCTTCTTCTGCCAGTTTGCCCTGTACCACATCACGGGTAATGGCTTCGTCCGGGCTGGCAGCATTCAAGCTATAAGTACCAGGTAAATCCAGCACCCGTACCGGCTTGCCTGAAGGTAAATTAAAATGACCGACTTTACGTTCGACCGTTACGCCGGCATAGTTGGCAACTTTCTGGCGTGTACCAGTTAAATGGTTGAATAATGAGGTTTTACCGCAGTTAGGATTCCCTACAAGGGCAATACGTAAGGCATCACTCATGTAGTGACTCCATCTTCAATTTCAATTTTCTCTGCTTCATTTTTGCGTAAGGCAAAACGGGTAAAACCGACCTGAATCAGAATCGGGTCCCCGCCAAAAACACCTTTGGTAATGACCTGAACGCGCGTGCCCGGCACAAACCCCAATGTTTCCAGACGGCTGGCCACCAAGTCATTGTGTGACTCGCCCCCCTCATCCTGCCGGATAATCTGGCGGATAATGGCCGTCTGCTTTACCTTTAACTCTGATAAACGCACTGTGAAATTCCTAAGCTCTTTTAAATAGTATACAAACAAATGAGAATAATTAACAAATAAGGATTGATTACGTTTCCGTTCTTATATCACATCGACAGCCCGGAAAAATTACTCTACATTGGAGAATTCCAATGATCTTGATCGAATTCTTAAATTAAAGTGATCCACATGCTCAATAAAAAGCCCCGCATTCCTGCACCTGTCACCATTCCGGAACATTTAAGCTATTTGCAGGGCTTTCGCGATCATCTAGTAGCACAAACCGTCAGTCCACATACCCGCAATGCCTATCTGTCCGACTTAATGTTATGCAGTGCCTGCGTGCCCAGTTCGATGCTGGACTGGAGTCATGATGATATTTCCGATGTCCTGATTGAATTGACCAAACAGCAAAAAAGCCCACGTTCGATTGCCCGCTGCCTATCGGCCTTAAGGGCTTTTTATAAATTTCTGCGTGAACAGAAACTGCGCGCCGACAATCCGGTCGCCGCACATAAAACCCCAAAACTGGGCCGGGCCTTGCCCAAAGATCTGTCCGAAGCCGATGTTGAAGCGCTAATTCAGGCACCGGATGTCAATACAGCGCTGGGCCTGCGTGACCGGGCCATGTTTGAAGTGCTGTATGCCTGTGGGTTACGGGTGTCTGAATTGCTGAATTTACGTCTGGAGCTGATTAACCTGAAACAGGGTTATTTGCGCATTGTCGGCAAAGGCAATAAAGAACGTCTGGTGCCTTTAGGCCAGGTCGCCTGTGAATGGGTAGAACACTATCTGCAAGAGGCGCGGCCGCAGCTATATAAAACCAGCACCGATTATTTATTTCTGACCCAGCATGGCGGCATCATGAGCCGGCAGAACTTCTGGTATGCGATTAAACGCTATGCACTACAGGCCGGGATTCAGGCCGAATTATCGCCGCATACCTTACGCCATGCCTTTGCCACGCATCTGCTCAATCATGGCGCGGACCTGCGCGTGGTGCAAATGCTGCTGGGGCATAGCGACCTGTCGACCACACAAATTTATACCCATGTCGCGCAGATTCGCATGCAGCAGCTGCACGCGACCCATCATCCTCGCGCTTAACCGCACTGCCGAAATACGACCAAGAAGTTTTCGATCGGTCATTTTTTTTTGTTATGCTAGCCTCCTTGTTTTTATATCGATAAGAAAAGGGTTAGCAATGACATTTACCCGCGCGAAAATTGTAATGGCCATGACACTTGCTGCAGGCCTGGGCCTGACGGCATGCTCGAGCAATAATGATGAGAAAAAACAAACCACGCTTACGGCCAGTGCACCGGCAACCGGGGAAGCCTCTACCCTTTCTGAACGTAATGCCCAGCAGCGTCTGGTCAAAACCCTGGAACAGCATTTTAAAACTGCTGGCATTCAGGCCAAAATCACGGAAGTTAAAACCACGGAAGTCCCGAATCTATACTGGGTCAGCCTGGAAGGCATGTCTGCGGTCTATGCCACCAGCGATGGCAAATACATTTTCCAAGGCGATGTGATCCGTTTAGGCGACAAACAGCTACATAACGTCGGTGAGAGCCTGCAAGCCGGCACCAATAAACAGATTTTTGCCAGCCTGAAAGAGCAGGACCTGCTGATCTATAAAGCCAAGGGCGAAACCAAACACGTCATTTATGTGTTTACCGATGTCAGCTGTCCATACTGCCACAAGCTGCATGAACATATGGATGAGCTGAACAGCAAAGGCATTGAAGTGCGCTATATTGCCTGGCCACGTGGTGAACAGTTTATTCCGGCCATGGAAAGCGTCTGGTGTAGCCAAGACCGCCATGCGGCTTTTGATCAGGCCATTGCCGGTGCTGAACTGCCTGCCGCGAGCTGCAAAACGCCAGTACGTGAACACTATCAGCTGGGTCTGAATATTGGGGTGAACGGTACACCGGCAATCTATAGTGCAGACGGGGTTTACCTTGGTGGTTATCTGTCGCCAAGCGAATTGCTGAAGCGTTTAAATAACTAATTTTAATGGGTTAAATTACTGTTTTTTATAGATCAAGAGAAAGTGATTTCTACGCTAGAGTCTTCAGCTTTTTTTAGCTATGATCTAAGCTCGCTTAAAATTGATTAAATATGGAGTGTGACGTGAAACCAGTTCGTCTGGCAATCCTCGGTCTTGGTACTGTGGGTGGTGGTGCCCTTAAACTATTAAAAGAAAATGCTGCTGAGATTAAACGTCGCACCGGTCGTGAAATTGAAATTACCTATGTCGGCACCCGTCGTCCGCGTCCAGACCTGAACCTGCCAGAAACGGTCAAACAAAGCTCGGATCTGCTGGATATCGTGCGTCAACCGGATGTAGATGTCGTGGTTGAAGTCATGGGTGGGATTCATCCTGCATATGAAGTCATTATGGAAGCGATGAAACACGGCAAACATATTGTCACCGCAAACAAGGCCTTGCTGGCTGAACACGGCAACGAACTGTTTAAAGCCGCGGATGATCATGCCGTTCAGATCGCTTATGAAGCTGCGGTAGCTGGTGGTATTCCAATCATCAAGGTGATTCGTGAAGGTCTGGCCGCGAACAAGATTGAATGGCTGGCGGGTATCATTAACGGTACCGGTAACTTCATCTTAAGCGAAATGCGTGAAAAAGGCCGTGCCTTTGCCGATGTGCTGAAAGAAGCGCAAGAGCTGGGTTATGCCGAAGCCGATCCAACCTTCGACGTTGAAGGTATTGATGCAGCGCACAAGCTGACCATTCTGGCCTCATGTGCATTTGGTATTCCGCTGCAATTTGACAAGGTGTATACCGAAGGCATTAGCAAAATTACCGCGCAAGATGTCAAATATGCCGAAGATTTAGGTTTCCGTATCAAGCATTTAGGAATTGCACGCCGTACCGATGCCGGCATTGAACTACGTGTGCATCCAACCCTGATTCCTGAAGAAGAACTGATTGCCAATGTAAATGGCGTGAAAAATGCGGTGCTGGTGCAGGCCAATGCAGTCGGTCCAACCCTGTATTATGGCGCCGGTGCCGGTGCAGGCCCAACCGCTTCAGCAGTGGTTGCTGACGTGGTCGATATTGTCCGTGACATCTCCTATACCGAAGATGGCGCAGGTACAATTCCGCAACTGGCCTTCGAAGCCTTAACTGACCTGCCAATTTTAAGCCGTGAACAGATGACCACGGGTTACTATATTCGCATTAATGCCGAAGACCAGACCGGTGTACTGGCCGATGTCACCACTATTTTAAGCCGTGCCGGTATCAGTATTGATGCCATCATGCAGCAATCTCGCTTAAAAGACCTTATTCCTATCGTGATTCTGACTGACCCAGTTCAGGAATCAAAAATGGATGAAGCGTTACAACAAATTCAAGCTTTGCCTGTGATTCATGGCGAAATTGTACGAATTCGTTTAGAATCGCTTGATAATTAATCGGGTCAAGGGGAATATTTCCCCTTGCCAAGCTCTACACACAATTGGAACATCATCATGTCGAATGCCAATCGTTATACTGGTTTAGTTGACCGTTATCGTGACCGTTTACCAGTGTCTGCAACTACACGTGCAATCTCTCTCGGTGAAGGGAATACCCCGCTAATCAAGCTTGAGAACATTCCACGTATTATTGGCAAGAACGTTGAAATTTATGTGAAGTATGAAGGCTTAAACCCGACAGGTTCATTTAAAGACCGTGGCATGACCATGGCCGTAACCAAAGCGGTTGAAGAAGGTTCAAAAGCCATTATCTGCGCCTCTACCGGTAACACTTCTGCAGCGGCAGCAGCCTATGCAGCGCGTGCTGGTATCAAAGCGTTTGTGCTGATTCCTGAAGGCAAAATTGCTATGGGTAAAATGGCACAGGCCATGATGTACGGTGCCATCACCATGCAGATTCGCGGTAACTTCGACGATGGTATGCGTCTGGTGAAAGAAGTGGCCGATCAGGCTCCGGTAACCATCGTAAACTCGATCAACCCGTACCGTCTGCAAGGTCAAAAGACCATTGCCTACGAAATCGTGGATGAACTCGGCCGTGCACCAGACTACCACTGCCTGCCAGTTGGTAACGCGGGCAACATCACTGCACACTGGATGGGTTATACCGAAGCTGTGGCTAACCAGCCTGCAGACCAGTTTGAACAAGTGGTGTATGATGCGGCAACGGATGCCTTTACTGGTCCAAAACCGGAAGGTTTACCAGTTATGGTCGGTTATCAAGCCTCTGGCGCTGCGCCATTCTTACGTGGTGCGCCAGTTGAAAACCCGGAAACTGTAGCCACTGCAATCCGTATTGGTAACCCGCAAAGCTGGAACCATGCCAAAGCTGTAGTTCGTGATTCACAAGGCTGGTTCGATGAACTGACCGATGCAGAAATTCTGGAAGCTCAGCGCATGCTGTCCATGTACGAAGGCGTGTTTGTTGAGCCTGCATCTGCAGCATCCATTGGCGGCGCGATGCGTGACATTAAAGCCGGTAAAATTGCAGAAGGTTCAGTAATTGTATGTACTGTTACTGGTAACGGTCTGAAAGACCCAGACACTGCAATGAAACAGTGCCAGGATGCGGTGATGCTGTCGATTGACGCTACCATGGATCAGGTTCGTGATTCTATCCTTTCAAACATGGATCAATAATTCCGGTTTGAAACAAAAATCCCTGCTCATGCAGGGATTTTTTTATGGCTGAGGTTTTAAGTTCTGCACGATTTCGCACAGAACAGTTCAGCTTAAATCCGTTTTGGTAACTGGCTGGTCCAGGACATTAAACGGGTGGCATCGTTATTACGCGCCTGGGTATTGCTGGCCCCTAAAATAATCACCACCGCCGGACGTGAATTTAAAGTGGTGTGCATCACCAGACAACGCCCTGCTTCATTAATAAAGCCGGTTTTAGACAGGTTAATATTCCAGCCACCATTACGCACCAGTGAATTGGTATTGTTCGATTTCAGCACCCGATAACCTAGGTTAAAGTCATAGCTTGGCGTGGTCGAGAACTGGCGGATCAGACCATATTGTGATGCGGTACTGACCAGAATGCCTAAATCACGAGCCGAGGACACATTGCGCGGGTCCAAACCGGTTGATTCGGTAAAGCGGGTCGAATGCATGCCCAGCTCACGCGCTTTGTTGTTCATAGCGGCCACGAACGCACTGCGTCCACCCGGATAGGTACGTGCCAGCGCTGCTGCGGCCGGGTTTTCTGATTTCATTAAGGCAAATAATAAGGCTTCAGCACGGTTCATCTTGTCGCCCACACGCAGGGTCGAACTCGAGTTCTTGCCTGCTGCACCGGCAAAATCAATCTGCTGCAAGGTAATTTGCTCAGACATATTTAAACGCGCATCTGCCGTCACTACCGCAGTCATGACTTTGGTAATTGAAGCAATTGGCAACGCGGTATTGGTATTTTTACTGTACAGCACTTCACCGGTATTGGCATCCATCACCAGTGCGGCACGTGCGTTCACAGTGGGCTGGTTGCTATAGGATGCAGTATCCAGAATCGGGCTGGTTCTACTAACCGTGCTGGCGGGCGCCGGTGTGCTGGAACTGCGTACCGTGGTGGTAATTTTGGTTGAGCCTTGTGGTGACGGTTCCACCACCTGCTCGGTCACAGAAGTCGTGGCGGTGGTCATCACATCGCCATTCAGCAGCTGATTGGCCTCTTCAGATGACCAGCTTAGCGTTGCCTGGGCGTTACTCCCCGAGGAAGGGTTCATGACGATTTCAGCAGTACTGACTGAACTCATGCCGAGCAGAACCGATGCTCCCAGCACATGCATTAATAACTTCTTAGAATTTTTCACTATTGCTTACTCAACTCAGGGAGGTAAGATACATTTGCGTATTACCTCAAATATGCCTTACATTTACAACACAGCACGGAACCAATTTTAGCCTCCGACATTGTGCAGAATTTTTCACTTTAGGTTAAGAATAGGATGGCCAATTTTGTCGGTTGATTGCAAGCTAATTTTGCTATATGTAACAAAAAAGATGATTTTAGTGAGAGGGAGAGTCTAGGTGATCACAGTTTTAGTGGTAGATGATCATGAATTGGTTCGTACCGGCATCTGCCGTATGCTCGAAGACCACACCGATGTTCAGGTCATTGGACAAGCTGAATCTGGGGAAGAAGCCATTAATCTGGTGCGCCAGCATCATCCCAATGTGGTCCTGCTTGACGTGAACATGCCGGGCATTGGCGGGGTGGAAACCACGCGCCGTTTATTACAGACTGCCCCGGAAACCAAGGTATTGGCGGTCAGTGGTCTGGCCGAAGAACCCTATCCTTCTTTATTACTCAAAGCCGGTGCCAAAGGCTATATCACCAAAGGTGCACCTGTCTCGGAAATGGTGCGTGCCATTAAAAAAGTCATGCAGGGCGGTAAATATTTTAGTGCCGATATTGCCGAGCAACTGGCCAGTTCCTACCTGTCAGACACCCAGCAATCACCGTTCGACAGCCTGTCGGAACGTGAAATGCAGGTGGCAATGATGGTGGTGAACTGTATTAGCGCGCAGGAAATTGCTGACAAGCTGTTCGTCAGCGTGAAAACCGTAAACACCTATCGCTACCGTATTTTTGAAAAACTGAATATCGACAGTGATGTCAAACTGACCCATCTGGCCATTCGCTACGGATTAATTAAACCTTAAGCGGTTTAAGCCTCATGGATATCCGCCGTACGCAAGCTGAACTGAACCAGTACCATCTCGGGCTATGGTACGGGGCGTATCGGCTAATAATTGCCTTCTGTTTGCTGCTGATTTATTTACTCACCACTCAAACTCTCAATCATGATTATCAGCATCCACGGCTGTATGCCGCCAGTCTGGTGCTGTATTTTATTTTTAGCTGTGCCCAGCTGCTGTATTTTCGCTATGTCCGGCACAGGATTCCGCTACAACTCACGCTGATTTTCAGTGTTGATGTACTGGTGCTCAGCAGCCTGACCTTTGCGCTGGATGGACCGAGCCTGCATTTAAGCCTGCTGTTTGTGATTGCGATTTTCGCCGCGACGTTATTGCTGGAAAAAAGCAAGGCGCTGTTCATTACCCTGGTGGCAATGATTTGTGTCACCTATCAGCATTTTGTTGGCACATTACTGGATTTTTCCTCTCTGGATCGCATCGGGCAAAGTGCCCTGCTCTCGTTCCTGTTTTTTATTATTTACCGTTTTGGCCAGATTGCCGTCCGCCGTTTCCAGATTCTGGAGCACCTGAACTTTTCCCAATCACTGGAACTGAACCGGCTAAAGAATATTAACCGCTATATTCTGGAACAGACCGATATGGGCTATCTGGTGCTGGATGAAAACTGCCATATTATGGTCAGTAATCCGGCCGCCTGCCATTTGCTGGGTATTAATCCGCTGTATGCTTTCGACAAATATCCACTGTATAAAGTACAGCCCGACCTATTTCAACTATTGCAGTTTGACCAGCTCTCTAACGGCGAAAAATTCCAGTTTGAATCGCAGCTCAGTCATTTCCTGATCCAGATTCAGGTACAAAAGCTGGTGGTGCCGCAGCAGACCTTAACCTTGCTGGTGCTGCAGGATGCACGGCAAATTAACCAGCGTGTGCAGCAACTGAAACTGGCAGCACTGGGCCAGCTTTCGGCCAGTATTGCCCATGAAATCCGTAATCCGCTGGCGGCCATTGTCCAGGCCAATCGCCTGCTGGCTGGCAGCGATACCGATCAGCAGCAGATGCTGAGCCAGATGATTGATAAGCAGTCGCAGCGCATTGACAAGATCATTGATGACACCCTGAGCATGGTGAAAAATAAGGAAACCACACCGGTGCAGATTGATCTGGCGCGTTTTATTCCGCAGCTGATCCAGGATGATCTGGCCGATCTGGCCAGCCAGATTCAGGTCAGCCAGCCCGAACCTCTGCAGATTCTGTTTGATGAATCCCAGCTGCGTCAGGTGCTGATTAACCTGATCCGTAATGCCCAGCGCCACAATGTGCCGGATCATCCGATTGAACTGCAACTTTATCGCCAGCAGGACACGGTCTATATGGATGTCAAAGATTATGGCAGCGGCGTGGCTTCACATGATATTCGCTACCTGTTTCAACCATTTTTTAGTACCGAAATTAGTGGAACTGGTTTAGGATTATACTTATCACATAGTTTCTGCGAGGCCAATCGGGCCAAGTTGCGCTATGTAGAACAAAAACAAGGAGCATGTTTCAGGATTGAATGCTCACCTGTTGACGTAAATAAATAGTTTTTTGGGGAAGTTTAGTGGAACAACCACTCGTTCTCTTCGTCGATGACGAGGAAGATTTATGCACGCTCATGCAAATGACATTGGCGCGCATGGGGATTCAAACACACGTGGCACACCGGCTGGAGCAGGCACGGCAGTTGCTGTCCAGTCATCACTATGATGCTTGCATCACCGATCTGAATTTGCCTGATGGAAATGGCCTGCAACTGGTCGAGCTGATTGCCCAGCATTTTCCGCAGCTGCCGGTTGCGGTGCTGACGGCCTATGGCAATATGGAAATTGCCATTGCCGCGCTCAAAGCCGGAGCCTTTGATTTTGTCAGCAAACCGATTAACCAGAAACACCTCGAACAATTGCTGGAAAAAGCACTGAATCAGCCGCTGTTTAAAGCACATAGCCAGGAAGCGGACCAGCTGGAACAGCGGATGCTGATCGGGCAATCTCTACCGATTCAGCAACTGCGCACCACCCTGAAAAAAATTGCCCGCTCGCAGGCACCGGTGTTTATTAGTGGTGAATCGGGCACCGGGAAAGAAGTAGTGGCCAATCTGGTGCATCGCCTCAGCAACCGCAGTGACGGGCCTTTTATTGCCATCAACTGTGGCGCGATTCCGGGCGATTTGATGGAAAGCGAATTCTTCGGCCATAAAAAAGGCAGCTTTACCGGTGCAGCGCAGGACAAACAGGGCCTGATTCAGTCAGCACACGGCGGTAGCCTGTTTCTGGATGAAATTGCCGAACTGCCGCTCAATATGCAGGTAAAACTGCTGCGCGCGGTGCAGGAAAAACGGATTCGTCCAGTCGGTTCCGAGACGGAAATTGATGTTGATTTCCGGATTATTAGTGCCAGCCATCAGGACCTGGAAGCGTTAGTCCAGCAAGGCCGGTTCCGTCAGGATCTGTTCTTCCGGATTCATGTGATGGATATTGTGTTGCCACCGCTACGTGAGCGTGGTCAGGATATTTTATTGCTGGCCCAGCATTTTATTCAGAAAATTGCCCAGGAATGGGATATACACAGCAAAACCCTGTCAGAACGTGCCCAGCAGTTTTTGCTGGAACAGTATTATCCGGGTAATGTGCGTGAGCTACGCAATATCATTGAACGCGCCATGACCTTGAGTGATGATGATGTGATTGATCTGCCACATCTGCAGACCGCACCCTTACGCAAAATGGCACCGCTGGCCGAGCCAGAAGCTGACCCGGCAACACCGGTTACAGCTGATGCCCTGCCCGCTGCTCCGCGTAAACTTCCGGAAGAAGGACTGGAGCTGTTTCTGGAGAAAATCGAAAAAGAGATTTTGCTGAATGCACTGAATCTGACCCATTGGAACCGGACCCTGGCTGCGAAAAAACTGGGGATGTCGTTTCGTTCCCTGCGTTATCGACTAAAGAAATTCGGACTGGATACCGATGAATAAGGTGCGAACCCTGCGCCTATTTATGACTTAACAGCAGCTCTGCAACATGGTCCAGATAATTGTCTTCTTTCATATCCTGTTGCAGTGCATAGCGCTGGTTCGGTTCAATCCCGACCCCTTCAATCATTTTGCCTTGCGGGGTGTAATAGTGAGAAACCGTCATTTGTAAGGCGGTGCCATCTGACAGCGGAAACAGCTTCTGTACCACCCCTTTGCCATAACTTTTTTCACCAATCACCCAGGCACGGCCATGATCTTTTAAGGCGGCAGTAAACACTTCTGCAGCCGAGGCCGAACGCTGGTTAATCAGCACACCGACCTTTAGATTCTGGAATTCAAAACTCGGTAAAGCCTGAAATTGCTGGTCGCCTTCAGCGCGGCTTTTGGTAGAAACAATCACGCCCTGATTCAAGAACAGATCGGCCGATTCGACTGCCGAGGACAGCAAACCGCCCGGGTTATTGCGCAGGTCAAACAGTACCGCCTTTAGCCGTGGTGTGCTGTACTGTTCGATCAGTTCCTTGATTTCATTGGCAGTATCTTGCTGGAAGACTTTGACTTTAATCAGTAGTACCTGATTACTCAGCATCTGCGCCTGAATATCGGTTTCGACTTTTCTGTTGCGTACCAGACGAATCGGCTGCGCGCTTGCGGTCAGTTGCAAGGTGATATTGGAGCCAACCGCGCCCATCAACAAGGCATTGACCTGATCCTGATTGAGCTTTTGCAGTTCCTGATTGTCGATTTTAAAAACCGAAATACCATTACGCAGGCCTTGTTTGGCCGAGTCGGCATCGGGTCTTAAATTATGAATCTGCCATTGATGCTGCTGGGCATCGTAACGTAAATTAAAATCGACCGAGGCCAGATCGCCTTCGGTATATTGCACCAAGGCACGGTAATCTTCGGCATTCAGATAACGCGAATACTGGTCCAGTCCGGAAACCAGACCTTGAATGGCTTGAGCAAACAAAGCTTCGTCACTTTTTTCCGTGACATAATTGGCTTTGACCAGCCCATAAATTTTGACAAACTGCTGGATCGATTCGACCGGCACTTCAACATAGTCCTGCTCGGTAGTTTCTTCCAGTGCCAGCGGATCTTGATCTTCTGCCGCCCAGACAGGCAGGTTCACACACATCATCAATGTTGTTGCAACAAGCACGCGTTTCCAGTGTGGAACCATCCTTTCACCTATCTGTTGGCAGTTTATGGAGTCAGGGTAATTAAATTACGCCCTTGCATTTCTGCAGGAATTGGCAGTTGCATCAGACTTAATAAAGTCGGTGCTACATCGGCCAGAACACCACCTTCTGCAATCACCGCCTGGGTCGGGCCAGCATAAATAAACGGCACCAGCTCGGTGGTATGCTGGGTATGAACCTGACCACTGTCATAGTCCTGCATCTGCTCGACATTACCATGATCAGCAGTAATCAGCATATGACCCTGCTTGGCCATTACAGCTTCATACACACGGCCCAGACAGGTATCCACTGCTTCTACCGCTTTCACCGCTGCATCAAACACACCGGTATGACCCACCATATCGCCATTGGCATAGTTGACCACCAACAAGTCATATTCACCTGAATTGATCGCTGCCACCAGCTCATCCGTTACTTCATACGCGCTCATTTCTGGCTTGAGATCATAAGTCGCTACATTTGGTGATGGAATCAGAATGCGCTTTTCGCCCGGATATTCATCTTCACGGCCGCCACTAAAGAAGAAGGTCACGTGTGCATATTTTTCGGTTTCGGCAATACGCAGCTGGGTTTTACCCAGGTCTGACAGATATTCACCGAGCGAGTTTTTCAGTGCTTCTGGCATATAAGCCACAGGTGCATCAATGGTGGCCTGATAACGGGTCAGCATCACAAACTTGGCCAGCTGCGGCACCACTTTACGCTCAAAACCGGCAAAGTCGGTTTCCACAAAGGCTTTGGTCAGTTCACGGGCACGGTCTGCACGGAAGTTCATGAACACCACGCTGTCGCCATCCTGAATTGCCGCAACCTCACCAATACGGGTAGCTTTAACAAATTCATCGCTTTCATCGGCTGCATAAGCTGCGTCCAGACCAGCTACGGCGGTTGCTGCAGTACGGACTGCTTCACCTTCTGTTAACAGACGATAAGCCTGTTCTACACGGTCCCAACGGTTGTCGCGGTCCATGGCAAAATAACGGCCGATCATGCTGGCAATCCGGCCTTGGCCTGGATATTGGGCAAACAGGGCATCCAGTTTTTGCAAAGAGGGCTGCGCACTTTTTGGCGGAGTATCACGGCCATCCAGAAATGCGTGTAAATAAACAGTTGCACCACGTTTCAGCGCCAGCTCCGCCATTGCCACAATATGGTCTTCATGTGAGTGCACGCCACCTTCCGACAGCAGGCCCATTAAGTGCACGGCACCGCCCGCAGCTTTGGCTTTCTCGACTGCATCGACCAGCACTTTATGTTCAAAGAAAGCACCGGTACGGATATCTTTGGTAATGCGGGTAAAGTCCTGATATAGCACACGGCCGGCACCCAGGTTCATATGGCCCACTTCGGAGTTACCCATCTGACCATCTGGCAGGCCCACATCTTCACCTGAACCTGAAATCAACCCATGCGGATGCTTTTCCTGCATAGCGGTCAAATTTGGACGTTGTGCCGCCAGGAACGCATTGTCCTCAACAGCTTCACGATGCCCAATACCATCCATAATGACCAGTACGTGAGGGATTTTGCCTGCAGTTGCATCCGTCATAGTTCACACTCTTTTAGTCTACAAATTAATCGCATATCTTACCGAATTTTCAGTTCGGACACCATGCACGGCTGATGGTTTCAACCGTGCCACACTATCGTTTTGTTCAATTGCCGGCTTATCGGGCGCGTTGCAGCAGATAACCACCCACCACAAACATCAGAATAATCGGGATAAACACAAACCAGGCCGGAGATGGCGCATAAATCAGGCTGGCATAACCGAGGAAATCCTGTAAATAGAAGAAGCCCAGGCCGACAAACAAGGCAATCACCAGACGGAAACCCATCGACTGCTGGCGCAGCGGTCCAAAAATAAAGGAACAGGCAATCAGCACCAGCGCAATCAGGGCAAATGGAGAACCAACTTTTTGCCAGAAAGCCAGCTGATAGCTTTTCGGCACCTGACTGTACTCATGCATATAGCTCATGAAACTGACCAGCTGACTGGGTGATAAATCTTCCGGGTCGATGGTGACCATGTGTACATATTTTGGTTGCAAGGCCAGCGATAAAGGCTGCGTGGCCTGCTGATCAGCAATAGCATTGCCCTCTGGCAGAATGTCCATTTGGCGGCTGTTTTGCAGTGACCAGGCGCCATCTTCGACAAACTGGCCCTGTTCGGCATTTAAGGTACCGCGTAAGCGGAAGTTATCATCGAAGTCGATGACCTGAATATTCTTCAGTGTGCCCTGCGAGTTGGCATAGTCAATATAAATAAAGCGCTGCCCTTCGCGGGTCCAGTAGCCTTTGACTTCACCGAGTTCAGCCACGCTGCGATATTTCTTGACGCTTTCTGCGCGCTCGTTGGTATAGGGAATCACCCATTCACTTAAGGCAAAAGACAGCACCACCAGAATAAGCGCCGAACGCACCACCCAGCCGACAATCCGCCACAGGCTGATACCAGCGGCACGCATCACAATCAACTCACTGTTTGAAGCCAGCGTGCCCAGGCCCAGCACCGCGCCAATTAATGCGGCAATCGGGAGAATTTCATACAGATAACCGGGCGCACCCCAGAGCACATGCCATAAGGCATCCAGCGCGCCATAGCCTTCTTTTAGGGAACCGAGTTCACCCAGATAGGTAAATAATACCTGTAAGCCGGACAACACCGCGGTTGCCCCCAACATCGCCAGTGCGGTCGTTTTGGTCACATGCTTGGCCACTATACGACGTGCGAACATATTAAGACCTCACTCGCTGAATCTGTTTCTTGATTTTGGGTGCCAGTTTCTGTTTACGCGAGAACAGCGCCGCCGCAATGGCATAGACCATCAGCACCAGCGGATAGGCCCAGATACCCATTTCTTCTTTACTGATCCGGGTTTTGACCGCCATTAGCGCCACAATCAGGCTGGCAAAAATCAGCAGGGCCGGAAACAGTTTTAAATAACGTCCCTGACGCGGACTGACTTCTGATAAAGCCACCGCCAGCAGCAGCGCCACCAGAATTGAAAACGGTACGAAGATGCGCCAGCCCAGCTCACTGGCCACCACCGGGTCCTGACGGTTATCCCACAATTGCCCGATTGGCAGGGCTTCCACTTCGGTGCTCTGGAATTTGGCTTCCTGATCACTTTCCAGACGCAAACGATAGCTGGCAAATTCAGCCTGAGAATACTGCGGACGATCCGGATAAATTTCATAACGGCGCCCTTCGACCAGATCGACCACATTGGCCGGATCATTAGACAGTTCAATCCGGGTCGCCTCTTTGGCCAGAATCATGATATCCGGTTTGCCCGGACGGTCAGCACGCTGGTAGAAGAAAATATCTTTCAGATTACGCCGGTCTTCTGACAGGTCGCCGGCATAAATGGTATATGGCCCCGAAGAAATAAACTCTTTTGGCCGTACCAGATCGAAACCGGTACGGACCGCCTGATTGGTGGTCAATTCTTCAAACTGGCGAATCCCCCACGGTGCTGCCCAAACCATCAGCATGGCCTGCACCGCCAGAAATACCACCGTCATCGGGACTAATAAACGTGCCAGTTGGTTACGACTGACACCGCTGCCATTTAACACTGCCATTTCATGATCGACATAAAGCCGGCCAAACACCAGCATCAGGCCAATAAAAAAGCCCAGTGGCAAAATCAGGGTTAAAAATTCCGGCAGACGGTAGCCAATAATGCTAAACAGAATCCCCGCATCCAGACGCCCCTGCGCGGCGACGCCAAAATACTTGATCAGCCGGCCACCCATCATGATCAAGGTCAATAAGGCAATCACAACCAAGGATGTCGACACAACTTGCTTGACCAGATAACGCCGAATAATCAAATTAATGCTTCCAGAAAACGAGGGAATAAAACTAGCGATAGTTTACCCGAATGTTGAAAATATAAAACCTATACTGTTGTTTCACATTGAAACTCTATTCATGAAAATGTTTCAATGGTTTAATGGTTTTAAAATTTTAAAAGGCCTATATAACGCATATGAAACTGACGATTCATCCGACATACCAAGACAATGTCACCGCAGCTGCTTTATTTATTCTGGTCGATGCCAATACCCTTCGTACAACCGCAGATCACTATAAAATCAAAAATTTAGATAGCATCACCCAGGCCGTACAATTTAAATCCGGCTTTAATGAAAGCTTAAGCCTGACAGCACAGGACAACTTGCCGGCATTCAGCCAGCTGATTGGCCTTGGTTTAAGCAGCGAATTACAGCCGGCTAAACTGGCCAAACTGGCGCAAACCATTGTAAAAACCGCACAGAAGAAATTTAGCAGTATTGCGGTAGATCTATCAGTCCTGCCACAAGAACTGCATTATATTTTTGCCTTGAGCCTGACCCAGGCCGCCTACGGTTTTGATGAATTTAAAACCAAAAAGAATGAATTTGTATTAGCGCAGATTCAATTGATTGCCACACAAAGCCCGTTAACTGCCCATCAGCTGAAATTTATTGAAGCGGTACATACTGGTCAGAATTTTGCCCGCGATTTAGGCAACCGTCCGGGGAACATCTGCTTCCCGGAATATCTGGCTGATCAGGCACTGGCACTGGCAGAAGAATTCCCGGATTTACTCAAAGTAACCGTGCTGAATGAACAGCATATGGCTGACCTGGGCATGGGTGCGTTCCTTGCGGTCAGCAAGGGTTCCGAGCGTCCGGGCCGCATGATTACCCTGGAATACAAGGCCAATCTTGAGCAGGCACCTATTGTACTGGTCGGTAAGGGTATTACCTTTGATACCGGCGGTATTTCCCTGAAACCGGGTGCTGGCATGGACGAAATGAAATTCGATATGTGCGGTGCAGCCTCAGTCTTGGGGACCTTACGTGCGCTGTGTGAATCACGCTTGCCGATTCATGTGGTGGCAGCCATTGCCGCAGCGGAAAATATGCCATCGGGCAAAGCCACCCGTCCGGGCGATATTGTCACCACCATGAGCGGTCAGACTGTCGAAATCCTGAACACCGATGCCGAAGGCCGTCTGGTGCTGTGTGATGCCCTGACCTATATCCAGCGTTTTAACCCGGCACTGGTCATTGACGTGGCGACCTTAACCGGTGCCTGTGTGATTGCGCTCGGTTCGGTGTTAACCGGTCTGTTCACACCAGATGATGAACTGGCACAGGAACTGACCCAGGCCGGCCAGCAGAGTTTTGACCGCGTATGGCGTATGCCGGTGATTGATGACTATCAGGAACAATTAGATTCACCTTTTGCCGATATTGGCAATATTGGTGGTCCAAAAGCCGGTTCTGTGACTGCAGCCTGCTTCCTGCAACGCTTTACTCGTGACTATCGCTGGGCGCATCTGGATATTGCCGGCACTGCCTGGAATTCAGGAACCCATAAAGGTGCAACAGGCCGTCCGGTACCGCTACTGATGCAATTCTTGGCCAACCGTGCAGAGCAGCATGGCTAAAGTCAGCTTTTATCTGTTTGAAAAAAGTCCTGAACGGCAAGTGGACAGCACTTGCCGTTTATGCCGGAAAATCCTGCGTGAACCACAGCGCATCTGGCTGTATAGCGCAGACCCGGCATTGCAACGGGCGCTGGATGAACGGCTGTGGAGCTTTGATGCCGGCAGTTTTATTCCGCATGGTATTGATGAGCCTACGGCACAGGTCTGTATTTCAGCGCAGTTGCCAACTGAAAATGATTGGATTGTGTTTAATTTTAACAAACAGGCTCTTGAACAGTTCGCCAAATTTAGTCACATTATCGAAATCATTGAAAATCATGAAACCGCCAAACAGCTTGGCCGGGAAAAATATAAACAATATCGTCGTTTAGGCATTGAGCCGCAAACCCACAAATTATAGAACCACCCCAAAGGAGATGCAGCGTGGCATTAAATGTTGGTCCAGATTTTAAACAGCGCTGGTTAACTGCGCCTGAAGCTGTGCGTCAGACCTTTATTGATGACCTGCATCGGATTAGCGAGGTGCTGCAACCGGACAGCGACCTCAAACGCTGGGTAGAGTACGATCAGCAGCAACAGCAGCAGTCCTTTCAGAAAATTGATCAGGCCTATGCCGAACTGAAAATCCAGTTAATTGAAGAAGCGCGTATTCGCCGCCAGCAGATGCTGGAGCAACGTCTGGCCCAACAACGCGCCGATCAGGCCGCGTATGCGCAGGCTCTGTATCAGGATGAACTGCAACAGTTTGCCGCGCAGACCGAAACCCTGGCCAGTTTACGCACCCAGCTGGATCAGGAGATTCTGGACTACACTGCGCGTTATCAAAAAAATCCGGAAAATGGTAGTTTCAATTTTGCCAAAGGCGTGCGTATTGCCGATGAACAGATTCTGTCGGAACTCGACAGTGTCCGGGTACGTCTGGAACTGGAAGCCGAAACCCGGATTGAAGAAGCAGTACAACAGTTCCGCAGCCAGCTACAAGCCGCTGCCCAGGAAGAAATTGAATATATTTTAAAACATTCCCAATTTTCCAAAGAGGCCTAAATGTCGGCCTTCTGGCGTGAAAAACCCGGTACGGTGTCAGTAAATGCAGATTTAAACCGGCCCATCTGAAAGATAAATCGGGTTGTGAGGCAGAATTTCTCGCCCGCATGTCATGAAAGTGAAATATTTTTGTCACAAGATAGTCATACTTTAAACAGCAGTACTGCTGCCTTTTAAAGTAAAAATTATTTTTATAATTAGGGTTTAAAATGGGTATCTTGACACAAATATCGAGCAAAATTGACCATCTGCATAGTGGTGAACAATGGCATATTACTGCTCAGGATTTATTAATCAGCCGTGCAGATTTCCAGTCGCTTTATATTTACCTGACCAAAGAAGCTGAAAAGGGTACATTTTCTTTGGCACCGGTTGCAGAAGCCAGTCCACGTTTAGGCGGTACCTCTGTAACAGTGATCAAGCACTAAGGTCAGCGAATTTCTCCCCGCAAGATAAAAGTCCACCCCGCGTGGGCTTTTTTGTACGTGCGGTTTTTCAGCACTGTTTATATTAAAAAATATGACCCAGCCACGACAGGATATTGCCCAGACCGTAACCGATGGCCAATAAAAACACAATCCAGATAATGCCACCGGCAATGTTATAGGCCGTAAAGCTGGCGATGGGCATATGTCCGGAACCGGCAGCAAACGGTGCAAAAGAACGGACAAAAGGAATAAACCGTGCAATGAGAATGGTTTTACCGCCATGCTTCATAAAATAGCGGTTGGTTTTGACGATATATTCCGGTTTGAAATAACGCGAATGGTCATTAAAAAACTTCAGCCCCAAGACCTTGCCGGTATAGTAATTCACGCTATAGCCAAGAATAGAGGCCAGGCACAGTAAAATCGCCATATAGTGCAAATGCACCACGTCGGTGGTTGAACATAAGGCGCCAATGGCAATCAGCAGACTGTCTCCCGGCAGAAAAAACATAAATACCGAACCGGTTTCCGCAAAGATAATTAAAAATAAAATTGCATAAATCCAGACCCCATAGTTGTTGAGCAACACAGGCAGCCACTGTTCAAAATTTAGCAAAAAATCAATCATCTACACTTAACCAACGTAAGTTACTCTGTTTCGCGCAGCCTGAATTATCGCTAAAAATAAAAAAACAGTCTAATTTTTTCAATCAGACTGTTCTGTACAGCAGCGTCAGGACTTATTTTAAGAAGCCATTTTCGGCCAGAAAGTCCATGCTGATTTTTGACTGTGCCGTGGTTTCTGCGGCTTTTTCACCGAGCAGTAAACGCTCGATATAACGCGCCAAAACATCCACTTCCAGATTGACTTTAGTCCCAGTTTTCCAGGTACCAATATTGGTACGCTCTGCGGTATGCGGAATCAGGTTCAGGCTGATTACACTGCCACGTAAATGGTTAATGGTCAGGCTGATGCCATCTACAGTCACCGAACCTTTTTCGGCCAGATATTTGGCAATTTCAGCCGGTGCAGTCACTTCGAAATATAAAGAACGCGCATCTTCACGCACCAAGGTAATTTCACCCACGGCATCGACATGACCACTGACAATATGTCCGCCAAAACGGGTGGTCGGTAACATGGCTTTTTCCACATTCACCGGCTGGCCAACTTTCCAGTTACCTAAGGTAGTCCGGTTTAAACTTTCCCGTGACACATCGGCCGCGTACCAGTTATCGCCCCACTCAATAACGGTCAGGCAGATGCCGTTGGTGGCAATAGAATCCCCCAGATGGACATCGGACATATCCAGATCGGTCTGAATACGCAGGCGGACATCACCACCGACACTTTGCAGGCTGTCCACTTTGCCCACGCTTTCAATAATTCCTGTAAACATAGTCTTTTCTCTTATTGTCTCTAGTGCTTACCACAAGGCCAGTTGGGTGCTAACACCGCTGGTATCGACCCCGCCCAGCTCGGCAAAGTGATGCAACTGCCCCAGCAACTGCCGGATTGGCGGGCCAGACTTGGCATGAGTATCGGTAATCACAATAAATTCCAGTACTCGTGCGCGTTCAGACTGACGCTGCTTGCTGACCCGGTAACGCGGTACATCCTGGGTTAACAGGCTGACCCGGCCACGTTTTAAATTGGCCTGCAACAAATCCACTGCACTGATATTGCCATCGGTGGAGTAACTGGTCAGGATATACCGTGCATTAATGGTCTCTAACAGCTTCTCATACGCCTCTTTGGCGTGCTTGGACGAGTTAT
The DNA here is from genome assembly GCF_013418255.1 of Acinetobacter sp. YH12155. Classification (NCBI taxonomy): domain Bacteria; kingdom Pseudomonadati; phylum Pseudomonadota; class Gammaproteobacteria; order Moraxellales; family Moraxellaceae; genus Acinetobacter; species Acinetobacter sp. YH12155. The sequence goes on from NZ_VPCK01000015.1 coordinate 51,735, forward strand.
ACGGACTCGGACGCTCTTTACGCCAGGCACGGTCAATGCCGCTCTTAAAGCCTTTGGTATCTGGCGTTGGTAAATCGACCTGATCCCACAAGGTTAAGGCATTTAACACATGATAGTTACTGCTATAAGCATGCTGGTTATATGGCGGATCTAAATACGCCACATCCACTTCAAAACCGCTCATCTGGTTGGCCAGATGCTGGGCATCAACACACCACATTTCGGCAGCCGGACGTTTCGGATCACCAATTTCACAGAAGCGGCTTGGGGTTAACCACAACAAAGATTCAATCCGTTCCAGTGCAGTCTGGGTTTTACCACCCCAGCCATGGTGGAAACTTTTAAAGACCCCGGAGGTGTTGCTGACAAAACTGGCCGAATACAACAAAGGCGCCAGCAGCGCGCTCATCTCGACATCATCAATCGCGCCTTGCGCCTGCCAGGTGGCAATCTGCTGGCGGATGGCATCAATACGCATCCCGTTACGGCGTTTAAAGAATAAACGGTCGCGGGTCGGATCATAAATTTCATCATTGCGTGGGCACAGGTTATGCGTGACCCAGCCTTTGACTTCTGGCAAACGGTTTAAATAATCAATCGCTTTCTGATAACCGCCCAGCTCTTTAAACGCCGGCGCTTCCACACAAGCCAAAATCGCATGATTCAGCGCATGGCTATACGGTTCCCAGTCATTGGCAATTACCCGATAGCCATTTTGTCGGGCCAGACGTGAAACCACGCCTGAACCGGCAAAAAAGTCAGCGAAGATCGGGGCGCGGCCGCCTTTGTTCAGGGTGCCGGTCTGCTCCAGCGCTTCCAGAATCAGATGTAACAGACGACGTTTATTCCCCAGATAAGGAACCAGCTGATGGAAAAGATATTCATCTGTCGTACGTGCGGCGTGACGACGTTTGTGATAAACCGTAGACTCTGAATTCATAACGTCTCTTGAGAAGGGGTTAACCTTAAGCGCACATCATCACCGAATTGAGTGACGTCGCAAAGTTTAAATCGAAGTTGTTGTGCCATACGCTCAAATTCTGCCTGAAACATGGCACGTGCAGACCGGCCTAACAGGGTCGGAGCCACATAACTGATCACTTCGTCGACCAATTGCTGCTGTAAAAAGGCGGTCGATAATATTGCACCGGCTTCAATCAGCACATCATACAGCTGATACTGCTGCACCAAAGTTCGAAGTAGTTGATCCAAAGGCTGAACCTCGAGCTGGATCACGCCCAGCGCTTCCAGCTCGGCCCGATACGGACCCATCACCATCACACTGTCCGGCTGCTCGAGCAGTTTGGCGGTTAAGGGTAAGCGTCCCTGACGGTCCAGCACCAGCCGTTTCGGCTGGGCAATGCTGCTGATGTCCTGATGTATCGCCAGCTGGCGGACATTGAGCTGACAGTCATCGGCCAGTACGGTTTCAATCCCGGTAATCACCACTGCTGAAATTGCGCGCCAGTGCTGCACATCCAGACGGGCCGGATTGCCGGTAATCCATTTCGATTCACCGGAGGCCATGGCAGTACGGCCATCCAGACTTGACGCCACTTTTAAGCGGACATAAGGCTGACCCGTGGCCATGGCTTTTAAAAAGCCCAGATTCAGCTGATGCGCCTGCTGTTCCAGCACGCCTACCTCCACCTGAATTCCGGCATCGCGCAGAATCTGCACGCCTTTACCAGCCACCAGCGGATTCGGATCAGGACAGGCCACTACCACTCTGGCCACACCGGCTTCGACCAGACCTTTGGCACAAGGCGGGGTACGTCCATAATGCGCACAAGGTTCCAGAGTCACGTAAGCGGTTGCACCGCGGGCGGCATCGCCGGCATCACGTAAGGCAAATACTTCGGCATGTGGCTGTCCGGCACGCGGATGATAGCCCTCACCCACCAGCTGTCCGTCTTTAACCAGCACACAGCCCACATTCGGATTCGGTTTGGTCGAGTACTGTCCGAGTCGTGCCAGTTCAATGGCACGCTGCATCCAGATTTGGTCTTGAGTTAACTCGGACATGTCACCACTCTTGCGCGTTGAGCTTAGTATTCACGTTGCTGCATTTGTTCAATTTGACGGCGGAAGGCTTCCACATCCTGAAAGTCCTGATACACCGAAGCAAAACGCACATAGGCCACATGATCCAGCGAGAATAAAGACTGCATGACAATTTCCCCGATGGTGCGTGATTTAACATCACGTTCGCCCAGACGGCGGATTTGCAGCTGGATATCACTGAGTACCGTTTCAATCTGTTCCTGAGTCACGGGACGTTTTTGCAAGGCATGCATCAATGAACGGCGCAGTTTGGCTTCATCAAAGGGCTCATTTTTACCGTCCGATTTAATGACGCGTGGCATCACCACTTCATAACTTTCAAAGGTGGTAAAACGTTCACCACAGCTAATACATTCACGACGTCGGCGAATTTGACAGCCTTCAGCTGCCAGCCGTGAATCAATCACTTTACTGTCTGCGGCGTTGCAAAATGGACAATGCATAGTGGTTTAATTGAACAAATCCAGTTGATTTGAGAGTGTAGCAAAAAAACAGGATTTTGTAGAGTTTTACGCAATATATAGAAAAAAAACAGCCCTTTTGGGCTGTTTTACACAATATATTGATTATGCTGCTGAAAGATTATTCAACCCGTTCACCATGCTGGCTTAAATCCAGACCCATGCGTTCATCATCAGATTCAACACGGATACCAATTACCAGATCAATCACTTTCAGGATGATGAAGGTTAATACTGCAGAGTACACAATGGTGGCAATCACACCTTCCACTTGCACCCACAGCTGACCCATCAGGCTGGCAGGTGCCGCATCGCCCATAATGAATTCGCTGGCAAAGAAGGCGGTTAAAATTGCACCTACAATACCACCCACGCCATGCAGGCCAAAGGCATCTAAAGAGTCATCGGCTTTCAGGGCACGTTTCAGTGCAGTAATCCCCCAGAAGCAGACCACGCCACCAATCAGCCCCATGGCTAAGGCACCACCGACGGTGACAAAACCTGCTGCCGGGGTAATGACCACCAGACCGGCCACAGCACCTGAAGCACCGCCTAATACAGAGGCTTTACCACGGACCACTTTTTCAGTCACTAACCAGGCCAGTGCGGCTGCAGCTGCGGCAACTTGAGTCACCACTAAAGCATAACCTGCTGAACCATTGGCGCCCAGCGCAGAACCACCATTGAAACCAAACCAGCCTACCCACAGCAAGCTTGCACCCACCACAGTTAAGGTCAGGTTGTGCGGTGCCATCGATTCACGGCCCAAGCCCATACGTTTGCCCAGCATATAGGCAGCCACCAGACCAGCCACACCAGAGTTAATGTGTACCACGGTACCACCAGCGAAATCCAGCGCGCCATCATTACCTAACCAGCCGCCACCCCAGACCCAGTGGGTAATAGGTGCATAGACCACCACCACCCAGATGGCAATGAACGCAACAAAGGCCCCAAATTTCATCCGCTCTGCAATCGAACCGCTAATAATGGCCACGGTAATAATCGCAAAGGTCATCTGGAAGATCACAAACAGAATTTCAGGAATGGTGCCACTCAAGGCATCGGTGGTAATACCGGCCAGCATGAACTTGTCCAAGCTGCCAATAAAGGCATTGCCTTCGCCAAAGGCCAAGGTATAGCCAATAATTACCCAGACCAGACTGACCACTGCGGCCGCAACAAAACTGTGCGCCATGGTGCTGAGGACGTTTTTCTTGCGCACCATACCGCCATAGAACAGGGCCAAGCCCGGAATGGTCATGAGTAGGACAAGTGCTGTTGAGACCAGAATCCAAGCGGTATCACCAGTGTCTAACACGGCTTCTTCTTCAGCCGCTGCCACTTCAGGTAAAGCAGTTTCTGTAGTGATGATATCGCTTGATTCAATAAGCGCAGGTTCCACAGTATCATTTACTGTGATTTGTTCTGAAGGAGTTGGCGCTGTTACGGCTTCTTCAGCCCAAGTAACAGAACCACCCCAAAGCGCGCCGGACAGGCCGAGCGCAAGTAGCATTTTTTTCATTCGTATCCCCCAACCTAGTTTTTGTGAGTTATTAGCTACTCAGCAAACTTCGTGCCAATTACTTAAACAGCATCTGCACCTGTTTCACCTGTACGAATACGGATGACCTGTTCCAGATTCGTCACAAAAATTTTACCGTCACCGATTTTGCCGGTGCTTGCTACACGGGTGATTGATTCAATCACTGAATCCACCATTTCATCACTAATGGCGATTTCGATTTTCACTTTTGGTAGAAAATCAACAACATATTCTGCGCCACGATACAGTTCAGTGTGACCTTTCTGACGACCGAAGCCTTTGACTTCAGTGACAGTGATCCCTTGAACACCAATTTCTGACAGTGCTTCACGCACGTCATCTAATTTAAAGGGTTTTACAATTGCAGTTACGAGCTTCATGTGTGTTTTCCTTCGGCTTATTTCACCAGTAAGGTTTTATGTTCAAATTTCATGCCAAAACTCCTAAGGTCGGGGGAAATTAGAAGTTACGGCATGTGATTTATTTATATCTTATTTTATACCTTTCTCATGCACCAATCTTCAAAAAATAAACATTTTTCTGTAGAGATTTACGATCTCCGGCATCGAATAAAACCATATTTCATCTGAAACACTATAGTCTGGGCCAGAGCAATGCTACACTGCGCTTTTCAGTCCACTGGAATGGAATTTATTATGATAGAAACCTTATTACAGGCCATCTTAGAACAGGTCGATCAACCGAAAAAAGACTTAGAACATAACCTGCGTGCCCTGCTAAGCGAAGCCGTCAGCAAAATGGATCTGGTGTCCAAAGAAGAGCTGGACCGTCAGCGCACTGCACTGAATAATGCCAATCTTCGTTTAAATGAACTGCTGCAGCAGGTAGAAGCACTCGAACAAAAGATTTTGAACAAAGAATAAGCACCTTCTTAGTGCAACAAAAGACGCATAACGACCAAAAATAACGCACCAAAACGGAACATAACAACAATGTCTTTTGCCAAAATTTATACGCGGGGTCTGCTTGGACTGAATGCCCCGTCCATTGAAGTTGAAGTCCATTTAAGTCAGGGTCTGCCCTCCTTAACCATTGTCGGTCTGGCCGAAGCCGCGGTCCGTGAAAGTAAAGACCGAGTTCGCTCGGCCATTATTAACAGTGGTTTTCAGTTTCCCACCAAACGTTTGACCATTAATCTGGCCCCGGCCGACTTACCCAAAGATGGCTCGCGTCTGGATTTACCGATTGCTTTAGGCATTCTGATTGCTTCCGGACAATTGCCCGAACAGGCCGCAGACAACCTGGAATTTATTGGTGAACTGGCGCTGGATGGCCAATTGCGTCCGGTCACCGGGACTTTAAGTATTGCCATTGCCTGTCAGGCGGCCGGCCATCAACTGGTATTACCGGAACCCAATGCGCAGGAAGCTGCACAACTGCCCGACTTTCAGGTGTTTGCGGCCAGTCATCTGAAACAGGTCTGTGAGCATCTGGCGCAGGCTGCGCCGCTGCAGCCTTTTGCAGCAAGCTCGGAAACCCGTTTGGAACGCTATGCTTTTGATCTGGCGGATGTCAAAGGACAGCTGCGACCTCGGCGTGCCCTGGAAATTGCCGCTGCCGGTGGCCATTCCTTGCTCTTTAAAGGTCCACCCGGTACAGGCAAGACTCTCTTGGCCTCACGTCTGGCCAGTATTTTGCCGCCCCTGAATATGCAGGAAAATCTTGAAGTTGCCAGTATCTATTCAATTGCCAATACCCCACATCGCTTTGGACAGCGGCCGTTTCGAGCCCCGCATCATACCGCTTCAGCGATTGCACTGGTCGGTGGTGGCTCGCATCCGAAACCGGGCGAAATTACCCTGGCTCATTTAGGTGTGCTGTTTTTAGATGAACTGCCGGAGTTTGACCGTAAAGTGCTGGAAGTATTGCGGCAGCCCTTGGAATCCAAAGAAATTGTGATTTCCCGGGCATCGCGGCAGATTACCTTTCCGGCCAGTTTCCAGCTGATTGCCGCGATGAACCCCTGCCCGTGTGGCTATGCGTTTAATCAGGATATTCGCTGCCAGTGTTCTCCAGAAATGATCAAGCGTTATCAGAACCGGATTTCTGGGCCATTACTGGATCGGATTGACCTGCATATCGATGTGCCTCCTCTGCAAGCTCATGAATTACAATCTACACAACCGGTAGAAGATTCTGCAACCGTTAGGGAGCGTGTGATAACTGCCTACGAACTGCAAATACAAAGACAGAACAAGCTGAATATGGCATTAACCCCAAAAGAATTAGAGCAATTTGCGCCACTAAATGCTCAGACCAGTAAAATGTTTGAACTTGCCCAACAAAAGTTAAATTTATCTGCCCGTGCTTATCATCGGGTATTACGAGTAGCACGAAGCATAGCTGATTTAGCTGAGAATTCAGAAATTCAGCCTCAGCATTTATCGGAAGCTTTATCTTATCGAGGTCAGCAAAGCTAAACGATTGGACAATAAAAATAAAAAAAGGCGACATTTGTCGCCTTTTTTCTATTAAATAATTAGAAGCTGTAACCTAGACCTAGGACAACTTTATTTTTTTGTTTTATATCATTACGGTCATAACCACCTAAAATATAGTTCATGCTTGCAGTCACGCCAGTATCAGCAAGTGCTTTACTCAAACCGATATCAAAGTGGCGGAAACTAAATGTATCAGCAGCTTCAATTGGTCCATTCTTATCATATAGATATAAACCAAGTGCTGTATCTAAACTAAAATCTTTAGGTAAAGCATAGCTATAAGATGCTTTTAGATAAGTATCACCTGCATTACCCCAATCAAGATCTTCAAGTAATGTTTGCGCAGTGATACCTAAATCTTTATAGGTCAAACCCAACATGGTTTCAAAACCGTTTGATCCAGAATTACCAATATCATAGTAATAATAGTACGTTAAACCTGCTGTATAACCCCAGTCATCATTGATTGAACCGCTATAGCCTGCATAGAAATCGTTTTCGAAAGCATTAGTGACTTCACCTGTTTCAACTTCTACTAATTCACCTGCTGCATTTTCAAAAAGATCTGTACCTGCAGAATATCTTAAAGTTGATCCCCACCATCCAGCATAAAAACCTGAAGCATGGTTATAATCTATACCACCATTAATTGTGGCATCTTTATTTTCAGGTGTATTTGTAATACCACGCAAGTTATAGCTCGATAACACACCGATATTGCCAGATACTGAGTGCGGAGATGCAGGCTCATCTGCAAAAGTAAAACTGGATGCTGAAGCTACTGCTGCAACTGCTAAAGCTTTTAAAGTGAATTTCATTGTTAGATTCCCCCAACCGTCCGCAGACGTTTTTAGTTGTGTTTTTAAACTCACCTTAAGCTTTGCAATAGCTATGCCAACACTGGCATCTGTTCAAAAAGAATGATTTCAATTTTTCTTTAATTAGTTTCAACCTATTATTTTATATAAACTTTTAATATCAGATAAAAATTTAAAAACAGCATGATACTTTTTCAATCCTACTGATGTGCTGATCCTTTCGCTGTATTGTGAGATAAACCAGAGCATTTATATTTGCTTACATCATGCGCTATTTTGAGTCGCTTAATCCTTCAAACACCTTTTTACTGCTTAAAAAAAGTGCAATCTTGTATTCTACTAGAATGCACTGATTCATGAGATAGTTCTAATCATAGCTTCAACGAAATGCATAAAAAATTCAGCGAGATAAATCTTTTATGTACGTTCTACTCCCAGCAAAGTGCCAAATTTCCCACATCTTCACACTGTCTAAAACCGCATAATCACAAATTATTTTTTGAATAAAAAGTATAAACACAGTACATTAAAGCGCGAAAATTGCCTTCCTGTTTTGAGAAGCAAATTTTCTGCAATATGACCCAGGAAGGGTGTTTTACAAGAGCAAGGATTGAAACTGTATACGCTAGCGTTTGCATTTTTCTCAAAGAAAAATGGATAAAACAGTATCTTTTTTACAAATTCCCTATAAAATTCTTCCGGTTTCTGGGTTCTTTTTAAACAAATTGAAACATAACATTCTGGATGAGGCTCTCTCCCAATGCTAAACGCGAAAAAATTAACATTAGCAGTACTGGTACAAGCTGCTTTAATTTCTACAGCTGTTGCCAGCGAGCAAAGCGAAGCTAAAGGTTTTGTTGAAGGTGCAGAAGGTTCGGTATTATTCCGTACTGGTTATTTATCTCGTGACTATAAAGGCACTCCACCAAATAGTGATACGAGTTCTTTCGCTCAAACAGCAATCGTCAAATTAGATTCGGGTTTCACAAAGGGTACAGTTGGTTTTGGTGCTGGTATTATTGGGGATGCATCAATCAAACTGGGTGAAAATGGTCACACAGGCAACAGTATGATTCCTACCCACCCTCAAAATAATGCTGATGGAACTAAAGACGCCTATGATCATTGGGCACGTGGTGGTGCTTATGTGAAAGCTCGTGTGTCAAATACGACAGCGACTTATGGTACTCAAGTTTTAGATCTTCCTGTACTTGCAAGTAATACTGCACGTCTAGTGCCTGAATACTTTACTGGTCTATTGGTACAAAGTAACGAAATTGAAAATTTAAACTTAGTTGCTGGTAAATTCACAGAAAATCAGCTTTCTAACCAAATTAACTCTGATGGTGCTGAGCTGGATCGTGCCGTAGTATGGGGTGCAAAATATAAATTTAATGATGCCGTAAATGCTTCATATTATGGTGTAGATGTTAAGGACAAACTTGATCGTCATTATATTAATGCAAACTATAGCTACGCTTTAGCGAATGATAGTACTTTAACCCATGATTTCAGTGGTTATCATACCGAGTGGGATAAAGATGCTTCAGCATCATCTTCTCGCTTAGGATCAGACTCATCTGATCGTAGCAATAATATTTGGGCACTTTCTAGTACTTATAATAAAGGTGCTCATAGTGTTATGTTGGCTTATCAACAAAGTACTGGAAACACTGGTTATGCATATGGTGAAAATGCTGATGGTGTGCAAAGTGTCTACTTGCCAAACTCATATCTTTCAGACTTTAACGGTCGTGACGAAAAATCAGCCCAACTTCAATACAATTTAGATTTTTCTAAATATGGTATTCCTGGACTGAACTGGACTTCAGCTTTTGTATATGGCTGGGATATCGACACAGAGACTGATAATAACGCGAAAGAACAAGAGTTTTTCAATCAGGTAAAATATACCGTTCAATCTGGTTTTGCTAAGGATACTAGTTTGCGTCTACGTTATTCTCACTATCGTAATGATGCTGCTTATGCAAATGACTACTATATGCCTGACACCAACGAATGGCGTATCTGGTTAGATATTCCTGTGAAATTATTCTAATTCACCCGAATTTCAATCCATAATAAAAAAACCTGCACATATTCTGTGCAGGTTTTTTTATGACGTCCTCACTGAACAAGACAGATCAGTGAGGCGGAAAAAGCCGTATTATTTTGCAGCTTCAATCGCTTTTAATACTTCAGCTTTGGCAACCTCTGCGCCTTCCCAACCGGTCAATTTCACCCATTTGCCTGGCTCTAAATCTTTATAGTGGGCAAAGAAGTGTTCAACCTGTTGAATCAGTAACGGTGGAAGATCGGTATATTCTTTCACGTCTTTGTAAATTGGAGTCAATTTGTCGTGCGGTACCGCGATCAGTTTCGCATCAATACCACCGTCATCTTCCATGTTCAATTTACCGACCGGGCGGCAACGAATTACTGAACCTGGTTCAACCGGATGTGGTGTTACCACCAATACGTCTAATGGGTCACCATCTTCAGACAAAGTATTTGGTACATAACCGTAGTTTGCTGGGTAGAACATTGCAGTACCCATGAAACGGTCTACAAATAACGCATCAGAATCTTTATCAATTTCGTATTTGATTGGCGCTGCATTGGCAGGAATTTCAATGATTACATAGATATCATTTGGCGCATCTTTACCCGCTGGGATATTGCTGTAGCTCATGGCATCACTCTTTCACAAATTAAATTTTTTAAACCGCGTCAATTATAACGGGTTTCGGCTATTAATGACTTCGCGATTATACATTCATGACATAAAAATAGATATTTTGCTGTGCAATCACGCGGTCAGTTTAATCACCAGCAGCAATAAACAGATCGGGCAAAGTAACGATAATAACCAGATAATCGAGCGCAACGTCGCCCAGTTGGCCAGATAACACAGCCCGTACAGCAGACGAAACACCAGATAGGCAATGCCAAAGGTCATAATAATAAACTGCGGAATCACCATATATTCGGCCAGTAAAATGGCGGCAATAAACAGCGGCAAACTTTCAAAGCTGTTTTGCTGGGCAGCATTGGCACGCGCCGCCAGACCGGTGGTATTGGCTAAAAAAGAACGTGGATTTTGATTATCTTCAGATTTAAAGCCGCCAGCCATTTTTGCAATTACTGCAAATAAATAAGGCAACAGGCAGGCGATTAGAATCAGATAGACGATTCCACTAATACTTTGCATCTATTTTTTCTCGTCGGAATTCTTCAAAACTTTATCATAGCATGGTGTTTTAAGCATAAATTTTGTTAAATAGGGTGTTTTTATTCATTGTGTAGGATTCATGATGGTCAATCCTGATCAAAAAGAAATGTTCGATGTACTTGAAAAACAGCGCCAGCATCAGCTGCAAGTCGATCGGGCCTTAAAAATTGTGATTCCCATTGTGGCCTTTTTATTAACGGTCATCTGTTCCAACCTGAACATCTGGTCAACCCTGTTTACCTTTGTGGTGCTGTGGGTGGCCCTGTATGCGGTGGGAATTAAACGTCTGCCTTTATGGCACTGGGTGACCGTAATTCTGGTGTATTGCCTGATTGATAATATTTTAAGTTATGGCAGCTTCCATTCCTCCGGTTTTAGCCGTCAGTTTGGCTCGATGTTTATTTTCCTCGGGGTGATGGGGGTTGGACGTCCTTACTTCGACCGCTGGCTAATGAAAAAAGAGAATTAAAAAAAGCGCCCTTAGGCGTAATGCCAGTCAGTTAAGAGATTGACTGGCTTTTTCTTGGGTATTTTTGAGGTTTTCCTTTTACAACCCTTGGATAACTCCTCACTCTTCTCTCAGGTATAACATACCGATTAGATTTCTCCATTA
>NZ_VPCK01000016.1:0-60147 GCF_013418255.1 Acinetobacter sp. YH12155
TCATGAAATACGGTATTCTGATGTGACAAAACCTGAATCCTGGTCGTTAAAGTGTTTGTTTGCACTCATATTTTAACTGTTAGGACTCAGGTTTTTTTATTTAAAGCAAACTATGGGACAGCAGTGTGAGTAATGCTACCTTTTATAAATGGCGTGCCAAATATGGTGGTATGGATACATCATTAATGGCTCGACTGAAAGAGCTAGAAGCCGAAAATACCAGACTTAAAAAGATGTATGCGGAAGAGCGATTAAAGGCCGAAATCATCCAGGAAGCGATGGCAAAAAAGTGGTAAAGCCATCTTGCCGGCGTAAGATGGCACAACAGGCAGTTGCCCAGCATGCCATTAGTATTCGTTTGGCTTGTAAAGCATTTGGCATTAGTGAAACCTGCTACCGCTATCAAGCCAAACTCAGCGATGACAATGCACTCATTGCTGAACAGCTCATTGAACTCACTGAGGAAAATTCCGATTGGGGCTTTGGTTTGTGCTTCTCGTATTTACGGCATGTTGAGAGTTGCTGCTGGAATCACAAGCGGGTTTACCGCATTTACTGTGAGTTGGCACTGAATCTGCGTATTAAACCGAGAAGAAGACTAAAACGGCATGCGCCTGAACCATTGAAGGAACCAATCCGAGAAAATCAGGTTTGGTCATTAGATTTTATGCATGATCAGCTTTCCGGTGGTCGCAAGTTTCGATTATTGAATGTGATTGATGATTACCGCCGCGAAGGCCTAGCCATTGAAGCAGGGTTCTCATTGCCCACAATCAGGGTTATTCGTACGTTGAATCAATTGCTGGAGTGGAGAGAAAAACCGTTAGTGATCCGATGCGATAATGGTCCCGAATTTATCAGTCACGAATTTGTGCGCTGGGTGACTGAGCACGGTATTCGTATTGAATATATTCAACCGGGTAAGCCACAGCAGAATGCGTATATTGAACGCTATAATCGGACCATACGTTATAGTTGGCTGAGCAAGCATTTATTTGATACTTTGGATGAAGTACAAGATTATGCAACAAACTGGTTGTGGCATTACAACCATGAAAGACCACATCAAGCTAACAAAGGAAAGCCACCTCTAATGGCTGCTTAACCTCTACTTTTAACTTCGGTTATTTATGGGAGGATTACCTCTATGGCTCTTCTTGAATTCGTATTATTCTTCAAAGAAACTGAACTAAAATCTGAAATTGATATAAGCCCTATTGAAAAATTATCAGATCAAAATAATGCTTATGCCTCGTATTTACTAGCTCAACACTTTGAATATGATCCCACCAAATATCTAAAATTCTTAGAAAAAGCAGGCGAACAAGGTTCACCTATCGCACAAAGAACACTTGTCGATGAGTATAATTTTCGATTACCTAAAAAGTTACAAAGTATAAAAAAAGCAGAGTATTGGAAGCAAAAAGCGATAGCTTCAATGGGTTCTGATGAGTATGAAGAAGAAGTTTGTAAGTTAGCAAATTGCGATACTGGAGAGTTCGAGCTTGTCGATTTCTCTAAGGACATTGAGAAAATATTAAATCAATCAAAATAATAGTCTTTCTTATATCCCATTCTATAAATAGCGATTACTCTCTGTGAATGCAAACCTTGCACCACGTAAGATGCGGTTTGGTATTTCAAACGGTATGGTACTCGCTGCGGGCAATGGCAACGGTGTTTGGGTGACTTCACCTGAATCTGGCGCGAAGCCGGGTGATAAAGTGTCTTAATTGTTAGATTAAGATGAGAAAAAGCCTCTACGTTGTAGGGGCTTTTTTTATAAATGAAAAGCTTTAAAGATTCATATAATACAGTTATATTAAAAACTCAGTTTAGCATCTCTAACCTCACCTCCAATTAGATCAAAATTTAAAATTAAATTGTTGATTTTTATTTCTTTAAATATAAAATCTACTCACTTTTATCTTTATAATTATTCGGGGTATATATGAAAAAATTACTAGTTTCAGTTCTGGCAATGTCAACAATTGTATTTACTGGCTGTTCAGTTCGTATGGCAGATATGACTGTAGCATCTACCAAAAACTATAATTTAAACTCAAACCAATTTGTAAAAGGTGAACGTGTGAAAGGGGAAGATAAAGTTCCTGTTGTACTATTCCCTTTAGGTATTCCTAATTTCAAAACTGCTATTGATCGTGCAATTGAAAAAGACTCTTGTGCTGTGGCACTTTCAGATGTTGTCATTACTCAACTGAACCAAGCATTCCTCGTGGGTCAAATTGGTTACCGTGTAGAAGGTACTCAAATTATTGACCGTTCACAGCCTGCATGTAATAAGTAAGTCTTTGTGATTTATAGAGCCTTTACTCATGTAGGGGCTTTTTTTATTGTTAACTTCCCCTTGCGAAGTAGTGTTTCTCATCTCCCTGACAAAAGTAAGGCTAATTTCTCTAATTATCTATCCCCTCACCCTTACGAAGCAGTGCTTCTCATCTCCCATAGGGAGAGGGTTAGGGAGAGGTCTGAAAATTATTCCCTTACTTTTGAAAGATCAAAAGTAAAGCACATAACAAAATAGTGTTAATAACCCTCACCCCAACCTTCTCCCTGAGTCATCTATGGCGCAAGAGAAGAAGCTTTCAACTAGTGGTAAATTTCACCAATAAATATGATAAAAAGATGTATCACTTCAAAACTTATAAGAACCCATGAAAACTTTAAAACCCATCCTTCTCGCTCTAACCCTAAGCACTGCAACTTTCACCACAGTCCAAGCCGCTGAACCGACCATCCCCCAACAAAAACAGGTCGCGGGCTACTATCAGCATCAGTTTGGGCCTTATCAGATTACCGCCCTGCTCGATGGCACCAACTATCTCAACCGCTCACAATTTAAAGGTGCGACAGATCAGGAAGTCAGCGAGATTCTGAAAAAATACTATGCCGATCAAGCCAAAGGCATCCAGACCTCCGTCAATGCCTTTTTGGTCAATACCGGCAGTCAGCTTTATCTGGTTGATAGCGGTGCAGCCAGCTGTTTTGGCGAACATTTAGGTTCAATTTATAACAATCTTAAAGCTTCAGGTTATCAGCCTACGCAAGTGAATGACATTTTCCTGACGCACTTACACCCTGACCATGTCTGCGGTATTTCAAACAATGGCGTAGCGAATTATCCAAATGCGACTTTGCATATTTCCAAAACCGAATATGACTACTGGCTGAGTCCAAATACTATTAAGAAACTACCGAAAGACAAACAGGCTGGCTTTTTGGGTACGGTGGAAAAAATCAAAGCGGCTTTAGCACCTTATGAAAAAGCCAAAAAGATTAAAGTCTTCTCCGATAAATCTCTGGCCTTTGGTGGTGTCGAGTTTAAACCGTCATTCGGGCATACACCGGGACATTACAGTTTTAAATTAAAGCATGAGCAGCAGGAACTGGTATTTATTGGTGATATTGTACATTCGCATACCATTCAGTTTGATAAGCCTGAAACCGCCATTGAGTTCGATATTGACCCGAAAGCGGCGGTCGCCACTCGTCTCAAGCATTTTGCTGAATATGCCAAAGACGGTCAGACCATTGCGGCCGCGCATTTACCATTCCCGGGCATCGGCCATATTTATTCAAAAGATGGCAAAAGCTATCAATGGATTCCAGTACATTTTACCGATTAACTCAGTTCTCTTGAGCTAAGTCAGTTTTATAAACAGAACCCCGCTAATGGGGTTCTGCTGTTTTACATCCAGTATTCCTTGCTATTCTTTCGCACTTTTTCTGTTCCTACACGCAACCACATTAGCCCTCGCAGCAATTTTCGCCTTAATTTTTAAAATTTTCTAAACAGTCCAGCCTGTTTCAAAATGCACCGTAAACATACAAACTGCTGCACATCTTTGTATCAATCAATTTAAATCCTTCAAAAATAGCCCAAAATATTGAGTTTTACAGCGTTTAAAAAAGACTTGATTTGGTGCAAAAAACCGCACTGTGCTTTATATCGAGTCTTATTCATTTCACGAAATTCTTCATCAAAATTTCCGCAGTCTGCCCCTCTTTTACAATCTATTCGCCTCGATATACTGAGCTTCTTTTCCTGATCCCGTGCACTCAATTGGAACGCACAATGCCAAATATCGACTTATTATTTCTCCTTCTTGGTGCAGTGCTGGTACTGGCCATGCATGCCGGATTTGCATTTTTAGAGCTCGGCACCGTTCGGCATAAAAATCAGGTCAATGCCCTAAGCAAGATTCTCACAGACTTTGCCATTTCTGCGGTGGCCTATTTTCTGGTGGGCTATTATATTGCCTATGGCCAGCATTTTTTCCATAGCTCGACCACTCTGGCGGCCGATCATGGCTACAACCTGATGCGCTGTTTTTTCCTGCTGACCTTTGCAGCGGCGATTCCGGCCATTATTTCTGGTGGGATTGCCGAACGTGCCAAAATGCGTTCGCAGGCCTTGGCGACCTTATTTCTGGTGGCGCTGATTTATCCATTTTTTGAAGGGATGATCTGGAATGGCAACTTTGGTCTGCAACGCTGGCTAGCACACAGCTTTGGTGCCAGTTTCCATGATTTTGCCGGTTCGGTGGTGGTACATGCCATGGGGGGCTGGATTGCACTGGCCGCGGTGATTCTGCTGGGCGCACGTTATGGGCGCTATAAAAAAGATGGTCGTATCAGTGCGCATCCGCCCTCGTCTATTCCTTTTCTGGCTTTGGGTTCCTGGATTTTAATTGTCGGCTGGTTTGGCTTTAATGTCATGAGCGCACAGCGTCTGGATGCCATTTCCGGACTGGTGGCAATCAATTCTTTAATGGCGATGGTCGGGGGCACAATAGCCGCCAAAATTGCAGGCAAAGATGACCCGGGCTTTTTACATAATGGTCCACTTGCCGGTCTGGTGGCCATCTGCGCCGGCTCCGATGTGGTACATCCACTCGGTGCCTTTGTGATTGGCGGCATCGCCGGGATTATGTTTGTCAAACTCTTCACCTATACCCAGAATAAACTCAAGATTGATGATGTGCTTGGTGTCTGGCCATTGCATGGCGTATGTGGTGCTTTTGGTGGACTGGCAGTCGGTATCTTTGGGCAGCAATGGCTCGGTGGTATGGGGGGCGTATCCCTGATCTCCCAGCTGTTCGGCACAGCGCTGGCAATTCTGATTGCACTGGCCGGCGGTTTCCTGATTTATGGCGTGCTAAAACTGCTGATGGGCATCCGTTTAAGTCAGGAAGAAGAATTTAATGGCGCAGATTTCTCCATTCACCGGATTTCCGCCAATTCTGAAGAAAATATGTTCTAAGATAAAAAAGCCTCCGACAAAACGGAGGCTTTTTTGAGATATGTTGATCAACGATCAACACAATTTAAGCCATCTATTTCATACCAAAAATCAGCTTTAGACCCAGCACCGTCATCACCACACCGGCCACACGATCAAACACTTTTTTAAACTTTAAATAGACTGCGCGCGGTTTTTCCGCCGATAGTGCCACCGCCAGCAAGGAACACCAGCCGGCATCAATAAAGAAACACAGAATAGGCAGGACAAAATAAAAATACAGCGGAATCTCTTTGGGTAATAGCGCGGTAAAAATACTGGCCAGCACAATGGCAATTTTAGGATTCGACAATTGGGTAATCAGACCGGTCATAAAAGCACGGCGTAAGGACATTTGCGTGCCGGCAGCATGATCGGCCTGAATCGGGTCTTTGGCATGTTTAATAATTTTAAATGCCAGCCACAGCAGGTATAAACCGCCACAAATTTTTAAGGCCAGATAAGCCGATGGCACAGCCAGTAAAAAGGCCTGTAAGCCCAGCACCGCAAGCAAACCAAAGATGGCTGCGCCCAAACCGGTGCCCAGCGCGGTAAACAGACCATGCTGACGTGAAATCGCAATCGAGTTTTTCGCCACATAAATTGATGTTGGCCCCGGACTCATGGCCCCCAACATCAATGCCAGCGCAATTGATCCCAAAATAAAAACGGATTCCACAGTCCTATCCAATACAATGATCTGCCGGCATTTTACAAGCAAGTGCTTTGAATATCTTCCTATTTTTTACCAGTTGTTTTGATTTTCACGATATTTTTCACTATAGATCTTTATACTGACCTTATAAAATTCACTCCGTATTTTAATCAATCTGCTGAAATTTGCTTGCCATAAAAAAGCGCCCAGATACCAGCATGGCCTGAGCGCTTTTCAAGATCATCAATTAAATACAATATTAATAAATCTGTGATGGATCGGTCTGTTCTGGCCTCACACTCGATTCTTGTTTGGGCAGCAGATAATCCTGATCATGCACCGGCACACCACCAATAATCATGCTGCGTGTTTCTTCCGTTTTCGGCTGGTTTAAATCTCTGGTCGGGTCACAAGCCGCCAGTAAAGCACCCTGGATTAAAATAAGCAGGAAGATGATTCTTTTCATCATTATTCTCCCTTTCTGCAAGGTCTATATGTTTATTTTTTACACAGTTACTATTTTTATGCAAGCCCGATCCGGCTTTTATCGTGAGAGATTATTTAAATGTCTTTACTGACCGCGCCCCGTTTTCAGTTAGAATTGTCAAAAACGTTCCGTTCTGTCTATGTTTGATTCTATTGCCCAGCAAGTGCCTTATCAGCACATTGAATATCGCCACCAGCGCATCAGCATCAAGCGGCTGGATCTGATTCATCCGCAGATTTCGGGCAACAAGTTTTTTAAACTGAAATACAACCTGCTGGCCGCCCGGCAACAGGGGTTTGAAAAAGTGCTGACCTTTGGTGGGGCCTATTCCAATCATATTGCTGCAACCGCTTTTGCCGCGCATAAGTTTGGTTTTCAGAGCTTAGGCATGATTCGCGGTGAAGAACTGGCGCAGCGTCCTTTCAACCCGACCCTGGCCACGGCACAGCAATTTGGCATGCAGCTGGAATTTATCTCCCGCAATGCCTATCGCCAGAAAGATCAGCCCGATTTTTTGCAGCGTCTGCAACAGCAATATCCCGATTTTTATCTGATTCCGGAAGGTGGCACCAATGCGCTGGCTATTCAAGGCTGTCGGGAAATTCTGACAGCGGAAGATGCGCAATTCGATCTAATCTGCTGTGCCGTCGGTACGGGTGGCACGTTTGCCGGGTTGATTGAGGCCAGCCAGCAACATCAGCAATTGCTGGGATTTTCGGCCTTAAAAGGTGATTTTTTAACTCATGAGGTCGCGCAGCTCACGACCAAACGCAACTGGCGTATTCTGGATGATTATTGCTGTGGCGGTTATGCCAAAACCACACCCGAATTAATCCAGTTTATTCAGACGTTTGAGCAGCGTTATAATATTCCGCTGGAGCAGGTTTATACCGGCAAAATGCTGCGCGGCATCTTTGATCTGATTGATCAAGATAAAATTGGGCCGGACCAGAAAATTTTACTGATCCATACTGGCGGGCTACAGGGACGCGCGTTTTAAAGCATCAGCTTCAAGTGCAGTCTATTTATGATACCGGCTGGTTATTGTTTAGCGCCATCAGGCCTTTCACCAAACGGTAGATATGCCAGATAAAGGCCAGCAACAGCACAATAAAACCAATCAGAATGGTGGTCAGAACCGCACCGACCAGATAGGCAATCAGCGTCACCCAAAAAGTTTTGATTTGCCAGTTCACATGACTTTCCAGCCAGGTGCCACGCATTTCTGCACGTTTTAAATAATTCATGATAATGGCAATAATTGGCGTAACACCGACAAAAAAGCCGACGATATACAGAATATAGGTGATCAGGTTGTATTGTTTGAGCTGATCCAGCCCCGCGGTTTGATTCATTGATTTTTTCCTTTTTTATAAAGTCCGATACCAGATATAGATGTCTAGCCGACATTTCTATTTATTGTTAAGCCAATCAAAGTGTAACTGCGTCAAGTTGAAGCTCGACATCTTCATATAAACAGATCATAAAAAAGTCTGATGAAAGTTTTGTTGATGATCTGTATGTGCTGTGAAATTCAAAGTTCATCTGTTGTGACGTCCTCAATCGGGCTTCCATCCAGCGGATACAGTTTCAACTGGATGGAAGAAAAAATCAGAATTTAAGGCTGATTGGTCTCTGGCAATGGATTGGCGGCAAAATAGCGCTCCAGATGATTCACATGTGAATCCGGACGTGGTCGGCGCATATTTTCTGCGACCCCGTTATAGAGCTCAGCCCGTGGCGTTAAGTGGAATTTATTCAGCTCTGGGTCCATATACGGCAAGCGCTGTTTACGCTGTAAATATTGATGCAATTGCTGATTAATTTCCTGTAAACCGTAGCCGCCTTTGGCCCAGGTGCTGTCGTGGCTGCCCCAGTGATGGCCGAACTCATGGCCCACAATGCCAATACTGGTATTAAAATAATGCGCATAGAACAGCCAGGTATCGACTCCCAGCACATTTCGTCCGCCTAAACCGCCGCCCACGGTGGTCACCCCGAGCGTCACTTTGCCACGGTTCATAATCTCATCATAATATTTTTGATACTCCGCTGCGGTAAAGTAACCGCCATCTCCGACCACTTGACCCTTGTTGCCAAAGAAGTCATGCCCCATGACCGCTTTATGGTTAAACCAGATGTGTTTAAACTCAGGGCTATTCACCAGATAGGCAAAATTGGTAATCATAATCACCCATTCACGCGCATAGGCTGGAGTAATTTTGCCCCAATTGCCATGCGTTTCAGGGGCAAAGTTGCCAAAATGAATTTTCCATTTCGGCTTTAAACTCATGAGCTTTTGTACATGCGGATCGGTTGCGGAGCTGATTTTTAACTCGAGTAAATCTGCCGGTAACTGCTGGAAGTTGCCTAAATTTCTTAGCTGAACCGAACCTGTGCCCTGCAGCAATGGGAAATGCATATTTTCATTGATATTCAGTTTGAGTTTGACCTGGCTAAAAGCATCCAGATGGTCCAAGCGGGCCAACACAAACCATTGCTCGGTATCTTTCAGTCTGGCGTGAATTTCCAGATCACGGACCGGTGCCGCACTATAGCTTTGCAAGGCCAGAAGCTGATGCTGTAAATTTGCCGATAAAATATTATCCATATAAAAATGGCGCAGGTTTTCATTGGTCAGGGTTTCCCAACTTTCACCATCTTGCAGCACATAACTGCGGCTTTGGGCCTGCTGCTGCTTGAGTGCCGTGACTGTGGCAGCAGTATTGGACTGGAACTGCTGCAAACGTTTAAGCGGCATCATGACAATTTTGCCGTTAAACAGGCTGAATAAACGTTCCTGACTAACCTGAATATCTAAGGCACCGGCCAATTGCTGATCGGTACTCGTCCCTACCGTACGATATTTATAAAAACTTTCTTCTGCGGCTGGAAAAATATTCTGTAGATTTTGCGTATTTGGTAAAGCTGAACTGTCGATCCGGCCTGAAGTATGGGCTGCATAAAAAC
The DNA here is from genome assembly GCF_013418255.1 of Acinetobacter sp. YH12155. Classification (NCBI taxonomy): domain Bacteria; kingdom Pseudomonadati; phylum Pseudomonadota; class Gammaproteobacteria; order Moraxellales; family Moraxellaceae; genus Acinetobacter; species Acinetobacter sp. YH12155. The sequence continues at coordinate 9,415 of NZ_VPCK01000016.1, forward strand.
GCTGGTCATCCGCGGCATGAAATACCCGTGTTCCCACATTTTCCTGTCGTGTCGCCGCCACGTTGGTTGCGCCTTCTTCAAGATGAGTCAGGTCATATACATAGCTCATGCCATTATTAAAACTAGCATACAGCAAATTACCGACAGCTTCCAAACGCGCACTACAGTTATAACCACAGTTCGGCAAGGACAAACGTGCATATTTTTTGGCTTTTAAATGATTGGTGCTACTGATCTCACTTTGCTTCCAGACATTAATCCGGCTATGCGTATCTGTGGCAAATACATATTGATCATTCGCTGCCACCGACATGGGATGCACCACCACGGTATTGTGCTGATCACCCGACCAACTGCCGGTTCCCAACGACATCAGAAATTGTGGTTCGCCTGAGCCTAAATCAAAGACATCGACCCGGTTAGACGAATAAGAAGCCGCATATAAGCGGTCGTTATGTACACTTAAATCAAACAGCCGATTCCACGGCCGACCAATGCCGGAAATATTCTGGGCATGGATCGAACTCAAGACTCGCTTGGCTTTCAGGTCATAACGCAAAATGCTTGCCTCGGCGCTGTCATTGGCCACATACAAAATATCCTGATGCACCACCATCGCTTTCGGATTCCAGCTGTCCAGACCAAAAGTCTGGGCACTAAATTCGGTGGCCAGATCTGCAAAGCGAACGTCATTGATCAAGCTGGCAGTGACAGGCGTGGTATCAGGTGTTGAACCAGGTGAATTTGGCGTCACAGGAGCCGGTGCAGATGGATTTGAAGATGCTGCCGTATTGCTGTCACTGCCACCGCCGCCAGTGAGAGCCATACTCAAAATTACCGCCAGGCTTAATAATGTTTTATTCATTGTGTTCCCCAAGAGACAAAGTCATGACATAAAAAATATGTCTAAAAATTGCTATTTATTCTGAACAACAATGCCCTTTAATAAATACTAAACTATTGATTTAAAACAACTTTAAAATAAAACCAGATCAAATAAACACGACTTTGCCGCGTAAAAAATCACCTTGAAACAGTAAAATGTGGCCTTGCTAACGATGATTTGGTTTATTGATAGACCATTCCTGCTTTATAGGAAAAGTAAATATTCTGCGCACATTTCAATCTGGAAAATGCGGCATCATCAAACGATAAAGTCTATAATAGTCCGCTTTCATTTTCTCTCGGTGCAACATGGCAACAGCAAATCAATACGATGTTCTAGTTTTGGGTGCCGGTGCGTCTGGTTTAATGACCGCCTATATGGCTGCCCAGCGCGGACGCAAAGTATTGGTGCTGGAAAAAGCCAATAAAGTCGGCAAGAAAATCCTCATGTCGGGCGGTGGCAAATGCAATTTCACCAACCTCTATGTCGAGCCAAGCAACTATATTTCACATAATCCGCATTTTGTGATTTCCGCGCTCAGTCGTTATACCAATTGGGATTTTATCGGGCTGGTCTGCGAATACGGCATTGACTATGAAGAACGTAAACATGGGCAGCTGTTTACCTTAAATGGCGCCAAAGACATTCTGAATATGCTGCTGGCCGAGTGTGACAAAACCGGTCTGGTCGAGATTAAAACCAGCTGTGAAGTCAAAGCCATGACCGCCATAGATGATTTGGGTTTTCAGGTCGCAACCACTTTAGGTTATTTTCAGGCGGAATCTGTGGTCGTCGCCAGTGGCGGCCTGTCCATTCCGACGCTAGGGGGTTCCGGAATCGGTTATGAAATTGCCAAGCAGTTTGGTCATCATGTCTATCCAACCCGTGCTGGCTTGGTGCCGTTTACCTTTTCCGACAGTTTTAAAGAAGTCACTACCCGCCTCAGTGGTAATGCCGTAGAGGCCACACTTTCCAATACGCTAAACAGCTTTACCGAAGCTTTGCTGTTTACTCACCGCGGTTTAAGCGGACCAAGTTCGCTGCAGCTGTCCAATTACTGGGATGTCGGCCAAAGTTTTCATATCGACTTCCTGCCGGCCGTGGATTTAGCCGAGTTTTTTAAAGCCAAAAAATCCAGCCAGCCGAAAGTGCTGTTACGTACCTTACTGGCCGAACATTTACCGAAAAGTGTGGTGGCAGAGCTGCAACAGCTGATCTGGCCGGAACAGGCGGAAAGCGCCATCGGACAGCTGAGTGATGAAAAACTGGAGCAGATTGCAGCGCGCCTGCACAGCTTTGAAGTCAAACCGTCAGGGACCGAAGGCTACCGTACCGCAGAAGTGACTTTAGGTGGCGTGGATACCACTGAAGTTTCTTCCAAAACCATGGAAAGTAAAAAGCAGAAAGGCTTGTATTTTGTCGGTGAGGTGCTGGATGTGACGGGCCATTTAGGTGGCTATAACTTCCAGTGGGCCTGGGCGTCAGCGCATGCCGCCGCCCAATATGTCTGATGGTTTATAAAACTGGTGGATGAATTATTCCAGATAATCTGTGCGCAATAAGCACAGATGATTCTGGCGTTGTACACGTAAAATAGTCTGCTGCATTTTCACCACGGCGCACTGAATATGCTTTGGTAATACTGCCGGCTGTTCTGATTGTTTTAAGCTAATTTTTAACATAAGGTCTTCCCCAAATAGACTTTCGTCGATTTTATTCCCTGAATATTTCATACAGATTAAATATAAGCATCTAAAATATATGAAATATTTATTCCTTTTTTATGAAGCTTTACTATAACAAAAAATTGTTCATTTATACAACATCATCGACTTTGGTCGCAGCTTGCCCGGTATCGCCCGAATCATCAGCGCTCTGGCCGGGTTGGTTTTGATTTTGGTTTTGAGTTTTGGCAAAAATAAATTTATAGGCGCTGGCCAAAAAGCCAAGGGTAATCCCTGCAATCACTACGGGTGCAAAAAGATTGGAAGGCGCTTTCTTTTTCATCATTCTGCTTCTCCAGTTTTCAACAAAAAACGAGGTCGATCAACACTCAGTTTGATCGACCTTGTAGATAGATGACAGGTTATTTCGGGTCATCTTTTTGTGGTTGATGTGCATCGACATCCGGTTCTTTTTCACCAGTTGAACCAAACGGATTATTGCTGGCCGGATGCGCCGGGTCTACCTTTAGCGTATCAGGCGTAACCTGATCTGCACCCGATGCTTCATCTTCCTGCGGTGCAGTGGTCAGTGTTGCCGGTGTGGTATTCGACAAATCCGTAGTCATTGGGGCATTTGTCCCTTGTGACGGGTCCTGTTTGTTCATTGGATTCACTCCTGGGGTCGTAAAGCCACTATTGGCCGCACTGTCCTGCTCCTGTTTCAACGGATTCGGCTGCTTGGCTTCGCGTTTGGCTTTATCAATCAGATCGGTTAAAACACGTTCTGCCGGTTGACGGCCACCCAGACCAAAGGCCAGAGCAAAGGCCACCGCAACTGCACCCAAGGTTAAACCGAAGGCCAGGTTCACAATAGAATCGGCAATGCCCATGGCACGTAAGCCCATTGCTACGACCAGACCCATAATCAGTACGCGTACCAGCGTCGCTAACCAGCGTGAACTGTTGTATTCACCACGCTCGACCACTTTGGCCACCACATTCGCCAGCCAGAAACCGACCACCAGAATGACCGCGCCCAGCAGAATATTGGCACCGAAGTAAATGAACATCGAAATCAGACCACTTACCTGCTCGAAACCAAGACGGTTAGCCGCTTCAGACACGGCAAACAGCATGGTAAAGAACACGATCAGACAACCAACCATGGTCGATACTTTGGTGGTACCGAGGAAACGCTGTACACCCAGTTTGGCCGGAATTTCATCGACACCTGTGCCTGAAATAATTTCAACCACCAGATTGGCCACGAAACGCGACACCACATAGGCAATGATCAGAATTAAACCGGCGGCAATAATATGCGGGATTGCATACATGATTTCATGCAGCATGGCGGTTGCCGGCTGAGAAATCGCCTCAATACCCAAGGCTTCAAATGCAATGATTAATGCAGTAATGATAATAATGGCGAAAACAAAAGAACCGACCAGCTTCGGCAAGTTAGAGTTCTTGAACAGGCCAATTTTTTGCGCCTGCTGTTGCAGATTCAGGCTACCAATTAAACCTTCGACAATACCACGGACAATTTTAGCCAGAATATAACCGACAAAAATAATCACGCCGGCAATAAAGATATTCGGCAGATAAGAAATGGCTTCAGTCACCATGTTTTGTACTGGATACAACAGGCCGTTTAAGCCCAGAATCGACAGCACAATTGGCAAGAACAGTAGCAGGATTAACCAGTACACAATATCACTGATATTGCGGCTAATCGGGCTAACCCCGACATCGGCACTGAGCTTTTCATCCAGCTGGGTACGATTCAGTACGCGCTGCAGGCCCATTTTGACCAGCGTTGCGACAATCCAGGCAATAAAACCGACCGCAATGGCTGCCAACAACTGGGGAATAAAGACCAGGAAGCTTTGAATCATATTGCTAAACGGCCCACTGACACTGGTCAGATTCAGCACATTCAGCGCCGCGATAATCGCGATAATCATGATGATCCAGAAGGCAACTCTGGACAGAATACTTTCTACATTGGGACGGTGCCCGGTGGCATGCGACAGCTTCTGGTTGATGCCCAGCTTTTCTAAGCCTTTTTTAATGGCTGCACCGACAATTAATGCAATAATCCAACCAATAATAAGTATGGCAATCGCCGATAAAATGGGATGAAACTGTTCCCAGTAGTACATGGCATCGAAGCCTGCACCTCTCGGGTTTCCATCAAAATAATCATTCATATGTCTTGCCCTCTTGTTATGACTTTCTACATTCGTTGTTCATGGCAAAAGATGCGCATCTTGATCATGGTAAAATGAAAGGTTTAAGTACTTTGTGTTTTTAAGTACCGTGTTTTTATGAAGTACCAAGCGTGTAAAAATGCACGGCTATCGCAAAAAACCCTGAACTGATGGTCAGGGTTTATGCAATCTTCAGACTTATTGAGCAGTGGCCGTAGCGGTATCGCCATCAGTGGCAGTGGCTGAATCACCATCTACAGCGGTGCCAATATCGCCATCCACACCTGTGGTCGCCACACCTTCTTCAGCCATTGCAGGCGTACTGTTATTGGGTGTAGCCTGTTCTACATTGGCATTCGGATGCCCAGGTGGTGCCTCACTCGGTTTAGGATCACGATCCGCAAACATGTACACCACCAGTGCCAGCAGAAAAACACCCACAGCAATCAAGATAAAAACTGGCATACGTTTTTTCTTTTGTACTTCTTCTGCGCTTGTGACATGAGGTGGCTTGTTAAAATCATGGCTCATGTTTCCCTCACTTCTTTTCTATTCGCTTGTCGAATTTTTATACTAACAAGAAGCATTGTTGTGTTGTGTGACAAAGCATTGTGAGATGGTGAAAAATGTAATTACAAAAAATGAAGTTTTTTACTGCTTTCATTTTATTCAAAATTTTGACGTAAACTGGATTTAGCAGCTGACAGGACTTGTATACTTTTTAGTCGCAATAAGCAGATGAATAACTGATGCAAAATTAGAAGAATAAGCACATGAAAAGGAATATAGAGCCGCCTAGATGTGAGGAAAAAATCAGCAGCCTGAGCATTCTCCAGTGCTGATCAGCCCCTCCTTGCTTGATACAGCAAAATGCTAGGTAACAATTTGCTTCAGCTCGCCCACCACAAGCGCTGCCTTAACGCATACAAATGCGCTATAATATGTCACTCTTTTTTTCATGCTCCAGAATTTTATGGCGTATCGTCAACAAAGTGTAACGCTTGATCTTGACACTGACGTCACACATCAATGTGCTTTGCACTACACGCGTGATCAGCATTTAATCGGGATTATTGAGTTCAGTAAACCGAGCTTTCTTCTGAAATGGGGCGATCTGGAATATTTCCGCCGTCGTACTGAAGAGTTTTCAGTGATGCCGTTTCCAGACTGCATTAATGCCATGGTGATTGATGTGCGTAATGTCGCGGCCTGGCTCGATAATGAAGTGCCGATTATTCCATGGCGCTTACTGGAAGAAGAATGTCCAGTGCGTCTGGTGGTCCCTGCAGACCGTGTCGAACACTATGCCGGCTTTTTTGAACCGACCTGGCTGACTACTGATACAGAAACAGCGATTCAGGAAATCCGTCATTTTATGGATATGTTTGTGCATTAAGCATATTCAAGTGGTGCTGACACTTCATCAAAAAAACCTCATCTGAATCATACAGATGAGGTTTTTTAATAGAATATACGTTTCATTTAATCCGCTAGCGAATGGTAAAAATACGCTGCTGCTTAAAACTGGATTTGGGTAGCCAGATCAGCTGTTTATAGCGCACCTGATCTATTCCAAAACTTTGCATTTTCTGGCGTGTATAGCGCCAGCCAATACAATCTTGATAGCGCGCATATTCAGGCGCTTGCCCTGCTGTAGTCGATGCCTGCTGGACCTGAATTTTCTGGAAAAATGCGGTTTCTCTGGCGCGCATCGGGCCAATATACTGCTGATAGGCCTGCTCCATGTCTGCATCATCAAACTGCATTGGTTACATGGCGCCGCCATGCCAGCCCAGCTGACTGCGCCAGTTCAGATATTTGACCTTTCCGGCCGGAAACACATAATTGGCGCAGGAGGAAAAACAGTATTGCCCGACTTCTACATTCAGCTGATGCGCATAGACCAGATCACCCAAATCCATTCCCAGACCAATTTCACCCCCTTGACTGGTAATTTTCAGGGTCTGTACTTGCGGGAACTGCTTTAACAAGGCAGCTGCACGGGTATTGGCATCTTGGCTGAGCAGGCCAGTATAGATCAGTACATCTTCTTGTACCGTCACTTCTGTTTCCGTGCCTGTAGTATTCGCCTGTAGCGTAGTTGCCGCCACCAGCGCGACGCCGGCCATAAGCATGGATTGGAACACTTGCATCACATCCTCACAGAACTAGAGAACAATAAACCGGGCTGAGAACAGCAGATCATCAGAGTAAGCCTGTAGAATTCAAGCTTACCAGTAATTCTCTACCGCGATATTGCCTTCTCCACGGCGATTCATGCTCAGGCCACGCGCTTTTAGGGCTTCTTTGGTATCTTCCACCATTTGCGGGTTACCACATAGCATCACATGACTGCTGTCCGGATTAAAAGACAGGCCCACAGCTTTTTCCAGCTCGCCATTGGCGATTAACACCGGCAGACGGTCATGCAAAGGTGCGTTCGGATCACGGGTAATAATCGGCACAAATTTAAAACCTGTATGTCCTTCGCCAAAAGTCGCTGCAATTTCTTCAATCCGCTCGACATAGGCCAGTTCCGCTGCAGTCCGGACACTATAGACCAGATGGATATGCTGGTATTTATTCCAGGTGTCAAAATCTTGCAGCATCGACAGGAATGGTGCCAGTCCGGTGCCGGTACCCAAGAGCCATAAGTCTTGTGGCAAAGGCAACTGATAGCGCGCCAAGGTTAAAAAGCCATACGGTACTTTTTCCAGATACAGCTCATCGCCAACCTGCAGATGTTGCAGATTGGAAGTAAAGGCCCCATCGGGTACGACAATTGAAAAGAATTCCAGGGTTTCATCAAAAGGTGAGGACACCACTGAATAGGCCCGCACCACCAGTTCATCGCCGACTTTAAGGCCAATACGCGCAAATTGCCCGGCAGTAAATTTAAAGTGGGCTGGACGCGTCATGGTAAAGCTGAACAAGGTATCGGTCCAGCGATGTACAGATAACACCGTTTCTAGGCTAAATTTTTCAATTGACATAATTTGTACGTGGCATGAAAGACTGCGCTCATGGTAGCATGGCAGCATAATTTATTAATATTTTTTAAATGTTAAGGCTATATTCATGCGCATGACTTTACGCCAATTGGCTGTTTTTGTAGCAGTCGCTCAAGAAGGCACAGTAACCAAGGCCAGTGATGCCGTCAAACTGACGCAAAGTGCGGCGAGTATGGCTTTAGCAGATCTGGAAGATGGTTTAGGCGCACCATTGTTTGACCGTTTAGGTAAACGCCTGCAATTGAATGATCTGGGCCGTTTTTTACTCCCGCAGGCGCTTGAAATTCTAGGCCGCTGTGAAGCCTTTGAACAGGCCGCCAAAGGCGAGCTGCAAAGCATTGATTTGCGCCTGGGCGCGACCCTGACCATTTCCGATTATCTGATGCCGGATTTAATGGCCAACTTCCTGCAAATTCAGCCACAGGCGCATTTACAGCTGCAAGTCGGTAATACCCGTCAAATGATTGAAGCAGTCAACCAGTTCCAGCTCGATTTAGCCCTGATTGAAGGTTCCTGTCATTTACCACAGCTGCAATGTATCCACTGGCGTGATGATGAACTGGCGGTCTGCTGTTCACCGAATCATCCGCTGGCGCAGCTAGACCGTGCCTTAACCGCAGAAGACTTTAAACAGGTGGAATGGATTTTACGAGAAGAAGGTTCAGGCACGCGTGAAGTATTTGATAACGCCATTTTAAAAGATGTGCCAGATGCCAAAATCCGTTTAACCCTGGGTCATAATGAAGCCATTCTGAAAATTGTGGCCGGCGGCTTAGGCATGTCCTGTATTTCAAAACTGGCGATTGAGCCTTTACGTGAAAAAGGCCAGCTGGTGATTTTAGACACTCCATTCTGGCAACTGGCGCGGCCTTTATTTATGCTGGTGCATCGTCAGAAATACCAGGGTCCAGGTCTGAAAGCCTTTATGAAGTTCTGTGACAGCAAATAAGACTGTATTTAATCCATAAAAAAGCGCCTGCAGGCGCTTTTTTCATACCTTATCGAAATTGGCTTTCACATGGAATCCCGTCGCCATCACCATCCATTTTGGTATTTGGGCAATTACGAATAAAGAATAAAGCCTCCTCATAAGACTTCATCTGACTACAATGCTCGCGGCCATCACATTTAAATTGTTCAGATGAGCTGCTACTTACCGGCAGCGCTTGCTCTACATTCTCTTGGACATTTTCTAAATTCTTTTTCCCTTTTTCACTAAGTCCAAGTTCCGGTAATTCGCCATGTACCGCTCTTTGCTCAGCTACGATCTGTTGCTGAGCAATCATCAGTTCTTCAAGTTTTTGCTGTTTCTGAGCTTGATATTCTTGATATTTCTTATATACCAAAATACTTAATCCTAAAATAATGATTAAGCCTAATACAGTAATGATCTTTGAGTTAAGCCATGAAGACTTCTTTTTATCTCTTGACGAAACTTTACCCTCGATATTTCTGTATCGTAGATTGTTCTGTTCAGCAGGCTCTGATACTTTTAGGTCTAAGCGCACAATATTCGCGGCTTTAAATTTTCCTGCATCTTCAACAATTATAAATTTTAGATTTTCACCGATTTTAGGTGGAACATTCTTATTGGGAAAATCTTTGATGTGGAAAAATAAATCTTTTGACTCTTTCTCTATCTGAATAAAACCAAAACCACGATCTTCATGATAGCTTTTGATTTTCCCCCTCTTGAAACATAATGCGCTCTTATCTTTGATATTTTTAATAATTGTAATAAAAAAGAAGCTAAAAAGCCTCTTTTCTATTCTTATACTCGACTTAAGCAGAATATATAAATTCTACCTCAGTACTAACGTCGGAAATTGGACAGCAGGGAAGAAGTAATCGACTGGTTATGGGCGGCCACTTTGGATTTTTTGGCTTTGGCCGACTGGTCTTCAACCCGCTCAATTTTCACTGCTTTAAACTTGTTGCCGTTTTTGACCACATTAAATTTCACCCGGTCATTTCGCTTCGGTTCTATCCCATCGGCCGGGAAATCGGAAATATGAAAAAACACTTCGCCTTCCGGACAGGCAATAAAGCCGTAACCCTTGTCTGCGTTGTATTGCTTAACTTTACCCTGATATTGTTCGTTGCTCATCGACCTGTCCCCCTTTTGCGCTTCAAGCTTAGTATATAAAAAAGAGGCTATAAAAGCCCCTTCTCTGTTCACTAGCAAAATCAGTCTTTTTGCACGGAACCGAAAATTTTGTCACCGGCATCACCCAGGCCCGGTACGATATAGCCATTTTCATTCAGGCCCTGATCCACAGAGGCAGTGAAAATTACCACATCCGGATGCGCTGCTTCTACACGCTGAATGCCTTCTGGCGCAGCCACCAGCACCATCACGCGAATATCTTTACAGCCGCTGGCTTTTAACACATCAATCGCCGCCACTAAAGATGAACCGGTGGCCAACATTGGGTCAATGATCATGGCAATACGGTTTTGTACATCCGGTACCAGTTTTTTGTAGTAGGTACGTGCTTCCAGCGTTTCTTCATCACGCTCTAAGCCCAGTACAGACACTTTGGCGCTTGGAATCAGGTTCAGGAAACCATCCAGCATGCCAATACCGGCACGTAAAATTGGTACCACCGTAATTTTTTTACCGGCAATACGGTCTACCGTGACCGCACCATTCCAGCCGTCAATTTCATGCTCGACCATTGGCAAATCTTTGGTCGCCTCATAGGTCAACAGCATGGTCACTTCTTGCGCCAGCTCGCGGAAGTTTTTAGTGCTGATATCTGCACGACGCAGTAAACCGAGTTTATGACGAATGAGCGGATGACGAATTTCATGGATAGCCACGGGAGAACACCTAAAAGGTTAAGATAAAATTCCGTCTATTATAATCATTTTTTGACCCTGATAAAAACAAAAAAGCCCTCAAATATTGAGGGCTTTTTGCTAGACAATTCTCTTTTTCAAGATTATTGCTGAGACAGCATGAAGTGAATTGGAGATAAAATCTCGGCTTCAAGCGCCATCTGGATAATTGGATCCGGATAAACACCAATCACCAATACCGCCAGTGCAGCCAGCAGAACCATGATCCCGCCAACGCGTTGACCCCAGTGATCGACTGCATCCATTTTTGGTGTTTCTGGCGGAGTCATATACATCACCACCATCACACGTAAATAGTAATACAGACCAATACCCGAACCGACAATAATCATCGCTGCCAGGAACCAGTGCTGGGTTGTTACCGCAGCCATGACAATCAGGAACTTACCAATAAAGCCTGCAGTCAGTGGAATACCGGCCAGAGACAGCATCATCACGGTTAATACAGCAGTCAGCACTGGACGACGCCAGAACAGACCACGGTATTCAGCCAGACTTTCTGCTTCTGAAGTGTTGTTATATGGACTCGACATTAACGCTACGGCACCGAAAGCACCAATCGTGGTTAATACATAGGTAATCACATAAACAGTCACATTACCCAAGCTGGCATAAGTCAGACTGATCAGACCAATCAGCAGATAACCGAAGTGTGCGATTGAAGAGTATGCCAAAACACGCTTCAGGTTCACTTGGCGTACCGCCAGGAAGTTACCGACCACAATCGACAGTACGGCAATAATGGTCAGCAGTGTAATGACTGATTCTTGCAGGATAGCACCTGAAGTCAGCAAGTAACGTACGAACAGACCAATGGTCGCCACTTTGGCAGCCGTTGCCAGGAAGGTCGCGATTGGTGCTGGTGCACCCGCATACACGTCTGGTGTCCATTTGTGGAATGGTGCCAAAGACAGTTTGAATGCAACCGCAAAGATAATTAAGGCAATACCTAAAATGACCAGTGGCTGGTGCAGGTTCTGCATAAGCGCCTGTACAGAGTCATAGAATGACAGTGAACCGGTGTAGGCATAAATATACGCCATACCCATCAGCAACATCGCAGATGCGGTTGCTGAAAGTACCAGGTATTTCACCCCTGCTTCTAAAGACTTCGAACGCTGATGTGTATAGGCCAACAAGCCATATACCGGAATCGACATCAATTCCAGGCTGATGAAGAATGAAGCATAGTGCGAGCTTGCCACCATGAGCATTGCGCCTGCAACTGAGGACAACATCAGGATGTACAGCTCTTCACGATTGTCTTTATAGCTTTCAATATAAGCATGTGACAAGGTACAGCAAGCCAGTGCAGCAACCAGGATCAGTAACTGATAAACCAGTGTGAACTGATCAATCATAAACATGCCCATGACATTCGCTGGTGCAAAAGCACCACCGAATAATGAGAGCAGAATATACGCTGCAGCAAGGTTTAAGCCCACTACAGATGCTGTCGCAATCAGGTTATGGTTACGCTTGATTGCGGTGAGAATCATCACGACGATCGCAGTTAAAGCCACGATCATCACAGGAGCTAATGGCATAAGCTCGGAAAATGACATTGTGAAGTTCATGACTTATTGGATCTCCACATTTTCGAGTTGAGTGCTTACCTGTTCGGTCACGTCAACTAGCTCTTGAACTGGAATGTAGCTGTTTGCTAACCACGCCATGCTTGAATTGGAAATATCAAGGAAGCTTTGTGGATACAGACCAAGCCATAACAGACCAACGGCACAAATTAACAGAATCACAATTTCACGCGCATCCAGATCTTTTAACGGATTGCTGTAATGCTGTTTTTGCTCTTCGTTTGGTGTACCAAATAATGCTTTGTGAATCAGGATCAGACCATAAAGACCTGCAAACACCAGACTCACTGCAGCAATGATTGTAAATACAGGGAACTGGTTGAATGAACCCATCAGAATCAGGAATTCACCAATAAAGTTACCCAGACCCGGGATACCGACCAATGCTGCCACGAAGAACATCAGGAAGAAGGCCAGATACGGGAATTGACCACGAATACCACCCATCAGACGCATGTCACGGGTATGCACACGTTCATAGACCTGACCACACATAATGAACAATGCAGCAGATGACAAGCCATGTGCCAGCATCATGATCATTAAGCCTTGGTAAGTCAGGATATTACCTGCGTAAATCGCCAGTAACACAAAGCCCATGTGCGAAATAGAGGTATAAGCCAACAGGCGTTTCATATCGGTTTGCTGGAAGGCACACCAAGCGCCGTAGAAAATACCAATTAAACCGAAAATAATCGCGATGTCTGCGAACTGTGCAGAAGCCGCCGGGAAGAATGGAATCACAAAACGGAGTAAACCGTACGCTGCAGTCTTAATCAAGATACCTGCAAGGTCAACAGAACCTGCTGTTGGTGCCTGTGCGTGGGCATCTGGTAACCAGCCGTGTAACGGGAAAACTGGAAGTTTTACCGCAAAGCCGATGAACATACAGATCATGAAGGCATAAGCCACTGCCGGTAACTGTGCATCAAGCGTATTCGCCACCGCTAACAGATAGTGGTAGTTGAACGAGATGGTACCTGACAGCATGTAACCGTAAATCACCAGCCCCAGGATACCGATCAGCATGATCAGACCTGCAACCTGTGTATAGATGAAGAACTTGGTTGCTGCGTAAACACGCGATTTACCATCTGCCCCTTTATGCCCCCAAAGCGCAATCAGGAAGTAGATTGGAACCAGCATCATCTCCCAGAAGAAGAAGAACAGGAACAGGTCAATCGCCAGGAATACACCAATTACGCCACCTAAAGACCATAACAGGTTCAGGTGGAAGAAGCCTACGTTCTTCTGGATTTCACCCCAAGAACAGCCGACGGCCAAAATACCCAGCAGCGCTGTCAGGCCAACCATGAGTAATGATAAGCCATCTACCGCCAGGTGAATGTTAATGCCCAGGGTTTGAATCCAAGGCAACTGGAATTGGGCAGCCCAGCTTGGAACCTGTGCACCCAATTCATATTGATACGTACCTGATTGCCATAACGCCAGGGTCAGACCCAGCGTTACCAGCATACCCACCAGCGCAATATAGCGCGGCAGTTTGTCGTCGAGCTTGTCGACGATCCAACAAATAAAACCTGCAATGAACGGAACGAGGATCAGTGCGGGTAAAATGATATTGTTTGGAGCTTCCATCTTATTTCCCCACGACCTGAGTCACGACCACGACCAGCAGTAAAACAACAACACCGAGGGCCATACTAGAGGCGTATTCGCGCAATGAACCGGTTTGACGTGAACTGGTAAAGCTGTTGCCTGCTTTAACAATTGCAGGAAGCACCAGCCACAAGCCATCAATCGGATCGCGACCTAAAATTTTAGCGATAAGCAGGTAAGGCTTCACGAATACGATGTCATACAACGCATCGAAACCAAGTGCATTACGGCAGATATTGGCCAGACCTGAACCCAGAGAAGTCTGAGCAAAGCCTTTTACGGCATTGTAAGCAAACGCAAACAGCACCACGCCAACAGCAAGACCTGCCAAAGCAACCCCAATCGCGATGTATTCAGCACCATGTGCACCGGCTTCAAGCGCTTCAGGAATAATGAAGGCTGGAATTTGTGCAGCATCCAGAATGCTCATCACTGGTGCTTTCAGCACAATCGCCAGACCCGTTGAAAGCACTGCCAGAATTGCCAGTGGAGCCCAGTAAGTAATGCCTTTGATTTCATGATAAGGCGTGTTTTCTTTGCCGAAGAATACTACCCAGATTAAACGGAAAGTATAAATAGACGTTAAGAACGCACCTGCAACACCCACCCAATACAGTGTATTGAAGACTGGTACGCCAGCTAAATGGCTTTGTGTCCACACCGCGGCCAGAATCGCATCTTTAGAGAAGAAGCCGATGGTCAGGAATGGAATGGCTGCCAAGGCACCGCCACCAATCGCGAAACATGCAAACAGGAATTTGTTCTTGTAGAACAGACCGCCCATCTTGAAGATGTTTTGTTCATGATGGTAAGCCAGAATCACTGCACCTGAAGACAAGAATAATAATGCCTTGAAGAATGCGTGAGTCAGCATGTGGAACAGACCCGCCTGGTACGCTTCAGCACCTACGGCCATAAACATATAACCGAGCTGACTCATGGTTGAGTAAGCCAGAATACGTTTGATGTCGGTTTGAACCAGCGCTGCAAAACCAGCCACCAGCAAGGTTACTGCACCGGTAATAGAAATGAAGATCATCACTTCTGGTGCAAGTTCAAATACGCTGAACATACGGCAGCATAGATAAACACCTGCAGTCACCATGGTTGCCGCGTGGATTAACGCAGATACTGGTGTCGGACCCGCCATCGCATCTGCCAACCAGGTTTGTAACGGGATTTGCGCAGATTTACCAGCAGCACCCAGGAACAACATTAAGGCAGTCCAGATGGTAATTGATGAGCTTTGGGTCATAACCGCAGCAGCATTCTCAACGATATACTGTGTATTCAGGGTACCGAACTGTTGATACAGCAAGAACAGTGCAATCAGCAGGAATACGTCACCAACACGCGTTACGGTAAAGGCTTTAATTGCCGCAAAACCGTTGGCCGGGTTCTGGTAGTAATAACCGATTAACAGGTAAGAACACAGACCTACACCTTCCCAACCCAGGAACAATAACGCCAGGTTATCGCCCAGTACCAGCAGTAACATGCTGGCTACGAACAGGTTGAAGTAAGAGAAGAAACGTGCAAAGTCTTCCTCACCACGCATATACCAAGATGCGAAGATGTGAATCAGGAAACCAACACCGGTGATCATGCCCATCATCAGTAACGATAAGCCGTCAAGCTGCAAACTGATGCCTGGGGCAAAATCACCCACACTGAACCACGTCCACAAATGCTGAACGTAAAGTTCTTTACCGTTATTGACAAAGTCAAGGCCTGCAATCAGGGCAAATAATGCCGATAAACCAACTGCCCCTACCCCGATAATCGCCGCAACTTTCTCAGGAAGATTGTGACGCCCTGCCGCTAATAAAATAAAACCGATTAGCGGGAACAAAATTGTTAAATATAAATAACTCATCCGCGCATCTCACTAGCAGCATCCACATCCAGGTGATGGAAGCGATGATAGAACTGAAGGACGATCGCAAGACCGATACACGCCTCTGCCGCAGCCAGCGTCAGAATCAAGATGAACATGATCTGGCCATCTGGTTGTACCCAGGCACTACCCGCCAGAACGAACGCAAGTGCTGCTGCGTTCATCATGATTTCAAGGCTCATTAAAATGAATAACAGGTTGCGTCGCACCATTACACCGTAAAAACCCAGTGCAAAAAGAATGGTTGCAACGATCAAACCATGTTCTAAAGGGATGTTGCCCATTATTGTTTTTCCTCTTCTGCACCTGGTTCACGTTTACCTAAGTGGAATGCTGCAACCAGGGCTGCTAGCAATAACATCGCGGCAACTTCAACCAATAATAAATAGTGAGTAAAGAGTGCTTGACCGACTTCTTTAGGACCAACAATTTCGGTTCCCATGACAGCTGGCGTGCTGGAGTAATCAGATGCAAGCATCCATACCAGAACCAGACCCATCAAGAAGCTCATTAATGCTGGATATGCCCATGCAGATGAGTTGAGCCATTTGCTCTCTTGTTCAACAGTTTGCTGACCCAAGTTCAACATCATCACCACGAACACGAATAACACCATGATCGCGCCGGCATACACAATAATTTCCAGGGCACCGGCAAACGGTGCACCCACAATCATGAACATCCCTGCAACTGCAAGTAATGACACGATCAAGCTCAGTAACGCATGTACTGGGTTCGTGTTGGTGACAACACGAACAGTAGAGATAATGGCCACGAGTGCCATCAAATAAAACGGCCACATCATGGTAATAGACTCCGTACATCAACAGGTGCACTTTCTTTTTGTGCTTGACCTTTGTCTTTACCTGTAACTGCCATACCGGTTACACGGTAGAAGTTATAGTCAGGATATTTACCCGGACCTGAAATCAGCAAGTGTTCTTTTTCATAGACCAGGTCCTGACGAACATATTCACCCAATTCAAAGTCTGGTGTCAGCTGAATTGCAGTTGTCGGGCAGGCTTCTTCACACATACCGCAGAAGATACAGCGAGAGAAGTTGATACGGAAAAATTCCGGATACCAACGACCATCTTCCTGCTCTGCTTTTTGCAGTGAAATACAACCTACTGGACACGCAACGGCACACAGGTTACAGGCAACACAGCGCTCTTCGCCATCTGGGTCACGTGTAAGCACGATACGACCACGGAAACGCGGTGGTACGATTTCTTCGGCTGGCACTTCCGGATATAAAATGGTGTCACGTTTGCGGGTTGCGTGGCTGAACACCATCCACAACGAGCGCACGATTGACCCAAATCCAGCTAGAAACTTATACATTTTGTTCTCCCTGCCCTTACCACAAGATAACCGCGCCAGTAACCAGCAGGTTCACCAACGCTAATGGCAAGCAAATTTTCCAGCCAAAGTTCATTACCTGGTCATAACGTGGACGCATTAAAGAACCACGTGCCAGAACGAACATCATTACAAAGAATGCTGTTTTGATAATGAACCAGAATGCTGGAGGTAAGAAATCAAGACCGAATGGCGCTAACCAGCCACCGAAGAATAACGTCACGATCAGCGCAGAGATCAGCACCACGTTGACGTATTCCGCAACGAAGAACATCCCCCATTTCATACCGCCGTATTCGACGTGATAACCTTCTGCCAATTCCTGTTCTGCTTCTGGTTGGTCAAACGGGTGACGGTGCGTTACCGCAACACCTGCAACCACGAAAATCAGGAAGCCCAAGAACTGAGGAATTACAAACCAGACATCTTGTTGTGCTTCTACAATTTCACGCATGTTGAATGAACCGGCAATTGCCACCACACCCATCAGGGAAATACCCAGGAACACTTCATAAGAAATGGTTTGCGCTGCAGAACGTAGACCACCCAGCAATGCATATTTGTTATTTGATGACCAGCCACCAAACAGAACCGCATAGACTGCAATACCCGCCATTGCCATAAAGAACAGCAGGCCGATGCTCATGTCCGCCACACCTAAATACGGTGATACAGGAATAACCATGAACGACAGTACCGCAGTTGCCATTGCAACTGCAGGTGCCATACGGAAAGTCAGCTTGTCAGCGAATTTTGGTGTCCAGTCTTCTTTGAACATGATTTTCAACATGTCGGCAACAATCTGGAACATACCGCCCGGACCTACACGGTTCGGACCGTAACGGTCTTGCCATAAACCGAGCAGACGACGCTCGATAAATGACATTAATGCTGCAACCAGTACCACAACCAGCAAGATCACAATCGCTTGAATGACTGAATAGGCAATTGGCCAGTTCTCAGCCCAAAGCGGTGTTTGACGCATTAATTCTTGTTCCATGAATTATACTCCTACCGCGACTGACACAGGCTCAGCAAGAGATACCGTCGGTGCTAGACCAATTGGGTAACCAATATAACCTGTAGGTAAATATTCAATCACTTGAACTGGAAGAACAATTGAAGTCTCGCCTGCTTTCACAGTGATCTTCTGACCATCTTTCAGGTTCAAACGGCTTGCATCCTGTTCACCCACGGCAAACATGGCTTCAGGAATACGTGATTCCATCGCTGGTGTTTTAATGGTGAATTCACCTGACGCAAAAATATGATGCATTGGCACCAAACGGAAGCTGTCCGGATTGGCCAATACAGGGCTTGGTGCTACGAAGCTACGTGCTGGACGTTTTGGTAAACGGTCGAATAAACGTACGCCTGAATCACCACCTTTTAAGTGACCGCCCACGTTGTCCTGGAATTTGTTCCAGGCCTGTGGCGAGTTCCAGCCTGCAGACCACGCAAATGGCACCAGTGCAGATGGCGTCTGATTACCGACATAACCTTCCATCGAGAACGTTAATGCAGAATCGACATCGGTCGGCTGTTTTGGTTCGTGAATCGAAAGCGGTGCACGAATTGCAGTACGACCTGAGTAACGACGTGGTTCACGTGCCACTTTCAGACCATGAACACGGAAGCCCGCATCTGGTGCAACGTCTAAAATACCTTCTAATGCCGGTACATTTTTCGCTACAGACTCGATCACATCATCCAGCAAGGTCCATGAAATCGCTTTGCCTTTCATGCCAGTTTCAAGGGCATGTAACCAGCGCCAAGATTCTTTAATCGCCAGTTCCGGCTTGTAGTAGCTTGGGTCATACACTTGATAGAAACGCTGTGCACGGCCTTCTTGCGATACCACAGTACCATCACCTTCAGCGAAGCTTGCTGCTGAAAGTACGATGTCTGCTTTCGCTACAGTCGCAGTTTCAGAGTGATCCAGCACAATAATGTCTTTACCTGCAAGTGCAGCATCGACCTGAGCCGCTGGTAAACGACGGTAAAGGTCATTTTCCACCACAATCACAGTGTCATAGTCTTGTGCAAAGGCTTGCTCCAAGCTCTGACCACCAAAGATCGCCAAGCCCATTGAGTTCACTTCAGGAACAGTCAATGTTAAGCCTGCATTACCCAGATTCTGCGCCACTTGAGCCGCAGCTTCCATGATGGCAGCATCTTGTAAGCTTGTACCAGAGATGATTAAAGGCTTCTTCGCCGCTTTTAAGGTATCTGCGATGGTTTGCGCAAATGCTTTGGCATCATCATCTAAACCGGTAATCACTTCGCCTTTTACGCCAGCTGCAATAGCAAAGCCTAAACGCGCGATGTCATTTGGAGATGCAACCACTTCACCAGTTGCTACATCTGCTAGACGGGTTTGTGTTGCAGCCAGAATGTAAATCGGAGATTTCGCATCTTGCGCAATACGTTGTACTGGTTCAGCCAGCCATTCTTGAGTACGACGCTCTGCCGCCATTTCTTTGGCTTTGTTTTTCGCCGCTTGACGAACAGATAAAGCCATACGTGGTGCAGTTTGTGTCAGGTCTTCACCCAGAATTAACACGGCGTCATAGCTTTCAATTTCACGCATACCCGGGTTGTAAACACCTTCGGTTTGCATGATTGATGCCGCCAGTTCCACCAGACTTTGCTCTTTTTGCGACATACCGGTTGAGTAGTTGTCCTGACCAACCAGTTCGCGCAGTGCAAAGTTCGATTCAAGTGATGCACGTGGCGAACCAATACCCAGCACTTTTTTGCCTTGAAGATTCTCAATCACGGTGTCTAATGCCTGATCGACAGACACAGTCGTGACATTTTGACCATCACGGAATTGTGGCTGACGCGGACGATCTTCACGGTTTACATAACCGGTACCGAAACGGCCTTTGTCACACAGGAAGTACTGGTTCACTTCACCGTTGAAACGGTTTTCTACACGACGCAGTTCACCATAACGCTCACCTGGAGAAATGTTACAGCCTGAAGAACAGCCTTGGCATACGCTTGGCGCATACTGCATGTCCCACTTACGGTTGTAGCGTGCAGAGTGAGTTTTGTCGGTGAATACACCTGTTGGGCAGACCTCAGTCAGGTTACCTGAGAATTCAGATTCTAAAGTCCCTGATTCTGGACGACCGAAGTACACACGTGATGCGTTGGCATATACGCCAAAGTCGGTACCACCAGCATAGTCTTTGTAGTAACGCACACAACGGTAACATGCGATACAGCGGTTCATCTCGTGCGCAATAAACGAACCCAGTTCCTGGTTGTAATGCGTACGCTTGGTGAAACGGTAACGACGACGGTCGTGTTGCGTCATTACAGTCATATCCTGTAAATGACAGTGACCACCTTCTTCACAGACCGGACAGTCGTGTGGGTGGTTGGTCATCAAGAATTCAACAACAGAAGCACGGAAATCTTTTGCTTCTTTGTCTTCAATCGAGATGTAGGTATTGTCAGCAGCAGGCGTCATACATGACATGACCAGACGACCACGCGTATCTTCAGGATTCGCGTATTGCGTCACAGCACATTGACGGCAAGAACCGACAGAACCTAAGGATGGATGCCAACAAAAATATGGGATGTCGATGCCAAGGCTTAAACAAGCTTGCAGCAAGTTTTCTGAGCCGTTGACTTCATACGATTTTCCATCGACATGAATTGTAGCCATAGTCGAATTCCTTAAGCTTGTTCTACGTTGCTGGTCTGAGCTGCGGCATTCACCACTTTCGCTTCAAACTCGCCACGGAAATATTTGAGTGCGCCCATTAACGGTTCCATCGCACCTGGTGCGTGTGCACAGAAAGTTTTACCAATCCAAAGCTTACGGGTCAGTTCCTGTAAGTGATCGATGTCTTCTTTCGTACCCGTACCATCTTCGAGTGCTTTCAGTGCTTTCACCGCCCACGGTAAACCATCACGGCAAGGTGTACACCAGCCACATGATTCACGCGCAAAGAATTCTTCTAAGTTACGGGTTGCTGAAACCATACATTGGGTTTCATCGACTACCATCAGCAGACAGGTACCTAAACGTGAACCCGCTTTCATGATACTTTCTGCATCCATCGGCAGGTCAATGTGCTCAGCAGCCAGGAAGTCTGTTGATGCACCACCCGGTAACCATGCTTTCAGCTTCAGGCCGTCACGCATACCACCGGCATGTTCTTCAATCACTTCACGTGCAGTGGTACCAAAAGGCAGTTCCCAAAGACCCGGGAATTTCACCTTACCTGATGCACCGTAAATTTTCGTACCTGGATCTTTAGATTTACCCGCAGACAGGTTGATGTACCACTCAGGACCACGTAACAAAATAGCTGGCAAGTTGTTGTAGGTTTCTACGTTGTTGACAATCGTAGGACGACCCCACGCCCCTGCAACTTGCGGAAATGGCGGTTTGGTACGCGGATTGGCACGGCGACCTTCCAGCGAGTTAATCAGTGCAGTTTCTTCACCACAGATATAACGACCCGCGCCGGTGTGCACATACAGCTCGAAGTTCCAGCCAGAACCCAGGATGTTGTCACCCAGGTAACCTTTGGCACGAATCTGCTCAATTGCTTCATTTAAGTATTGTGCAGCTTCGATGTACTCGCCACGGATAAAGATATAGCCGTGAGTCGCTTCCAGTGTATAAGCTGCAATCAGCATGCCTTCAATCAATTGATGTGGAAGTTTTTCCATCAACAAACGGTCTTTGAAGGTACCCGGTTCCATTTCGTCGGCATTACAGATCAGGTAACGTGGACCTGAATTGTCATTTGGCGCCATCAGCGACCATTTGATGCCTGCCGGGAAGCCTGCACCACCACGACCTTTAACGGTTGCAGCTTTCACCACATCCAGCACTTCAGCCGGTGTCATGCTAATGGCTTTTTTGAAGCCGGCATAACCATCAAGCGCTTCGTAATCATCTACATTACGAACATGCTCTTGTTTACTCAAACGCCAAGTTAATGGATGAGTTTCTGGGTTACCGTCGCCATAAATTGGTTTTGGTTCGGTATTCATACATACTTCTCCAATAACTGTTTAATTGATGTCACTTCAACCAGACCGTGAGTATCTTCATCAATCATTAACGTTGGACCTTTGTCACAGTTGCCCAGACAGCAGATTGGCAGCAAAGTGAAACGACCATCTGCAGTCGTTTGACCAAACTGAATACCAAGCTCGCGCTGGAACGCTTCTGCCAAAGTTTCCGCCCCCATCAAGAAGCACGCGATAGAGTCACACAAAAGAATAACGTGACGACCTACCGGTTGACGGTAAATACGGTTATAGAACGTTGCTACCCCTTCTAAATCAGCAACACTGATTGAAAGCAGTTGAGCAATCGCATTGAGCTGTGCGTCATCAATCCAGCCATTACGGCGTTGTACACACTTCAGCGCATCTAGAGATGCCGCACGTGGGTACGGATAGTGACCAATGTGATGTTCGATTTCGTGGATTTCATCTGCAGTTAAAATCCCTTCAACATTCACACGTGGCTTTTTATCAGTCAAAATCATCATAATGCGTTTACCCCTTAGCGATCCACGTCAGCCATTACGACATCAATTGTCGCTAAATAAATGATCAAGTCAGAGACCAGACTGCCGTTAATCACCGAAGGAATTTGCTGTAAGTGCGTGAAGGTTGGTGTACGGATACGGGTACGATAACTCATGGTTGACTTGTCTGAAGTCAAGTAGTAGTTCGACGCCCCTTTCACCACTTCTGCCATTACAGATGCTTCACCTGCCGGCATGACAGGCCCCCAAGACACGCTCAAGAAGTGCGTAATCAGGGTTTCAATATCTTGTAATGTCTTGTCTTTTGGTGGTGGAACAGCCAGAGGATGATCCGCTTTATATGGACCAGATGGCATGTTATCCAAGCACTGCTTGATGATTTTTAAAGACTGTTCGATTTCGCGGTAGTGAACGATGACACGCGCATAGGCATCACCTTCGTACTCCACCGGCACTTCGAAGTCATAGTTTTCATAGCCGCTGTATGGACGGTATTTACGTACGTCAAAGTCGATACCTGTTGCACGTAAACCGGTACCTGTCACACCCCAGGCCAATGCAGATTTTGCATCGTACTGCGCTACATTGCGGGTACGGCCTTCAAACACCGAGTTTTTCAGCGCTGCAGTATGGTATTCCTTCAGACGTTTTGGCATCCACTCCAGAATCTCGCGGATCAGGTGCTGCCAGTTGTTTGGAAGGTCATGCGCGGTACCGCCAATACGGAACCAGGCTGGGTGCATACGGTAACCGGTGATCGCTTCAATCGCGTCATAAATCTTCTGACGGTCGGCGAACATATAGAATACTGGGGTCATACCGCCGGCATCCTGAATTGCTGTACCGATATAAAGCAAGTGGTTATTGATACGGAACAGTTCCGACATCATCACACGGATACATTGTGCACGCTCTGGCACCTGAATACCGGCCAGCTGCTCCACACCCATCACATACGGCATGTTTTGCGCACAACCACCGAGGTAGTCGACACGGTCGGTATACGGAATGAATGAGTGCCAGGTTTGACGCTCAGCCA
Source organism: Acinetobacter sp. YH12155 (assembly GCF_013418255.1). Taxonomy (NCBI): domain Bacteria; kingdom Pseudomonadati; phylum Pseudomonadota; class Gammaproteobacteria; order Moraxellales; family Moraxellaceae; genus Acinetobacter; species Acinetobacter sp. YH12155. The sequence continues at coordinate 33,095 of NZ_VPCK01000016.1, forward strand.
TTTTTTCCACACCACGGTGGTGGTAGCCGATGTCGGGTACACAGTCTTTTACTTCTTCACCATCCAGCTGCAAGATGACACGGAACGCACCGTGCGCAGATGGGTGGTTAGGACCTAAGTTCAGGAACATGAAGTCTTCGTCTTCGTTACCACGGGTCAGACCCCAGTCTTCCGGTACAAAACGTAAGTGTTCCTGTTCAAAATCCTGCTTGGCCTGGTTCTGCATATACGGGGTATATTCAGTGGCACGTGCAGAATATTCCTTGCGCAGCGGGTGACCTTCCCAATAGGTTGGCAGCAAGATACGACGGAGCATTGGATGCCCTTCGAAGTTAATGCCGAACATATCGTAAGCTTCACGCTCGTACCAGTTGGCATTTGGCCAGATATTGGTCGCAGTCGGAATATTCAGATCGTTCTCATTTAGCGCAACTTTGACACGGATATCGCTGTTACGTTCTAACGACAACAGGTGATAGAACACGGTAAAGTCAGATGCAGGCAATCCGTCGCGGTGCGTACGTAAACGCTCATCTACCGCAGACAGGTCAAACAGCATCACGTATGGACGTGACACTGTACGCAAGAACATCAAGACTTCTTGTACGCGTGCGCGCTCAACCCAGACCGTTGGAAAATCTTCAAAAGTCGTTTGCACATAGAAGTTCTCACCAAATTTGGTTTTGAGCTCTTCTACAATTGCAAATGCTGGGCGGGAATCAACTGCTGTTGATTCTGGCATAGCAATGTCAGTTTCAGCCATTGGCTTGGCTTCCTATTTAATACAAATTCAGTCAACCTAAACGACAACTACACCCATAACGGGTGCACCACGATTTTGTCGCTTAAATTATTTAATTTCATCCATAGAGCGCAGGTTTTTCACCGCAATACGCTGTGCTTGCTTACGGTCACGTTCTGGCATCATCTTTGGCTTATACACTGGCTTAAGATCATCACCAATCACCGCAGACAGCGGACGGCGCTCTAATTGAATTTGGTCTTGCAACAACATTAATGCCTGAATTAAGGCTTCAGGACGTGGTGGGCAACCTGGGATATACACATCGACAGGAATGATTTTATCCACACCTTGTACAACCGAATAAATATCGTACATACCGCCTGAGTTTGCACATGCACCCATTGAGATGACCCATTTTGGCTCAAGCATTTGCTCGTACAAACGCTGGATTACTGGGGCCATTTTCACGAAACAGGTACCGGCGACAATCATGAGGTCGGCCTGACGAGGTGAAGCACGAATAACCTCGGCACCAAAACGTGACAAGTCATGCACGCCGGTTAAAGTCGTTGCATACTCTACGTAGCAGCAAGATGTACCAAAGTTAAACGGCCAAACTGAGTTCTTACGCCCCCAGTTTACTGCTGTATGTGCCAAGTCTTCTAAACGAGTCATGAACACATTTTTATTCACTTCTTCTTCAAGCGGATCGGTAACGATCTGGCGCTCCTGAAGTGGATATTGATCAGCATCCGGATTCGCACGGGTTAAGGTATATTTCATCCCGAGTTACTCCTTATCAGATGATATAGCCTGTGATTTTTTCACATGACCAGCAGATTGAGCAGGAATTTGACCAGTAGGGTCGATTACCAGCTCTTCAATTGAGTTAAAGCGGGTAATTTCTGCAAGATCCATATTTGGTGAACCGATTTTAGGTTTAATCCCTGCAGCTTTACGTTTGTCAGATGGAGCCCAGTTCAGTGCACCGGTTGACAGTTCGTAAATCAAACCAACGAGTAAAACTAAAATAAATACAGCAGCAGTTGCAAAACCAACCCAGCCTACTTCACGAACAGAAGCTGCCCATGCGTAGAGATAGAGGGCTTCTAAGTCGAACACAACGAAGAAAATCGCAACTAAATAGAACTTGGCAGACAAGCGAATGCGTGCACCACCTGCACTCACAACACCTGACTCAAACTGCTCCTGCTTGGCACGGCCCCATGATTTACCCCCTAGGAGTAACGGGACAGTGAGCATAAAGACGCATAAAAATGTAACGCCGATCACGAAGGCAATAATTGCCCATTCGTATGGAGTAATGGCACTCATGCGGGGATAACTCCTGGCAGGCCTATTTATTAACAAAGAATGTATGTATTGGCCTTCAAATACACCAAACACAAAATTAATCCCGCCAATTGTACCTGATTTATGATTTCACTTGCTAGCTTATAAGCCTTAGTCTTTCGGATGATTTTTCCGCGAAACAAATGCCAGAGCACCATTCTGTTGGCCCCTACAGGCCATAATCGCTTTACTAAATCAAGATGTGTTTATTTATTAATTTTTCCAAAATTTTGCATGAGTCGCTGCTATTGATCACTAAATTTGCAATGGCCAATCCTGCCAGCCGTATTCGGCTTCATTTACACCGAATTGAAATGATGATCCTATTCTGCGCCTGAACGCCGGCGTGATTTGTATATTTTTGCAATTTAAAGCGCTTAAGGCTTCATCAATCTGAAGGCTTATGGTATTCCTAAGAAGAACTATAAATTTCAATAATAAGGAGTACATACATGAGCTTAAGATTTACCCATCATCCTGAGTACTTTCTCTTTGCCCAGCTAATTATGCGTCATATTGAAAATTATATTGAGAAACATCCAGACGCAAACAATGCCATTTTCGATTTACGAGATATTTACGAGCTGTTCCGTCAGGACAAAGCTTCAGCCAGCATTAACCTCGATGGTATTTTAAATATTGCTGATGAGTACACGGTGGATACCCTGGACGGTGACCAGAAACTAATTAGCCGCTACAGTATTGATGCCAAAGACAATAAGCTGCTGTTTGACTTTAATCAAGCTGCGCTAGAAGGCCTTAAGAAAGGCAAAGCCCTGATTGCTCCGGATGCCAAAATCCAGGAATAAAACAAAAAAGCGTGTTTTGACAACACGCTTTTTTAATTAACTTTTACGTTGCCATAAAAATTGTGAAATGGCTCTTAATGCGGCGGCATCTTCAGCAAAATAGTCTAGCGCCTGCAAAGCCTGATCATGCAAATCTGTGGCATAAGCCTGTGCCTGCTCCAGCCCCATCAATGCCGGATAGGTCGATTTCTCCACCTGTTCATCCTTCCCGGCAGTTTTTCCTAACACTTCAGTATCAGAAATAATATCCAGAATATCATCCTGGACCTGGAAGGCCAGACCAATCACCTGCCCATATTCGCGCAGTTGTGGAATCGCGCGATCGGTACCCTCAAAAATCGCTACTGCAGCCATCATAATCGCCGCAGAAATTAAAGCACCGGTTTTATTGCGATGAATCGTTTCTAACGCAGCCTGATCAACCTGTTTGCCTTCGGCCTGTAAATCCAGCACCTGTCCGCACACCATCTTGGAAGACGCGGTCGCCAGAATCTGCATCTGCTTTAGCACAATTGCCGCATCTACTGCCGCCCCCTGATCAAACAGACGGCTGCCCAATACCTCAAAGGCCATTGACTGCAAAATATCACCCGCCAACAGTGCAGTATCTTCACCAAAGGCGGCATGACAGGTCGGCTGGCCACGGCGCAGCAAATCATTGTCCATACAAGGCAAATCATCATGCGCCAGCGAATAGCAGTGAATCAGCTCAATCGCCACCGCCGCACGGCGCACTGCCGCCATATTGGTATTCGGTTTTAAGGCTGCTGTGGCATAACACAAGGCCGGACGCACGCGTTTTCCACCCAGCATCACCGCATGATAGACCGCCCCTTTTAAAGGCTCAGGAATGGCAAAAGCGTCTAAGGCCGTCAATAAATCTTGTTGGATACGTTGTTGCGCTTCAGTCAACACGGTTACAGGGACGTCAGTGAGAGATGACACATTTGCCTCGAATTGGTTGTTCTATAAGATTGTTAGCCGTCACTGGCCAACCCCCTGTCCGCATTGTACCTCTAATTTAAGTTTTTTTAAGCCTTAACTACAGACAAGCGGATATTTCAATTTTTCAGCTTTCAATCTCAACCCATAAAAAAACGCCCCTATTGAACATAGAGGCGAATTCATTAATTCAGGCAAGATAAAGTCAGCGTTATTCCAGCACCTCGGCCGGTACACGTACCCAGCCTTCCATCAGCACCCGCGCACTACGGCTCATCACCGCTTTTTTCACCTGCCACTGACCGTTTTCCTGTACCGCTTGCGCGCCGACGCGTAAAGTCCCGGAAGGATGACCAAAACGCACCGCTTCACGCTCGCCACCACCAGCAGCCAGATTCACCAAGGTCCCCGGCACGGCAGCAGCTGTCCCAATGGCCACCGCAGCAGTGCCCATCATGGCATGATGCAGTTTACCCATCGACAAGGCACGCACCAGCAAATCGACATCTTCAGCCTGAATATTTTTACCACTTGATGCAGTATAGTTCTGTGGACGCGCGACAAAAGCAATTTTTGGAGTATGCTGACGTTTTGCTGCTTCCGCTACATCATCAATTAGCCCCATCTGCTTGGCACCATAAGCCCGGATTTTTTCAAAACGCGCCAGCGCCTCCGGATTACTATTAATGTCATCCTGCAATTCGGTACCGCTATAGCCAATTTCATCGGCATTTAAAAAGATGGTCGGAATACCAGCATTAATAAAGGTCGCCTGAAAAGTACCAACATCCGGCACCACAAAGGTATCCACCACATTGCCGGTCGGAAACATGGCCCCGCCCTCTTCGCCATCATCGGCCGGATCTAAAAATTCAATTTGTACTTCTGCTGCCGGAAAAGTCACACCATCCAGCTCAAAATCACCGGTTTCCTGCACCTGGCCATCGGTGATTGGCACATGCGCGATAATGGTTTTCTGAATATTTTTCTGCCAGATACGCACGGTGCACAGACCGTTTTCCGGAATTTTATCGGCATCAACCAGCCCCTGATTGATGGCAAAGGCACCCACCGCCGCAGTCAGGTTGCCACAGTTACCACTCCAGTCTACAAAAGGCTGATCAATTGCCACCTGACCAAATAAATAATCGACATCATGCTCCGGCTGGCTGCTTTTGGCCAGAATCACGGTTTTACTGGTGCTGGAGGTGGCGCCGCCCATGCCATCAATCTGTTTGCCATAAGGGTCCGGGCTGCCAATCACCCGCAGCAGCAGCTGATCACGAATTTTTCCAGGCACTTGCGCTTCGACTGGTAAGTCATCCAATTTGAAAAAGACACCTTTACTGGTACCACCACGCATATAGGTGGCTGCAATTTTAATTTGTGGAGCGCAGCGCATTCTTATCTAATCCTTTGATTTTTCGTTGTATTACATAATCCCAAGCAAGGTTTTTGCTTGCTTTAAATCATAACGTCTTTTGCTTAAAAAATCAGGCGAACTGGACTTAAGTATAAAATTTACCCAAACCTTTGGCTGCAGACTTGAAATTTTCAGGCCTAAAAAAATATAGCTAATAAAATTAATATCTTGATTCAATTATTGTTTCAACAAAATGACCATTTTTCGATTTTATGAGCTGTTCTGAAGCGACTGGTGATCTACTAGGCTAATTTGCAACTATCTATTACAATCGAGCCACTTATTATACATTGTCGGGCTGAACACTTTGAACAACGAGTCTTCTCAACTTCAGCGTGGCTTAAAGAACCGTCATATCCAACTCATCGCCATGGGCGGCGCGATTGGTACTGGCTTATTCTTAGGTTCCGCTCAAGTCATCCAATCCGCAGGTCCCTCTATTATTTTAGGCTATGCGATTGGGGGTTTGATTGCATTTTTAATTATGCGCCAACTGGGCGAAATGATTGTTCATGAACCGGTTGCAGGTTCTTTCAGCCATTTTGCTTATCGCTATTGGGGGAAATTCCCTGGCTTCCTGGCCGGCTGGAATTACTGGATTTTATATATTCTGGTCGCCATGACCGAACTCACCGCTGTCGCCAAATATATTAACTACTGGTGGCCGCATATTCCGGCCTGGTCCTCGGTCCTGTTTTTCTTTATTGTCATTACCCTGATCAACCTCGGCAATGTAAAATTTTATGGGGAATCAGAATTCTGGCTGGCAATTATTAAAGTGGCCGCAGTAGTATCGATGATCATTTTTGGTCTGTACCTCCTGTTGACCGCAGATGCCAACTCGACTGCTTCATTTAGCAACCTCTGGAGCCATGGCGGATTCTTCCCGCACGGCTTTGAAGGCTTATTCTTCATGCTGGCCTTCCTGATGTTTGCCTTTGGCGGGATCGAGCTAATTGGTATGGCAGCAGCAGAAGCGCAGGATCCGAAAAAGACCATTCCCAAAGCCATCAATCAGGTGGTGTTCCGTATCCTGATTTTCTATGTTGGTTCATTGACGATTTTACTGTCGTTAGTGCCATGGAATCAGCTGGAACTGGGCGGTCTGGATAAAAGCCCATTCGTGATGATCTTTAGCCAGTTAGGCATTGGCTGGGCGGCACATCTGCTGAACTTTATTATTTTAACGGCGGCGCTGTCGGTTTATAACAGTGGTATGTATGCCAATAGCCGGATGCTGTTCGGTCTGGCCCAACAAGGCAATGCGCCAAAAGTATTCCTAAAAGTGAACAAGCAAGGCGTACCAATTCCTGCGGTGCTGTTCTCTGCCCTGCTGATTTTTGGCTGTGTATTGTTGAACTACTTTGTACCGGAAGATGCTTTAAGTCACCTGATTTATATTGTGGTCGGTGCCTTGGTACTGAACTGGACCATGATTACTCTGACCCACCTGAAGTTTATTCAAGCCATGAAAAACTCAGGTCAAACTACCTCTTTCCCAGCATTGTGGTCGCCTGTGGGTAACGTGATTGTGCTGCTGTTTATTGCCACCATCCTGTACATTATGTGGACCCAAGGCTTTAGCGAATCGGTGTATATGATTCCGGTCTGGATTGTGCTGATGTGGGGTCTGTTTAAATTGCTAAAACAAAAAAACAGCTAAGTTATTTTTACTGACAAAAGAAAAAGTTATTACTTCGGTAATAACTTTTTTTTCAGCTTTTTTTCAGCTAAATTAAGGGCGTTTTGTGCCCTTAGCTTAACTGGATAGAGCAGTTGCCTCCTAAGCGACCGGCGTGGGTTCGAGTCCCGCAGGGCACACCATCGTATCTATAAAAAAGGAAGGCGCATCTCCTTCCTTTTTTATCTTCAGCACTTCACCGAGATGAAGCAACTCGCGTAGCTGCCTTGGCGAATTCCCCCACCATTTTAAATCGGCTGTAACTGTGCGCTTAAACGTGCTGCCATCTCTCTTAAATACTGGATTTTTGGATGCTGCATATCCAGCGGCAAATCCGAAGCAGTGCCCAACACCGAAATCGCATATTCAATTTCATGGTGCTGATTTAATACCGGCACACAAATCGCATGAATTCCGGCCAGCAAATCGCCTGCGACCGTGGCCACACCTTCACTTAGAATCTGCTGTTTTAAAGTTAAAAATTCATCCCAGTTCTGCGGATAGACCACTTTCTGCTGTGCCTGATGCTGCTGCCATTCTTTTTCCAGCAAAGGTCGCACCAATGCTTCCGGCATAAACGCAGCATAAGCCCGGCCGGTGGCCGAATTCAGCATCGGCATGATCGAACCGACACGGGTAATTACCGAAACTGGCTGATTCGGCTCCAGCCACTGTACAATCAGTGGGCCTTGCGTCGTCCATTTGCTAATCTGCAATCCACAATCCAAATGCCGGTGCAGTTCATTAATCTGTGCCTGTGCCGCCTGCAGACTGTCACTGCGCTGGATACAGCTCAGACCAAAACGATAAGCCTGATCGCCCAGTGCATAACGACCATCTTCCAGCTGCTTGGCATAATTCATACGTACCAGACTGACCATATAACGGTGCACCTTGGCCGGATGCATGGCCAGTTTTTCAGATAAATCTTTGAGCATGACCGGATGACGATAGGTCATCAGCGCATCCAGCACGGTTAAACCCACCTCTAAAGATTGCACGCCCACCTGATTCTTTTCTGACATAAGAATTTTACTCTCCTGTAAACACCGAGCATTTTAGCGTGCTGTTCTGATTTATAAATGCATCTCTGCAGAATTCTTTTATTTACATTTTTACGATATTCGTAATTTAATTAACTATTGCGTAATTAATAAAAATGAGTATGATGAGATTTATGACAAAAATCAAGTGATCCAGATCACTCCCCCAGATCGAAAACACTGGACCGTTTTCATCGAGATATGCAGGAACCCCATATGACTCAGCAAGCATTTGTAGACGTTGCAGCACATTCAGATTTCCCGATTCAGAACCTGCCGTATGGCGTATTTAGCGAAAGCCCAACGGGCCATCGCCGTATTGGGGTGGCCTTAGGTGAATGGGTGGTGGATTTGGCTGTGCTGGAAGCGAACGGTTTTCTCAGCATTCAGGCCGGCGAAAGTTATTTTAATCAGCCAACCCTGAATAAATTTATTGAATCAGGTCAACACAACTGGCGCAAAATCCGTCAGGAATTACAAAGCCTGTTGTCTGCCGGCAACCCGACATTACGTGACAATGACAGTTTACGTGCGCAGGCTTTCTTCGCTCAGGCAGAAGTGCATATGCATCTGCCGGTACATATTCCGGGCTATACCGATTTCTATTCATCTAAAGAACATGCCACCAATGTCGGCTGCATGTTCCGCGATCCAAAAAATGCGCTATTACCGAACTGGTCAGAATTACCGGTCGGTTATAATGGCCGCGCCAGTTCTGTGGTGGTGAGTGGTACACCGGTGGTACGCCCATCTGGCCAGATCAAGTTACCAAATGCCGAACGTCCAATTTTCTCGGCTTGCCGTAAACTCGATTTTGAACTGGAAACCGGCTTTATTGTTGGCAAACCCAACAAACTGGGTGAACCAATCTCAATTGAGAATGCTTGGGAGCATATTTTTGGCATGGTGCTGTTCAATGACTGGTCAGCACGTGATATCCAGCAATGGGAATATGTGCCTTTAGGGCCGTTTAATGCCAAGACCTTTGCTTCATCCATTTCACCATGGATTGTGACCATGGAGGCGCTGGAACCGTTTAAAACCCGTACCCCGGTGCAAGAGCCACGTCCCCTGGCCTATTTACGTGAAGAACAGGTCGATAACAGCTATGACATCCATTTGTCGGTTGAGCTCAAAGCCGCACAATCGGAACAGAGCGATGTGATCTGCCAGACCAACTTTAAATATATGTACTGGTCGATGGCACAGCAACTGACCCATCACACTGTTTCAGGCTGTAATGTTCAGGTTGGCGATTTAATGGGTTCCGGCACCATTTCTGGTCCAACGCCGGATTCTTATGGCTCCTTGCTGGAACTGACCTGGAACACCAGCAAACCGTTAACTTTGGCCAACGGTCAACAGCGTGGTTTCCTAGAAGATGGCGACACGCTAATCATGAAAGGCTACTGTGAAAAAGATGGCCTGCGCATTGGCTTTGGTGAAGTCAGCGGCACCGTCTTGCCTGCAGTGCAATTTAACTTTTCCACAGATGAAGCGCAGGATGCTGCCCATGAAACTGTATAGTTATTTTCGCAGTTCAGCTGCTTACCGGGTGCGGATTGCGCTGAACCTGAAGGGCTTAAAAGCTGAGATTATTCCGGTACATTTGCTAAACAATGGCGGCGAACAGCATCAGCCTGCCTATCGTCAAATCAACCCAAGCGGCCTGATTCCGGCCTGGGTGGAGGATGATTTTCAGCTGAGCCAGTCGCTGAGCATTCTGGAATATCTGCAAGAAAAATATCCGCAGCCAGCCCTGTTACCGGCCGATCTACAGCAACGCGCCAAAATCCGCGCCTTTTGCCAGAGCATTGCCTGCGATATTCATCCGATTAATAACCTGCGCGTGCTGCAATATTTAAGCGGAACGCTACAACTCAGCGATGAACAGAAAACGGCATGGTATCAGCATTGGGTGACTTTGGGCTTTCAGAGTCTGGAGGCACAATTGACCGATTCCAATGGCCGTTTCTGTTTTGGCGATCAGCCCACTTTTGCAGACTGCTACCTGATTCCACAGGTCTATAACGCCCAGCGCTTTCATGTCGATTTAACCGACTTTCCAAAAATTGCCGCGATTTATAGCCATTGTCTCACTCTGCCTTCATTTCAACAGGCCGCACCCGAAGCACAGGCAGATGCCGCTTAAGATTCATCAATAAGGATATTGAACCATGACCATTCAAATTGAAAAAATTCACCATGTTGCCTATCGCTGTAAAGATGCCAAAGAAACCGTCGAGTGGTACAAAAAAAACCTGAATATGGACTTTATTCTGGCTTTTGCCGAAGACTATGTGCCGTCGACCAAAGCCTTTGACCCATACATGCATTTATTCCTGGATGCCGGCAATGGCAATGTACTGGCCTTTTTTGAACTGCCGACCCAGCCAGAAATGGGCCGTGATGAAAACACCCCGAAATGGGTGCAGCATATCGCCCTGAAAGTCAAAGACTGCGCTGCACTGCTCGAAGCCAAAGCGCATCTGGAAGCCAATGGTGTCGAGGTTTTAGGCGTGACCAATCATGGCATTTTCCATTCAATTTACTTTTTTGATCCGAATGGCCATCGTCTGGAACTGGCCTACGATGATGAAGCTGCGCCAGAAAAAATCGCCCTGATTACCGAAGACATGAAGCATGAAATGCTGGAGCAATGGAGCAAGACCAAACGCGCGCCGCATCATACCCATTTCCTGCATGCCTCCGAGTTAGACAACAACGCTGGCAGTGCCAAAGTCGACAGCTAAACAAGCAGGTTAAAACAGATGAATAAAGTAGTAGCAACTACTGAGCTGGCGTTGGCCGATGTGGTGGCCGATCAGCAAACTCTCGCAGTGGGTGGTTTTGGCCTCTGTGGCATTCCTGAAGCCTTAATTGAAGCGCTAAAAAATACCGGGGTGATGGGACTGACCTGTATTTCCAACAATGCCGGAGTCGATGATTTTGGTTTGGGTAAATTGCTACAGACCAAACAGATTAAAAAGATGATCTCTTCCTATGTTGGTGAAAACAAGGAATTTGAGCGCCAGTATTTAAGCGGTGAACTGGAAGTGGAACTGACCCCTCAGGGCACACTGGCAGAAAAATTACGTGCTGGCGGCGCGGGGATTCCGGCATTTTATACACAAACCGGGGTCGGCACGCTGATTGCCGAAGGCAAAGAAGTCCGTGAATTTGAGGGAAAATCCTATATTCTAGAACACGCCTTAACGGCTGATGTTGCCCTAATTAAAGCTTACAAGGCAGATAAAGCCGGAAATTTAATATTCCGCAAAACTGCCCGTAACTTTAATCCTGAATGTGCCATGGCCGGCAAATTTACCATTGCGGAAGTCGAGCAGATTGTGGAAATCGGCGAGCTGGACCCGGATGAGATTCATCTACCTGGAATTTATATCAACCGCGTGGTACTGAACAGCACACCCGAAAAGCGGATTGAACAGATGACCTTAAAGGCGGAGGCTTAAACCATGGCATGGACCCGAAATGAAATGGCCCAGCGTGCTGCACTTGAACTGCAAGATGGCTTTTATGTTAATTTAGGGATTGGCCTGCCGACTCTGGTCGCCAACTATATTCCAGAACATATTAACGTCTGGCTACAGTCTGAAAATGGCCTGCTGGGCATTGGTGAGTTTCCAACTCAGGACACGGTTGATCCCGATCTAATTAATGCCGGGAAACAGACTGTAACCGCACAAGCGGGTGCATCATTTTTCTCGAGCGCAGAGTCCTTCGCCATGATTCGTGGCGGACATGTCAACATTGCCATTTTAGGTGCCATGGAAGTGTCGGAACATGGCGATTTGGCTAACTGGATGATTCCAGGTAAAAAAGTCAAAGGCATGGGCGGCGCCATGGATCTTGTGGTTGGGGTACAGAAAGTCGTGGTGCTCATGGAACACTGTGCCAAAGATGGCAGTCCAAAACTGCTTTCCGAATGTAGCCTACCCCTGACCGGTCAAGGTGTCGTCAACCGGATTATTAGTGATCTCGGCGTGATTGATGTGACTGAACAGGGCTTAAAGCTCGTAGAACTGGCCAAAGATGTGACCCTTGCACAAATTCAGGCTGCTACAGGGGCAAAGCTAATCACAACGGGGCTAGATGCAGCTTAAATTCCACAGATCAGGAGCAACGATATAGCTGCTTCTGTTTTTAACCCACTAATCACCTGATTTTTGAGATCATGCCCGTCTCTAAAATTTTGAATTAAATCTCAAAAATTATAGTTTCAAAGAAATAAGCATCAAATTTTCAGCCATTAAAATTGATCAAATTTCAATCAGTTGAAAATATTAAAAAAACATCTCTTTTTATAATTTTTTTATTATTTATCAATAAATAACAATAAAAAAATAAGATTAATTTAGAGTTTAAGCTCTAATGAGGTTGGATTTTATACTCAATAGTTCATGTAGAGCATTTACTCTTATTTTAATTGTGCTATTTTTGTCACATGGAGTAACAAAGGATTTCAGTGATAAAACACTGATCTCTCCAGAGTCAACAAACAAACAAGCATCAGAAAATTTTGTTAAAACTTTGTGCATCAAGGGAAAATGAAGAATGAAATTAAAAACGCTTAGCGCAGCAATGATTTTGGCGACAGTACCAATGACCGGTGCTTTTGCCGCAGCTTTAGATCGTTCTGGTCAATCTATCGCTGCGTTTTTACAACCGGGTAACTACTTTGAAGCAGGTATTTCTGTTTTAGATCCTAGTGTTTCTGGAAAAGTAAGTAACTCATGGGTTCCTGCTGGTGATGCAGCCGCATTAGCTCCTGCATACCAAAATACTAGTTTAAGCGACATGGGTGACGACTATTATTTCCCTAGCGCAGCTCTTAAATTACAACTAACAGATAACGTATCTTTCGGTTTGATTTATGACCAACCATTTGGTGCAGAGGCTACTTACTCAACTGCTGACTTTGCTCATCCATTAGGTGGCGGTGTATTTCACAATGGTACTGAAAGTACCAAAGTAGAAGTTAAAACCCAAAACTTAACAATGTTATTTGGTTTCCAACCAACGGAGAACTTCAATATTTACGGTGGTCCAGTTTATCAAACAGCAAAAGGTAATGTGCAGTTACGTGGTCTTGCATACGGCAGTGATCTTGCTTTAGGTGCCTATAATGCAGATATGAAAGAAGATTCTGCAGTAGGTTGGCTTGCTGGTTTAGCATACCAGATCCCTGAAATCGCTTTAAAAGCCTCTCTTACCTACCGTTCAGAAATTGACCATGACTTAACCACTAATGAGTATGGTCAAAGTAATATTCTTGCTATGGCAGGTCAAAATCCTGTTTATGATGTTGTTTCTTCAACAAAAATCACTACTCCTCAATCTGTAAACCTGGATTTCCAAACAGGTGTAATGGCAAATACTGTAGCTTTTGCCAATGTACGCTGGGTAAACTGGAAAGAGTTTACGATTCGTCCTGAACAATTTGGGGCAGTTTCTGAAGTCTTAGGAGTAGTAGGAGCTGCACCAAATAATCCAAATGGCTTTGATATTGTGGGTTATACCGATGACCAAATTTCTGCAACTGTTGGTGTAGGCCGTAAATTTAATGAACAATGGGCAGGTAACGTTTCTGTAGGTTGGGACTCTGGTGCAGGTAACCCTGTTTCCACCCTTGGTCCAACAGAAGGTTATTGGAACGTAGGTTTAGGTTTACAATTTAGCCCAGCAGCAAACTACTTTATTGCTGGTGGCGTAAAATACTTCATGCTTGGTGATGCTAAAGCGCAAGTAGCTTCGGACTTCGGCTCAGATTCATATGTAGCAGAATTTGAAGATAACGATGCTTGGGGCTACGGTCTAAAAATGGGTTACCGCTTCTAATTCCAATATTTTTCAAAAGAGCCACCCTTCGAGGTGGCTTTTTTTGCACTTAAAACTCCTCTTTTTTTATACAAGTGTTAACTAAATGTTCAAATTTAAAACAATTAAACACATATTTACCCAAATACCACCCTAAAAAATTATTTAATAAAATTCATTTACTTAAGACCTAAAAATAGTACTTTCACTCTAATCAACTGCTATTTATAACTTATTCAGTTCATTTATTCTGCGAAGTTGAGCATTTACTCTTTTTTCAAATATGTTACTTTTCCTGCACTTTTTGTTACATAAAGCATCAGGGAACGACCATGAAGCTCAATAAAATTTATTCGGCTATTTTACTTAGTACTCTCCCACTTACACCTGCGCTTGCTGCTGGTTTAGACCGTTCTGGTCAATCTATTGCTGCATTTTTACAACCGGGTAATTATGCAGAAGCAGGTATTTCAGTTTTAGATCCCAAAGTTCAATCTAATCAATTGAAAGTTAACGATATGGCGGAAGATTATTATTTCCCTTCTGCTGCGATTAAAGTACAAGCAACTGAGCACATTTCTATAGGTCTTTTATATGACCAACCATTTGGCGCCGAATCTCTCTACCCTTCAAATAATCCAGTTTTTGGCGCGAATGGTGAAGCAACCCAAGTAGAAGTAGAAACACACAATCTTTCAGCTTTAATTGGTTACCAACCTACAGAAAACTGGAATTTCTACGCAGGTCCTGTTTATCAAACAGTTAAAGGTAATGTATCTTTACGCGGTACAGCCTACTTATTACTTTCTGGCTACAACATTGACCTGAAAGAAGACGATGCATTTGGTTGGTTAGCTGGTGCAGCTTACCAAATCCCTGAAATTGCTCTAAAAGCAGCGATCACGTATCGCTCTGAAATTAAACATGAATTAGATACTACAGAAACTTCAAATGTTTATATTCCATCATACGGTATTGATCTACGTTCTATGACAAGCCAAACAGAAGTGGTTACACCACAATCTGTAAATATTGATTTCCAAACAGGTATTGCAAAAGATACTTTAGCTTTTGCTAATCTACGTTGGGTACATTGGGATCAGTTTGCCGTAAGCCCAGCAGCTTTAGCAAGTGCTAGTAAACTCGCTAAAGGTAAAGCTCAAAATTTAATTGACTATTCAGATGATCAAATTTCTGCAACCGTTGGTGTAGGTCATAAATTTACTAGCAAATGGTCTGGTTCTGCATCTGTAGGTTGGGATTCTGGTGCAGGTAACCCTGTAACTACTTTAGGCCCTGTTGAAGGCTTCTGGAGCGTAGGTTTAGGTGGTCAATATAGCCCTGCGGAAAATTATTTTATTCAAGCTGGCGTAAAATACTTCTGGTTGGGTGATGCCACTGCACGTACGGGTACAACAGACGTTGGTGAATTTGAAGACAACTATGCTTTGGGTTATGGTCTAAAAATCGGCTACCGCTTCTAAAACACTCTCTTGATGCAAAGCTTGTTTGGGGGCGCCTTCGGGCGCCCTTTTTTATTGTTTTAATGAATGAAAATCTCAATAAAAAAGCCGCATAATTTGCGGCTTTCCTTAGTTCAGCGGGTATCCATTAAGCTGGAATATCACGCACAGAAGCTTTACGGATCGCTTCTTTTAGCGCTTCATAGCCATGAATGGCCGGGAACTGTGGAAATTCTGCAATCACATTTTCAGGTGCATCAAACAGGAAACCGGCATCGGCTTCGCCAAGCATAGTGGTGTCATTATAAGAATCGCCTGCGGCAATCACACGGAAATTCAAACCATGTAATGCTTTTACCGCCTGACGCTTCTGGTCAGGTTGACGCAGCTTGTACGCGGTGATCATGCCATTTTCATCAGTTTCCAGTTTATGGCAGAAAATAGTTGGCCAGCCCAGTTGCTTCATTAACGGATGAGCAAATTCATAGAATGTATCAGATAGAATAATTAGCTGGAAATGGGTACGTAGCCATTCCACAAATTCTTTGGCACCCGGAAATGGGCCCATATCGGCAATCACTTCCTGAATATCATTTAAACCCAAACCATGCTGTTTTAAGATATTCAAACGCTGTGTCATTAATACATCATAGTCAGGAATATCACGGGTTGTCGCTTCTAGCTCTTTAATCCCAGTTTTTTTTGCAAAGTTAATCCAAATTTCTGGAACCAACACACCTTCAAGATCAAGACATACAACTTCCATGAATGCTCCCCATATCTGTCATTGAAAAAAATTTGCTCTATCATAGACCAAGATCGTGCTTTTGACTTGTTCTTTTTTAAATCTATTTTTTTCATAAGCATTGATTTTTTAGTGATAAGTCGGTTTTGGCATTTCTATTAAAATACAGCCGAAATAAATTAATATAGGTTTTGTCATCTCCAAGCCTATAGCCAGGAATATTATGACTACCATTCCCACTATTGATCTCGTTGACGCGCTTGCCGCCGAATATGCAGATAAATCTCCAAGTGAAATTCTAAAACTGGCACTCAGCCAGCCAGGTGAAATTGCGATTTCCTTTTCAGGCGCTGAAGATGTGGTGCTGATTGATATGGCAGCCAATTTAGGTCTGCCTTTTCGTGTCTTTAGCCTGGATACCGGCCGTTTGCATGGCGAAACCTATCAATTTATTGAAACCGTTCGCAAGCACTATAATATTCCAATTGAAATCTGTTTCCCGGAAACTGAAGCCATTCAGCAATTGGTTAATGAAAAAGGCCTGTTCAGTTTCTACGCCGACGGTCATCAGGAATGCTGCGGCATCCGTAAGGTTCAGCCGCTGCGTAAAAAGCTGGCCACGCTAGATGGCTGGATTACCGGTCAGCGAAAAGACCAGAGTCCGGGCACGCGTAACGAGATTCCGGTGATTCAGGCTGACCCGGGTTTTTCTGGTCCTGGCAAACAGCTGATCAAGTACAATCCGCTGGCCAACTGGTCCAGCAGCGATGTCTGGAATTACATCCGTTTAATGGAAATTCCATATAATCCATTACATGAAAAAGGTTTTATTTCGATTGGCTGCGAACCCTGTACCCGTGCGGTGTTACCAAACCAGCATGAACGCGAAGGCCGCTGGTGGTGGGAAGATGCAACCCATAAAGAATGTGGACTTCACGCCGGAAATCTGAAAAAATAAATGCGCTAGACCACTGCCCAGCAGTGGTTTATTTTTTTACGCAACAGAATAAACAAAGTTCCGCGTTTATATGATAAACACTATATACTAAGTCAGTTCACCTATAATTCTAAAAAGCCGTTCCAATGAGGGTCGGTCATATTGCAGTGAGGCAATTAACGCTATGCGTCCATTACATCCGATTGATTTTATCTTTCTGTCTTTAGAAAAACGCCAGCAACCAATGCATGTTGGGGGGTTATTCCTATTTCAGATTCCAGAGAACGCACCTGAAACCTTTATTCAAGATCTGGTCGAAGACATCCGTAATTCTCAATCGATGCCGATTCCACCATTTAACAATAAATTAAATGGACTATTCTGGGATGAAGATCCTGAATTTGATCTGGACCATCATTTCCGTCATATCGCCCTGCCTCATCCGGGACGAATCCGTGAATTACTGACCTATATTTCTCAAGAACACAGCGCGCTGATTGACCGCGCCAAACCGCTGTGGACCTGTCATATTATTGAAGGCATTGAAGGCAACCGCTTTGCTATGTACTTCAAAATCCATCATGCCATGGTTGATGGCATTGCCGGCATGCGCTTACTGGAAAAATCGCTCTCACACGATCCGGATGCCAAAAGTATTGTACCGCCTTGGTGTGTAGAAGGCCGCCGCGCCAAACGCCTGAAAGAGCCGAAAGCCAGCCGCTTCAAGAATATTGCGGCAGGCCTGAAAAGCCAACTGGAAGCCACACCGCGAGTCATGTACGAGTTATCACAAACCGTAATGAAAGATATGGGCCGTAATCCGGATTATGTCTCCAGCTTCCAGGCGCCAAGTTCAATTCTGAATCAGCGCGTCAGTTCTTCACGCCGCTTTGCTGCACAGTCCTATGAGTTTGCCCGTCTGCATAAAATTGCCAAGGCCCTAGGCGTGACGATTAATGACATTGTGCTGGCCATCTGTTCAGGTGCCTTACGTGAATATTTACTCAGCCAGAATGCCCTGCCAAGAAAACCACTAATTGCCATGGTGCCCGCCTCAGTCCGTAGCGATGATTCCGATGTATCCAACCGGATTACCATGATTCTGGCCAACCTGGCGACGCACAAGGACAATCCGCTGGAACGTCTCAGCATTATTCGCCGCAGCGTGCTGAATGCCAAAGAACGCTTTAAACGCATGAATGCCAACCAGATTCTGAACTATAGCGCCTTTGTTTATAGCGCCGCCGGCCTAAACATTGTGTCTGGTTTAATGCCAAAACGTCAGGCCTTTAACCTGGTCATTTCCAATGTACCGGGACCGCGTGAAGCGCTGTACTGGAATGGTGCCAAACTCGAAGCACTGTATCCGGCTTCAATTGTGCTGGATGGTCAAGCGCTGAATATCACCATGACCAGTTATCAGGACAAGCTGGAAGTCGGTTTAACGGCCTGTCGCAATGCCCTGCCAAAAATGCAGAACCTGTTACAGCATCTGGAAGATGAAATTCAGCGTTTTGAACGGATTATTGAAACGGTAGATGTGACCTTGGACGAGGTGGAACAAAAAGTCAGTTGAAAGACTCGGCCCAGGCCGGAAGAATATCGAGATTCAGACGAAAAGTATGAATCTCTTTTTTAAAATTGTAATGATAAGAGAAAAAATTAAGGGGCTTTCAAAAGGCCCCTTAACTTTTAATGGTTCGACATTGTTTTAATAATTGCTGACAGACGGTGCGAATCATGGCGGTAGTAATTTGTACTTCTTTACCTTGCTCATCTACGATATACGCCGCACTGTGTACAGTTTTTGGTTCTAAAACTTTAAGACTTTTATTAATCACGACTTCGCTCATACCCATGATAGACCTCATTTTGCTGAAACCGTAAGGGAGATTACGGCTTTGGCTCTGGTGTATGCTTAGTATTGTGAATCTACCTAAAAAAGTAAAATTTCAGATGTAACAACTGTTTAACGATATCCTGTTACAATTTCAGCTTAAAATGATATCGTATTGCTCTTGCGTGTATAAATTTTCAACCTGGAATTTTATGACACGATTCACGAAATGCTCCAGATCCGCGACGGCTGGTGCTTCTGCGGTTAACAGCCGGTCAATCACCGATGGATGGGCAACGACAGTAAAGCCACGCTGAGATTCAAAGGCACGTGCATAGCGCATAATTTCTCGAAAAATCTCGTAACACACTGACTCGGCTGTTTTCACATAACCGCGGCCCTGACAGGTTGGACAAGACTCACACAGCAAATGTTCCAGAGATTCACGGGTACGCTTACGGGTCATTTCCACCAGACCCAGTTCAGACACCTGGGTAATTTTGGTTTTAGCATGATCGCGTTCCAGCATTTTCTCGAACTGGCCCATCACTTCTTCACGATGCTGTGCTTCCTGCATGTCAATAAAATCAATGATGATAATCCCGCCCAGATTACGCAGTCGCAACTGACGTGCAATCACCTGTGTGGCTTCCATATTAGTTTTAAAGACCGTGTCTTCCAGACTACGCCCGCCGACATAAGAACCGGTATTGATATCAATGGTGGTCATGGCTTCGGTCTGATCAATCATCAGATAGCCACCCGATTTCAGCGCCACGCGGGTTTGAAGCGCCTTCTGGATATCTTCTTCGACATTGTATAAATCGAACAGCGGCCGCTCACCCGGATAATGCAACAAGCGATTTTGCATATTCGGCACAAACTCATCGACAAAGTCTTTTAGCTTGGCATAGATTTCACGTGAATCGACATAAATTTTGGCGGTTTCTTCATTGGCCAGATCGCGAATCACACGCTGCGGTAAAGGTAGCTCTTCAAAAATTAAAGACGGCACCGCAATAATTTTCTGTTTACGCTGAATATGCTCCCACAGCTTGGCCAAATAGGCCATATCCTGGGCAATGGCAGCTTCTTCCACCCCTTCTGCAGCGGTACGAACAATCACCGAGCCCGGCAGTTTATGCTGTTTCTGAATCCGTTCAATCATCGAACGTAAACGGTCACGCTCTTCATCCGACTCAATCCGCTGTGATACGCCAATATGACTGCCAAATGGCATCAATACCAGATAACGCGAAGGAATTGACAGATCGGTCGACAGACGCGCACCTTTGGTACCGAGCATGTCTTTCATGACCTGCACGGTAAGGATTTGCCCCGGCTGTAACAGCTCGAAAACATTCGGGGTCGGCTGGCTGCGTGGCCAGACCATGTCATTGATATGTAAAAAAGCGGTACGTGACAGCCCAATATCGACAAAGGCGGCCTGCATACCTGGCAGCACCCGTACCACTTTACCTTTATAAATATTTCCTACTAAACCACGTTTGGCGGTACGTTCAACAAATAATTCATTGACCGTGCCGTTTTGAATTAACGCGACACGACATTCCATAGGCGTGACGTTAATCAACAACTCGTCAGACATAATACAACTCAAAGCCTTATAAAAATTCTTGTAGCAGCAGTTAATTTAGTGCCTTAACTGTCTGTAATAACTGTACGGTTTCATGCAGCGGCAATCCCACCACGTTGCTATAACTGCCTTCAATACGCGGGATATAACGTGCTGCAATGCCCTGTATGGCATAGGCTCCCGCCTTGCCCACCGGCTCTCCACTGGCCCAATAACACTCCATGTCACTCAGGCTCAGCGCTTGAAATTCAACCTGGGTACGTACCACTATACTGTATTTTTCTGCTTTTGTGCGTACGCAAACACCTGAAAATACATCATGTTTTCGACCGGAAATCTGCTGCCACATGGCAAAGGCATGCGCCTTAGATTCTGGTTTTCCTAAAATCTGCCCATCAACGCCCAAACTGGTATCAGCGGCAATCACAATCGCCTCTGGAAAACGTGCCAACACAGCATCAGCTTTGGCACAGGCCAGCCGCTCAACATACTGCTCAACTGGCTCATCTGGCAAAATAGACTCGTCGATGTCCGGGCTGTAAATCTCAAATTGCAGCCCCAACTGTGCAAGCAGCTCACGGCGTCGAGGTGAGCTGGAGGCCAGAATTATACGCTGCGCCATTTTCGTAGCAGATAATACAGCACCGGCCAGACCAGAATGCTGGACAGCACCGGTTGCCAGTGACGGGCAAATGGAAATTCAATACCGGCCATAACCTGTAACAGCCAGATCAGCGCCAGATGGACCACAATGGCAATACTGGCAATCACCCATAAATTGGCAAAAGTCATCACCCGACGTTCACGGGTCAAGAATCGCGCCACAAAAGTAATTAATACAAAACTTAAGGCATTCATGCCCAGCGGGGCATCCAGCAGCAAGTCTGCAAACAGGCCGGTGCCAAAGGCAAACCAGACGCCGCACCAGGTCGGCTGGCTCATGACCCAGAACAGCATCACCATCATCATAAATACCGGACGCCAGCCCGATAAGGCATAAGACAAGGGATAAACCAGCAGCACCGAGGCAATAATGACCGAGAAAATAATCGGGAATAAAGGATCTTTGGGTTTACGCTGGCCCAGTTTAGCGATTGGCATGTGGCTGCTCCCGCGATAAGGATTCAGAGAATAACACCACCACATGATGTCCACCGGCCAGCTGTGCAGCAGGAATCACATCAATTTGCGCAAACTCGCCTGAGTTATGCCGGCTGACCTTGGAAATAGTTCCGACCAGATAGCCTGCCGGGAAATGTTCACCAAGTCCGGAGCTATAGACTTTTTCACCGACTTTGATATTGGCACTGGTCGGCACATATTCCATTTTTAAACGGCCTAGATCACCCGTACCCGAAACAATCGCGCGCATACCGGTATGTTCCAGACGTACCGACAGCGAATGTTCTTTATCGGACAGCAGCATTACCCGGCTACTATGCGGATAGACATCAACAATCTGGCCCATAATGCCACGATCATCCAGCACGGTTTGCCCGACTTTGAGCTGACGGTTGGCACCGCGGTTAATCACAATAATATGCCGTAGCGGATCGGCATCGGTCCCAATCACTTCGGCAATTTCCATGCGTCCGTCAATGATCAGCGGCGTATCGAGTAAGCCACGTAAACGGGTATTTTCAGCAGACAGTTCGGAGAGTTTTTGCAGGCGTACCTGCGCCTGAAGCAGCTCGGCCTGCATCGCGGTATTTTCACGACGCAGTTGGGCTTCAGATTTACTTTGTTGACTTAGCCATTCTCGCGACAACACCGGATAACTTGCCAGCGCATAAATCGGATTATATGCTGCGTACAAGAGATCCCTTGCCGGTTGAATTACATGCGGCATGCGCCAGTTAAAAAACAGCACCACCAGGCATGTAATGACCGCAATAATAAAGGAGCGAAAAGATGGCGGTTGTCTGGAAAACAGATGTGATTGCACCGCCGGGTCCTTTTGATTAGCCTACAAATAACATGTCATGGTTTGGATTATCAAAGAATTCCAGCACCTTGCCACCACCACGGGTGACACAGGTTAAAGGCTCTTCAGCCACGACCACTGGCAAGCCGGTTTCTTTGGCCAACAGCTTGTCCAGATTACGCAGCAAGGCACCACCACCGGTCAGGACAATACCGCGCTCGGCGATATCGGAAGACAATTCTGGTGGTGTTTGTTCCAGCGCCGATTTTACTGCCGACACAATATTTTGTAGCGGATCAGAAATCGCCTGGGTAATTTCATCAGAAGTCACGGTAATGGCACGAGGTACCCCTTCGGCCAGGTTACGGCCACGCACTTCAATTTCCAGTGGTTTCGCACCCTCTTCAGGAACTGCCATGCCCACTTCTTTCTTGATGGTTTCTGCTGTGGTTTCACCAATCACACAGCCATGCGCTTTACGGACATAGTTGATGATCTGCTCATCAAACACATCACCACCAATACGCAGTGAATCTGCATAGACACAACCTTGTAGCGAAATAATCGCAATTTCAGTTGTACCACCGCCCACATCGACCACCATCGAACCACACGCCTGCTCAACCGGCATACCGGCACCAATTGCTGCAGCCATCGGTTCTTCAATTAAACGGACATCACGCGCACCGGCATTAAACACTGCCTCACGAATGGCGCGACGTTCAACCAGCGTCGATTTGCATGGCACACACACCACCACGCGCGGTGCAGGCGGAAACAGGCGCTTTTCATGCACTTTACTGATGAACTGGTTCAGCATGGTTTCAGTCACTTCAAAGTCGGCAATGACGCCGTCTTTCATTGGACGAATGGCAGAAATATTGGCAGGTGTACGACCCAGCATCTGTTTAGCATCCAGACCGACTGCGGCAACGATTTTCTGTGAACCGCTGTGACGAATTGCCACAACCGTCGGTTCATTTAATATAATGCCTCGTCCTGGCGCATAAATAAGTGTATTTGCTGTACCTAAATCAATGGCTAGATCTGGTGAAAACAAGCCAATTAGTCGTTTTAGAATCACGGAGTCGTTCTCGATTAAACTTTATGTGGACGCAAGTTGGCAACTTTAACTAAATGTGATGCTTTGGACAAGTCAATCGCTTATTATAACGCACGATATTTTGAAAATTTTTAATACTGATTAGGTGATGTTATGTCTACATCGGATGCACAGCATTCTGCAGATTTAAATGCACAAACAGTTTCAGCAATCGCCAATCTTGCTCGGTTGTCGCTCAATGATACGCAATCTGCTGAATATGCTCAAAGTCTAAATAAAATTTTAGGCATGATGGAAACCTTAAAAGGCATCAATACCGATGGCGTTGAGCCACTCAAAAGCCCATTTGACCACCCTCAACCGCTACGTGAAGATGTGGTGTCTGAAGATAACCATCGTGAGGAATATCAGGCCGTTGCACCTGCCGTGCAGGACGGTTTGTATCTGGTACCACGCGTAATTGAATAATTTTTCAGCGCTCATCTTTTTGTTGAATTCAGGTAAAGAATATTTCTCATGACAGATTTACATCGCTTATCCATTCGTGAACTGACTGAGGGTTTAGCCAATGCAAAATTCTCTGCTCGCGAATTGACCGAACATTATTTAAAACGCATCGAAAAAATTGATGCCCAGGTCAATGCCTATGTCACCGTAACTGCGGAACAGGCGCTGGCCCAAGCCGATGCTGCCGATGCGTTGCGTCAAGCTGGCGGCGCTGGTGTGCTGACCGGTGTGCCTATTGCGCATAAAGATATTTTCTGTACCCAAGGCATTAAAACCACCGCTGGTTCTAAAATGCTGGATAATTTTATTTCACCTTACGATGCTACGGTGGTTGCCAAAGGTAAAACTGCTGGCTTAGTCACTTTAGGTAAAGTGAACATGGACGAATTCGCAATGGGTTCGACCTCGGAAAGCTCATACTTTGGCGCAACCAAAAACCCGTGGGCACTGGATCGTGTACCGGGTGGTTCTTCAGGCGGTTCGGCTGCGGTGGTCGCGGCTGATCTGGCACCATTTGCAACCGGTACCGATACCGGTGGTTCGATTCGTCAACCAGCTTCTTTCTGTGGCTTGACCGGTCTGAAACCGACTTATGGCCGTGTATCGCGTTTCGGTATGATTGCCTATGCATCATCACTGGATCAAGGCGGTCCAATGGCACGTTCTGCGGAAGACTGTGCGTATCTGATGAACGTGATGGCGGGTCATGATGCCAAAGATTCAACGTCGGTCGAGAAAGATGTCGATGATTACGTGGCAAATCTAAACGGTACATCGTTAAAAGGTTTACGTATTGGCATTCCAAAACAGTACTTTAATGTTGCCGGTCTGGCCGCAGATGTAAAAGCGCGCGTTGAAGAATCGCTGAAAAAATTAGAAGAGATGGGTGCCATTCTGGTTGAGGTTGATCTCAACATGACTGAAGCCTATGTACCAACCTATTACCTGATTGCACCAGCAGAAGCATCTTCAAACCTGTCACGTTATGACGGCGTACGTTATGGCTATCGCTGTGAAGATCCAAAAGATATTCTGGACCTGTACAAACGTTCTCGTTCAGAAAGTTTCGGTGCTGAAGTTCAGCGCCGTATCCTGATTGGTACCTATGCCCTGTCTGCCGGTTATTACGATGCCTACTATGTAAAAGCGCAGAAAGTCCGCCGCTTAATCCAGCAAGACTTCCTGAAAGCCTTTGAACAGGTGGATGTGATTGCTGCGCCATCTGCACCGACTACCGCCTATAAAGTAGGTGCTGACCTGACCCCGGTAGAAATGTATCTGGGTGATATTTACACCCTTGCGGTGAACCTGGCCGGTCTTCCTGCCATTAATGCCCCTGTTGGTTTTGACCAGAACAACCTGCCAGTTGGCTTACAGCTGATTGGTAACTACTGGTCAGAATCTCAATTGTTGTCTGTGGTACATCAGTACCAACAAGCCACCGATTGGCATACTCAACGTGCGGCAATTGCTGAGGAGAACGCATAATGGCGAAGAATAACGCGAAACCAAAATCTAACCTGATTGATGGCTGGGAAGTTGTCATTGGGATCGAGATTCACACCCAGCTTGCGACCAACTCTAAAATCTTCTCCGGTTCATCAACCGAGTTTGGTAATGATCCAAATACTCAGGCCAGCCTTGTAGATTTAGCCATGCCAGGTGTACTGCCTGTACTGAACAAAGAAGTGGTTGATCTGGCAATTCGCTTTGGTTTGGGGATTGATGCCTACATCGACCAAGCGTCAGTATTTGCGCGTAAAAACTATTTTTACCCGGATTCGCCTAAAGGCTACCAGATTAGCCAGATGGACAACCCGATTGTGGGCTTGGGTCATATCGACATCCAGCTTGAAGATGGCACCACCAAACGCATTGGCGTAACCCGTGCGCATTTAGAGGAAGATGCAGGTAAATCGATCCATGACCAATTCGAAGGCATGTCAGGCATCGACTTAAACCGTGCAGGAACACCTCTTCTAGAAATCGTATCTGAACCCGATATGCGCTCTGTTGAAGAAGCGGTTGCCTACATTAAAGCGATTCATACTTTGGTGCGTTGGTTAGGGATCTCTGACGGTAACATGGCCGAAGGTTCATTCCGTGCTGACTGTAACGTGTCTTTACGTCGTCCAGGTCAACCGTTCGGTACACGTTGTGAATTGAAAAACTTAAACTCATTCCGTTTCATTGAACAGGCGATTAATGTTGAAATTGAACGTCAAATGGAAATCCTGGAATGGGACGGTACCATCGACCAAGAAACGCGTTTGTTCGACCCTGTGAAAATGGAAACGCGTTCAATGCGTTCGAAAGAAGAAGCGAACGATTATCGCTACTTCCCAGACCCGGACTTATTGCCTGTAGTCATTCCAAACGAACAGATTGAAGCGATTAAAGCGACCATGCCTGAGCTGCCTGCTGCACGTCGTGCGCGTTTTGTAGCTGACTTTGGTGTGACTGAGTACGATGCTCACGTTCTTACGCTGACTCGTGAAATGTCAGAGTTTTACGAAGATGTCGTGAAAGCTGCTGGTGGCGCTGCACAAGGTAAGATTGCTGCAAACTGGGTCATGGGTGAATTCTCAGGTGCTTTAAACAAAGCAGGCTTAGAATTAGCGAATTCTCCTGTATCTGCTGAAAAACTTGGCGGTATGATCGCGCGTATTGTGGACAATACCATCAGCGGTAAGATCGCGAAACAAGTGTTCGGCTTTATGTGGGAAGAAGGCAAAACTGCGGACGAGATTATTGCGGAAAAAGGCTTGAAACAGGAAACTGATACAGGTGCGATTGAAGCGATTATTAAGGAAGTACTTGCTGCTAACGAGAAGATGGTTGAAGAGTTTAAATCTGGTAAAGAGAAAGCATTCAACGGTCTTGTGGGTCAAGTAATGAAAGCATCTAAGGGTAAAGCAAACCCTGCTCAAGTGAATGAATTAATGAAGAAATTGATTGGTTGATCTGATCAGTTTTGAAAAAGAAAACCCGCGAAAGCGGGTTTTTTTATATCTATCTGCTCTGTACACGACAAATTTCACAGAACCCTTATCCTATCAGGATTCTGCTTTCTTAAAATTGCCAAAATTTCCTTAAACTCTTCTTTTTTCCCAAAACCAATTAAACGCTGAATCGCCATTTGAACA
>NZ_VPCK01000017.1:0-52991 GCF_013418255.1 Acinetobacter sp. YH12155
TGTTCAAATGGCGATTCAGCGTTTAATTGGTTTTGGGAAAAAAGAAGAGTTTAAGGAAATTTTGGCAATTTTAAGAAAGCAGAATCCTGATAGGATAAGGGTTCTGTGAAATTTGTCGTGTACAGAGAAAAAATGGGTAACTGTCAGATCAGGTTTGAGCTAGTACAATTAAAGCTTTATAGACTTCCGCCACCATCAACATTAATTACTTGACCTGTAATGAAGCTTGAATTATCTGAAAGTAAAAATGAAACAGCATTAGCAACATCCTCTGGCGTACCTATTCTACCAAGAGGTATTTTATCTAATAGTGCTTTTTCAGCATCACTTCCTTTTGGTCTAGTCTTTCTGAAAAGTTCTGTTTCAATTGGTCCAGGAGCAACACAATTCACTGTAATACCATAATCCGCTAGCTCTAAAGCCCATGTACGTGTACACCCGACCAAAGCACTCTTCGCGGCAGCATAAGATGTTCTTTCTTTAGAGCCATACATAGCACGACTTCCAATATTAATGATCCTTCCTGAATTTTGTTTCTTTAGATCTTCAATAAAATGTTGCGTAACTTGAATAGCTGTCCGAACATTTAAGTTCCAGACATCATTTAAAGATTCTAAATTAATTCCACCTAAGGGCTCAGGTAGACTAATTCCAGCATTATTAACGATTCCATTGACCTGATAAGAAGCTGAAATACTTTCTAGCACTTCTTGAGTCTGCTCAATATTTTTTAAATCACATTGATATAATTTTCCAGGGAATTCTATATTTTCTATATTTCTTGCAATACCAATAACTTCATTACCATCATCAATTATTTTCTGACAGATTGCTCTACCAATCCCCCTAGTTGCACCTGTTACCAAATAAACTCTTTTCATGTGATATCAACCATCTAACTAAACTAAAAGATACTGAACAATTCTGTCTGGAATGTCCATTCACCTTTAATGCCTATTTATGTATTTAACATAATGGTGGTTATACGCAATAAAAAAACCTGGGCACCAACCCAGGTCTAAAATTTAAAAAACAGATAAATATCAGTGTAATAAACTCATTTTTCTAATTTCGCATAACGTGTATTATGTTAATTTTAGGAAATATTAAAACTAATTTTCAGACTTATCCCACCAACTTTGAGCTAAATCAGTATTTTTAGGAATACCTATACCATCACGATACATAACGGAAAGACTTCGCATTGCTTTCTTATTACCTAACTTTGCAGCCTTTTCACGAAGTTCAAAAGCTTTATTAATATTAACTTCTATTCCGCTATCTGCACGAGTATATAGATCAGCTAACTCAACCATTGATTCAGAATGGCCATTTTCTGAGGCTTTCTGAAACCACTTAAAAGCTTTTTGGAAATGTTCTAAAGAATCGTTTTTGTCATCATCTTCCATTAATCTAGCATAAGTAACATATCCATCAGCTAACCAAAACATTGCTGCTACATTTCCATTTTCTGCTGATTTAAGAGCCCAAACTTCAGCTTGATTTTCATCTGAATCAACACCATGACCATATAGATAAATCTCGGCTAATTCTAACTGAGCAGAAGTATCTCCATTTTCTGCTTTCGCTAATAAATCATTAGAAAAAACAGGTTCTGCAAATGTTTCCATTGAAAGGCAAACTCCTAAAGCCATAAAAATATTTGTTAATTTATTCAATTTTTAACCTTTAAACTAAACTGTTAGGCTTGTATATTTTTATATCATACCTAAAAGAAAACTCTAAAATTAGAGTATGTCTTATCTCTATTTAACATAATGGCTGTTATACGAAATGAAAAAGCCTAGACACTAGTCCAGACTTTAAACTTTAAAAAACACATAAAAATCAGTATCATAAACTCATTTTTAGGACTTCGTATAACGTGTATTATGTTAATTTTAGACAATCTTAATTAATATTGATTTGGATGCTCTACATACCATTTAAGATTTTCTTGCGCTTTAGAATCACCTAACTCAGCTAAAGGCTTAATTATTTCTATTGCTTTAGCTACGTTTCTGTTGATTCCTTTACCACGGCTTTGTTGCATAAATATGTAAGCATCTGATTTAAATAAATTTAATTTTGGATCAAAAAATAATCAAAACTTTTAAAATCATATAGTTATGAAATCTTTGTGCAACAAAGCCGTTCAAACTTAATAGGATATTGATTGTGGAAACCGAGAGTTATCTGCTGGGTTAGATGTTCTGAATCTTTAGAAAGAAAGCCAATTATCTCGGAAGATAATTGGCTTGAGCAAAGAGTTTGGCTATCCGCTTATTCGTCGATCATCCCAATAACACGGTACTACAATCAAATTGTTTTCATGTAATCGTGACCATAATCGGACACCTAAATCCCGCTGCATATTTTGGACTGTGAAATTGGAAATCAGCAGGGTAGATTTCATATTGTCATAACGACTATATAAGATCTTATGCACCATCTCCAGGCGTTTTTCATGCCGGTCATGCAGGCCATATTCATCAATCACCAATAAATCAAAACTGGAGAAATGGTCGATAACTTCTTTCTCAGAGCGTGAAGCATCTGACCAGGTATCCATCATTTTTTGAGCGATTTCTGCACTGGTATAGTAGCGTGCAGATTTTGTACTATTATGCAGAATGTTGCGAATAATTGATGCACTCAGATGGGTTTTACCTGTACCCGGTGTACCAATCATCAACATGTTCGGGTTGTGGTCAGAAATAATCTGCTGTGCAAAGGCCTGACATAGTTTGATGGTATCGTCTTGTGCAGGGCATGCAACTACATAATTCTTGAAGCCACGATCCAGGTAACGTTTATTGAGCCCTGAATTTTTAATTTTCTGTTGTAGCAATCGCTGTTGCAGCTCATCTGCATAGGCTGCATGTGAGTGATGGACGGTTTCTTTGGCACACAATTTACAGAGCCTGTGACCGGCGATTTCCATCAGGGGTATATGATGGGTAGGGCAGAGTGTTTCTATTGTTTCTGCGCGAAACTGGAGTGTTTTAAGCATGGTATTCATGGCTGATCTCCTAAATCCATTTTGAATTTTCTAAAAAACTCTCATTTTTTTCTTCAAAATTTGAAGATGAAGATGAAGATGAAGATGAAGATGAAGATGAAGATGAAGATGAAGATGAAGATGAAGATGAAGATGAAGGGCATGATTCAAGCATGGCTTGAGTAATACTCGAGCTCTTCTCAGGAGCTGCTTGAGCATTTACTTTTCGTTGCTTGGTTGATGCTTGAGCATTACTTGCGGATTTATTCCAGCGTGCTTGAGCTGCATTTTTAGCTTTATCAGATTTCATTTGCTGATTTTGCAATGCCTGGCTTTTTAAACTGGTTAAAAAACTTGAATGAATCTGCTCAGACTCGACTTCAAACAATTCCAGAGCCATCAGCGTATTCAACAAAGTTTTAGCCTTGGTGTGCTGAGGTAATTTCGTGATGCTACATACAGTAGCTAGGTCATGAGGGATGGCACCATTTTTCCAGAAATCCATCATTAACAGCAGTGCCGCACCAATTTGTTCTGCCGTCATTCGTGCAAATTTTGCCTGTAGGTCGCCAATATAGAGTGGCATCCAAATTGAAATATCTTTATGCATGTGTTCACCTTTTTATAGATATAGAGGGGCTAAGGTCATCGATTGGATGACCTTCTGTCTGTGTTTGTTTTATTAGTGAGCGAGACTCATTAAGCGGAGACGGGCCTGTTGGGCCAAGTCATCGTAATGGGCTTGCCCTTCATCCAACATTCGCTGTAACCAGAGTCTCAACGCCTGGTGATCATCGAAGCATTTGTTGATCTCCAGCAAAAATGCCAGATTGTGCAGTTTGGGAATGTGTAGCTCATGGATTAATTCACGAGCGACCATATCTGCTTCAGGACTGACGACCACACCACCAAAGAAAGCTTTACTATTCATGTGCAAGCTCCTCTGTATTTAGTTTTTCCAGCATGGCTTCAAAAGCACTGCCATCGCGACGCGTAACATTGGGGATGTAACGGCTATAGACCCGGAATAGCATTTCAGTCGTTGAATGCCCCAATTGACGTGCGATCCATTCCGGATTCTCTCCCGCCGACAGCCAGAGTGTTGCTGCGGTATGACGTGTTTGATAGGCTCTTCTAGGCTTCAATCCTAGAAAGCGCAAGATCGGATGCCAGACACGTTTATTCACCAGACGGTAATCGAGAGGTCCACCGTCACGATTGCAGAATACAAACTCTGATTT
This sequence comes from Acinetobacter sp. YH12155, assembly GCF_013418255.1. NCBI lineage: Bacteria > Pseudomonadati > Pseudomonadota > Gammaproteobacteria > Moraxellales > Moraxellaceae > Acinetobacter > Acinetobacter sp. YH12155. The sequence continues at coordinate 4,243 of NZ_VPCK01000017.1, forward strand.
GCCATTATTTAAGCTTTTCTGTTGTAGGAAGGCCTGATAAACCCGATCACTCATTTGGATGGTACGGTCAGAACCATAAGTTTTGGTTCCACCAAGCACACCATTCACTAACGCTTCTCTGATATGGATTTCACGACGTTGTAAGTCGATATTTTTCCATTGCAGACCATCGATTTCACTGGTACGCATACCCGTAAAAAAGCGAATGGTGTAATAGGGGCGGAAGTCTTCACGCACTGTGGTAAGAATTTTATGCACCTCTTCCAGAGAAAAAGGTGTGACTTCAATCTTGCTTTCCTTCAGATTGTTAATATTTTTATAAGGCGACTCAAACTCGTATCGTTCAGCCGCATCATTGAGTATCATACGTAAAGGCGTCATGATTTGATTGATCCTCGATGCTTTTAGACTTGTCTGATCTTTTCCGTGTGTCACTTTGGCGAGAGAGGCACGGAAGTTCAGCAAGTCTGACTTCTTGATTTTCGAGAGAACCTGATTACCAAAAGCAGGAATCAAATAGTTTTTGATTACAATTGAAACCTTTTGCTGGTATGAGGTTCTCCATTCAACTTGTTTCTGCTTAAACCACAATTCAGTAAACTCTTTAAAAAGAGGAACCCTAGTTTGTACAGCGATTTGCTGACTTCTTTTTTCCTTAAAATCATCGACACGTTTACTTTTTGGAAAGTACTTTTCGTATTCAAAAGTGCCCAGTGTGATTTCTGCCTCAAGCTGTTCGAGACGTTTTTTCAAAATGCGACGGTTATAGGCATTGTCTTCAAGATTGGTTGTTTCTCTGCAACGAATGCCCATGTAGCGAAAGTCGGCAATCAGTTTGCCACTTCGTTCCCGGATGGTAGCCATCAGTTAAACCTCCTAAGCCTTATTGCAAAGCATCCATGCTTAAACCAGTGAATTTAAGCATTTCAGTTTCAATACGTTCCCAAACAAAAAGAATTTTGCGGCCACCAAAAGGACGGATGTAGTGAACACCTTCAATAAAGACACTGTCCTTCAGCTGGTTGCGAATGGTACGAGCGTCGTACTGGATTTTTTCAGCCAGTTGCTGGGCTGTGAGATAGGTATATGACATAATTGTATTCCTAGCGTAATTCATCGGATGTAAGGAATTTTTCATCCTTAGACCTAAAATAACCTCAAATTTAATTAAATGCAATTAAATTTTCATTGTATTAGAGGAAAAATTAATGGTTATTTGTAAGCTACCAATATTGTTGGCTGAAAGAAAAATGCGTGTAGCTGACTTAATTCGTGGTACAGGCATTAATAAGACAACTTTGCATAAGCTTTATAATGGCGAATTGACTCGAATTGATTTGGAGACCATCGATCGAATTTGTGATTATTTGGATGTACAGGTAGGGGATTTATTTGTTTTTGAAAAAGACAATAAAGAACAATCTGTTAGTCAGTAGTTTGGTCACAAATGGTCACATCAAAAAGTGAAATGGTCACAAATTATTGATCATTTGGTAAAAAATACCTTGTTTGGAAGAGAACAGGGTGATTTTTTGCCTTCAAAAAAGCTCTGAAAGTGGTGATCGATTGAGGACATTTAAGATCAATTGAGACCATTTTTTTTGTTGTGGGCACGCTATGGTCACATCTTGGTCACAAAATACAAATTACATTAAGAATATTTTTTATTGAATCGAATAACAAAGGAAGAAGAGTTTTTAAAAAATATAATAAAATCAACAAGAAAAAAGCCCCAATCTTTCGATCAGGGCTTTTTGAATTTGGAGCGGGAAACGAGACTCGAACTCGCGACCCCAACCTTGGCAAGGTTGTGCTCTACCAACTGAGCTATTCCCGCAGGGTCGATCAATTTTTTACTTTAAAAAATGAACAAAAAAGAATTTGGAGCGGGAAACGAGACTCGAACTCGCGACCCCAACCTTGGCAAGGTTGTGCTCTACCAACTGAGCTATTCCCGCATGCGGTGTATAATACATTATGCAAAAACAGGGTCAATAACTTTGTGAAAAAACTTGTGCTGATTGCATAAATAAAAGCCATTTTGACCAAGGTTTAGATGATTTCTGCTGTGAAATCAGCCAATAGCGGCGGTTCAAGCGGGAAAAAGGTGGTTTTCAGCCGGTCGCCACAATATCGCAAAAAGAACAGGGTATACTAAGATTAATCTCAGGCCTTTTTGGATGCATGATCATGAGCATAGAACAACAACTGATTGAACGCTTACACACCCTGAACCCGACACATTTAGACGTGGTGAATGAATCTTCTGGCCACGGCGGCTATTATCCGGGGAAGGAATCTCATTTTAAGGTGGTAATCGTTAGTGAACAGTTTGCCGGTTTACGTCTGGTGCAGCGTCATCAACAAGTCTATGCCGCGGTCGGTGATCTGTTAAGTCCAAGCAAGATTCATGCGCTGGCAATTCATGCCTTTGTTCAGGATGAATGGCAAGGACAGGATACCTCAAGCCCGGAATGTGCCCACGCCCCGAAACAATAACCCCGAACAAGAAATAGAGATCAGAACAGTTCATGGAAACCCAACTTTTACTTAAAATTATTCATATGACCAGCATCAGCGTATTGCTGGTCATTCTGCTGGCCCGTGGCCTGACCTTATTTAAAGGCGTGCAGGGCAACCAGCCCAATCCGGCCGGACGCACACTATGGGTGGCGCTACAACATTTATCGGTTACGCTGATAGTAGTAACCGGAATTGTGCTGCTGGCATTAAAGGATTTTCAGGTTGAAACCTGGTTTTATGCCAAAATCATTTTATTCCTGGTGATGCTGTCTTCGTTAATGAAAGCCTACCGTAAAACGGACAGTATTTTACTGGTGCAACGCCGCGCCGGCTGGGGCATAGCCCTGGTTGCATTACTGGCGATTATCGCCTTGGTAATGATCAAGCCAAGTTTTGGTTAATTGTTCGACAATAATGTCTATCTCTCGGCTATACTTCGCTACACTTGAGCCAATTAGAATATAAAATCAGAGGGATAGACATGCGAACACGTGTGGTCTTTAACCAGAAAGGCGGCGTTGGAAAATCCAGTATTACGGTCAATCTGGCCGCCATCAGTGCCCATCAGGGCTTTAAAACCCTGGTCATTGATTTGGACCCGCAAGCCAACTCCAGCCAGTATTTACTGGGTGATGATGCCACCTATTCCACCCATAAGCCGGCACTAGAGCCAAATATCCAGAACTATTTTGAAGAAGTGCTGGGCAATACCCAAAGCAAAGGCTTAATTGGCAATGCCTTGGGCTCGATCTTAAAAAGCCGCGCCAAAGGTCTGGAAGCCTATGTGCATCAATCGCCCTTTCCAAATCTGGATGTAATTCCAGCCAGTCCGGACCTGGGCAGTCTGGCCCATGCCTTAGAAAGCAAACATAAAATCTATAAATTGCGGGATGCCTTGGCCTCACTGGCCGGGCGTTATGAGCGGGTCTTTATTGATACACCGCCGGCGTTTAACTTCTTTACCTTATCGGCGCTGATTGCGGCTGACCGGGTATTAATTCCGTTTGACTGCGATGTGTTTTCCAAACGTGCCCTGCACAGCCTGATTGAAAATGTGCTGGAAACCCAGGAAGATCATAATGCCGAGCTGGAGATTGAAGGCATTGTGGTGAACCAGTTCCAGGCCCAGGCCAAGCTGCCACGAGAAGTGGTCGAGCAGCTGAAAGAGGAGCAGTTACCGGTATTTAACAGCATGCTGCCACCCTCAGTCATCATGAAAGAGTCGCATCATAAAAATCTGCCGCTTATTCATTTTGCTACAGATCATAAATTGACGCAGGCCTATCAATCGTTGTTCAATGAGATTGAACAGAAACAATCCTGAGATGGGCATGAAAACACTGTATATCAGCCTGCTGGCTGCCGGAACCTTGCTGCTGGGTGCCTGTGCCACGACGGTTAAACCGACCTATGTCTCGCCTACACATTATCAGGCGCTGAACTGCCAGCAGCTGCAAAGCGAATATAACCGGATTCAGTCCTATATTGATCAGGGCGTACAGGCGCCTAAACGGACCGGCGTTGGTGTGGGGGTGGGTCTTGGCGGAGGCTGGGGCAGTCGTGGCGGCTGGGGCATTGGCCCAAGTGTTTCGGTCAATATGGGACAATCATCGAATACCAAAAATACTGAACTGGCACGGGTGCTGGGCGAGCAGGAAGCCATTGTGCAGGCGGCGCGTTTTAAAGGCTGTCCAATTGTTGTACGCACCAAGCAGGCCAGTTAAGGCTTCGCATTTTTCACGCTGGGCTGGCAGTTTATGCGAGTCACGGCGTGAAAAATCTTAGCAAAATGTTTCAGAAAAAATTATTAAAAATCTTAAATTTAAATAAAAATAAAGGCTTTTTTATCTGTCCAAATATCCTCCCAGTCGTGAGAAAAACTTGTCAGTTTTTATCAAATTAATATAAGGTGTGCGCCTAATTTCAGGTAATTTCAGGTGTCTATGATTGAAAGTTGGCTGTTTGTGCTGGCAATGATTGCGGTTCTGCTTATTCCGGGACCAACCAATGCTTTGCTTGCAAGTTCAGCACATCAACATGGAGTTGCCAGAACCAGTTTATTTGTGCCTGCCGAGCTGCTCGGCTATTTATATGCCATCAGTTTGTGGGCGCTGCTGATTCATCTGACCGTCCCAATCTGGCCGTATTTAAGCCATATTCTGCATGGCCTGAGCGCACTATATGTGCTGTGGACGGCTTTTCATTTGTGGAAGCATGCGCATCTGGTCAAGCATAACCAGCTCAACCCGTCTATCCGCCCGCATCAGCTGTTTTTTGCCACCTTAAAAAATCCCAAGGCACTACTTTTTGCTGCCGGGATTTTACCGACTGAAACCTGGGATAATCCGACCAATTTCTTGATGGTTTATGCAGTGTTCTGTCTGGTGCTGTTGCCGACTGCGCTGTTCTGGATGTCTTTTGGTCGCGCGATTTTATCGGGAGAATCCAAGCAAATAAAAGCCGATCTCTTGTATAAAGGATCGGCCATGTTGCTGGTGCTGTGTGCTTTTCCGGTTATTCTGCGCTTTTTCGCTTAAGCGCGGACCTGCTTTTTCAGCTTCTGGCGGGCAAAACCAATCACCCCCGGCAAGACACTTAAAATAATGATGCCAAAAATCAGATAGGTAAAATTCTCTTTCACAATTGGCATGTTACCAAACAGATAACCCAGGGTAATAAATGAGCCAATCCAGCAGAAAGCGCCCACTACGTTATAGGTTAGAAAGTATTTATAGTTCATGCTCCCGGCACCGGCAACAAAAGGGGCGAAGGTGCGGGCAAAAGGCACAAAACGGGCAAAAATAATGGTTTTACCGCCATGCTTGGCAAAGAATTGCTGGGTGGCAATTAGGTGTTTTTTATTAATAAAGCGTGATTCAATTTCAAATACCCGTGGCCCAATATATTTACCAATATGATAGTTCAGGGTATCGCCCAAGACAGCGGCAATAAACAGTAAGCCGCCCAATAACCACGGGTCCATGGCACCGGTCGAGGCCGCCAGCGCACCGGCTGCAAATAACAGGCTGTCCCCCGGTAAAAAGGGCATCACCACCAGACCGGTTTCAACAAAAATAATCAGAAACAGGATGGCATAAATCCAGACCCCATAATTGGTAATGAACTCAAGTAAATGCGCATCAACATGCAGGATAAAATCAATCAGTTCCATGAGGGAAAAACAAGCAGAAATGTAGTCAAATCCTATCAGTCCGGTTGGTGAAAGTCAGTAGAAAAACGTAAATAAATTTCCGCTGTCATCATTCTAAATTTGCAACGATACATCTTTGAAATGGTGATTTTTTGATATTCGGCCAGTCCCTAAGATAGCAGCATCTTTTTACTGATCTGCTGTAGGTTCTCTCATGTTTAATCCAAATACTGTGGTTGCCAAAATCTTTCAAACCCCTGCCTTAAACAACCTGTCGCTGCTACTGGCGCGTGTCTTGCTGGCTTATATTTTTATTGTGTCGGGCTGGGGCAAAATTGCCGGCTATAGCGCAACGGTGGGCTATATGGAAGCGATGGGCGTGCCGGGTGGCCTGTTGCCACTGGTGATTCTGCTGGAGCTGGGTGGTGGTCTGGCGATTTTACTGGGTCTGCAAACCCGTCTGGTGGCATTGGCACTGGCAGTATTCAGTTTGCTGACTGCATTTATGTTCCATGGCGCACCGGAAGATGCGGTTAACCTGATGAAGAACCTGGCGATTTCAGGTGGTTTCCTGCTATTGGTGCTGCAAGGTGCAGGTAAACTGAGTCTGGATCATCTGATTGAAAAATAAGATGCAATGCAGGGAAATAATGTCCCGTCATTCAGTACAGGCAGCTCCGGCTGCCTTATTTTTTGCCTAAATAGATAATAAAGAAGAGGGTCGGGAACATCTGCCGGTAGCGGCCTAATTCGGAGATCCACACAGACTGATCTGAATCTTGTGTTTAATGCGCAGAAAAAATGCTAGAATACGGCGCTTATATTCGTTTGCCTCTCATAGTTGTTTGTCATGACTACCAATACTCAAATTACTGAAGATCGTATCCTGATTCTGGATTTCGGTTCTCAATATAGTCAGCTCATCGCACGTCGTGTTCGTGAAGCTGGCGTATATTCTGAAATGTATGCCTATGACATGTCTGAAGAAGACATTCGTGCATTTAATCCAAACGGTATCATCTTGTCGGGTGGACCTGAAAGCGTTCACCAGGAAGGCAGCCCGCGTGCACCACAAGTGGTGTTTGAACTGGGTGTGCCGGTATTGGGCATTTGTTATGGCCTGCAAACCATGTGCGAACAGCTTGGCGGTAAAGTTGAGCCAGGTACTGTCCATGAGTTTGGCTATGCAGAAGTAGACATCGTGGTGCGTGACCAGCTGATTGGTAACCTGCAAGACCGTGAAAACCAGCTGCATGTCTGGATGAGCCACGGCGATAAAGTTGCCCGTATTCCGGAAGGTTTCCAGGTGACAGCGCAAACTCCAAGCTGCCCAATTGCCATGGTATCTGACGAAACACGTCGTTTCTACGGCATCCAGTTCCACCCGGAAGTAACGCACACTTCTAAAGGTGCGGAATTACTGTCGAACTTCGTACACCAGATTTGTGGCTGTCGCGGTCTGTGGACACCAGAGCACATTATCGACCTGCGTGTAGAACAGCTACGTGAACAGATTGGCGATGAAAAAGTACTGCTGGGTCTGTCAGGCGGTGTGGATTCTTCTGTGGTTGCTGCATTGCTGCATAAAGCAATTGGCGATCAGTTGACCTGTGTATTCGTAGACAACGGTTTGCTGCGTTTAAACGAAGGCGACCAGGTTATGCAAATGTTTGCTGACAACATGGGGATCCGCGTGATTCGCGCCGATGCGGAAGATCGTTTCCTGTCTGCACTGGCAGGGGTCACTGATCCTGAAGCGAAACGTAAGATTATTGGTCGTGAATTTATTGAAGTGTTTGCTGAAGAAGCACGTAAATTAGATGGTGTGAAATTCCTGGCACAAGGTACGATTTATCCAGACGTGATTGAATCTGCCGCCAGCAAACAGGGCAAGGCGCATGTAATTAAATCACACCACAACGTGGGTGGTTTACCGGATGATTTGGCTTTTGAACTGGTTGAACCGTTACGTGACCTGTTTAAAGATGAAGTACGTAAACTGGGCACCACTTTAGGTCTGCCACACAGCATGATTTACCGTCATCCATTCCCGGGTCCAGGTTTGGGCGTGCGTATTCTGGGTGAAGTGAAAAAAGAATATGCCGACATTTTACGTCTGGCTGATGACATCTTTATGCAGGAACTGCGTGCCAGCGGCTGGTATGACAAAACTGCACAAGCCTTTGCTGTATTCCAGCCAGTGAAATCTGTTGGGGTGGTGGGTGATGGCCGTCGTTATGCCTGGGTTGTTGCCCTGCGTGCCGTTGAAACAGTTGACTTTATGACAGCACGTTTCGCGCACCTGCCATATGATCTGGTAGATCGTATTTCAACTCGTATCATGAACGAGATTAAAGACGTTTCACGTGTGGTATATGACGTATCGTCTAAACCACCTGCAACAATTGAATGGGAGTAATTCAGGGCTTTCGGATAGTACTGCTGTCCGCCTGAATTACGCCAAGGGCTGTGCCCGCGGCAGTGGGGTTTTACGAAGCATTGCTTTGTGCCTGAATTACGCCATGAGCCCATTTTAAAGCATTGCTTTTAAAATCGGCGCAAGGTGCGCGGCAGTTTAGAAGCCCGAAATTATTTAAAAAAGAGCGCTTAAGCGCTCTTTTTTTATTTATACTGAATAAAAATAAAATCTTAAGTTTAAAAATATGTCTTTACCTACATACGATCAGTTAATGCTTCCTTTAATGAGATTATTGTCGGAATTAGATCAGCCCATTAAAATTTCAGATGCTGCTGATGTTTTAGCTGAACGTTCAAATCTGTCTGAAGAAGATTTAAATCAAACACTGCCAAGTGGAAAAAATATATTTAAAGATAGAGTTTCATGGGCAAAGACATATTTAGTCAAAGCAGGCTTAATTCAGCAGCCTAAAAGGGCCTATTGTGAGATCAGTGATTTAGGAAGAACAATTGATTTAAAAAATTTAAATGCTATAACCAATGAATTTTTAGCCCAATTTGACGGGTTTAAAAGTTTTAAATTTGGCAAGAAAAATGAAGCTGAATCGGAAGTTAAAACTTTAACAGATGCAGAAAGTTTAAATGTTTATCCGGAAACACAAACACCTGAAGAAACGATTCAGACTACGACAGAATTATTAAAGTCTAATTTGAAAAATGATTTACTTCAGATCATAAAAGATAAATCTCCTTTATTTTTTGAACGACTTGTTGTCGATCTTCTTGTCGCTATGGGGTATGGCGGTTCACATCAAGATGCAGCGCAAGCAATTGGAAAAACGAATGATGGTGGAATTGATGGTGTAATCAGCGAAGATCGCTTAGGTCTGGATAAAATTTATATTCAAGCAAAACGCTGGGAAAATACCGTGGGGCGTCCTGATATTCAGCAGTTTAAAGGCGCTTTGGCAGATCAGGTCGCCAAGAAGGGTGTTTTCATTACAACTTCAAGTTTTAGTAAAGAGGCAATTGAGTCTGCGAAGAAATCAGGTATTGTTTTAATTGATGGCAATAAGCTGACCTCCTTGATGATTGAATTTGGTTTAGGGGTACAGATAGAACGGAGTTTCCATATCTATAAAATCGACCAAGACCGTTTTGATGAAGATAATTTCTAATTCATTTTGCAGAGCGCCTCGGCGCTCTTTTTGCATTTAAACCACCCAGGAAATATTGGACGGGCAGGTCGGTTTTTTCGGTTCACTCATGCCAATATCATAGTGCAGCACACAATTACGCCCATGCTGTTTGGCCGCGTATAAGGCAATATCAGCTTCTTTAATTAATGTGGTTAAATCAGGCTGTTCGGCTTTGAGCTCAGATACCCCAATCGAAACGGTAAAATTCAGGCTGATATTCTGGCCAATATAAATCCGGTGCTGGGCAATTTTGGTTCTTAAACGTTCGGCAATCAGCAGTGCATCCTGCAGACTGGTTTCGGTGAGTAAAGCGGTAAATTCCTCGCCACCAAAACGCGCCAGAATATCCTTGCGCCGCATTTCCTTACGGGCAATATCAGCAATGGTCTGCAGCACCTGATCACCGACATCATGACCATGGGTGTCATTAATCTGCTTGAAATAATCGACATCAAACATCAGCAGGCAGGTCGAAGCATGCTGCGGCCATTCATGTACCTTATGCTCGGCAATATGCACAAACTGGCGGCGGTTGCTGAGTTGGGTCAGCTCGTCGGTATGTGCCAGCTCTTGCAGAATATGGAAATTCCAGTCATTCAGCATGGTTCTGAGAAAATTACGCCGTGCATTCAGGGTATTGGTCCAGCTGATATATAAACTGAACAGCCAGATTGGCAGATAGACCAGCGCAAAAATAATGGTTTCAATGGCACTGGTTAAGTTAGATACGCCTAAAAACACCACGGTACTGATTAAAAACGAGGTATATAGCGCCGGCTTAAAGCGCACCTGAATACACAAATTGGCCAGCACCACAAAAATGACCGAGGCATAGATATAGATATCGATATAGGGGCTGTTCGACAAGGACATCAGATAAAACCACAGGCCGGCACAAACCAGCGTGCCGACCGGTAAAATCTGGTCATGGATCCGGATATCTTTCACATATTTGAACAGGAAATAATTAATGCTGATGGCCAGTACAATCACGATGACTCTGGCGATACCGGAGAGCAGACTGACATCGGGCAGTACAAAATAATCGGCGAAAAAGTACAGTAAAAATGCCAGCTGGCCAATGTGATTGACCTGTTGTAAATACAGCTTCTGGTGAATGGTCTGGAATTTATAAAAATAGTCTTCAAACTGGGGCGGAATACGGGCAGCCGGATCTTGCAGGGCCTGTTCCAGGGCCTGACGACTTTCCAGGTCGCACTCTGACGCTTGTAAAATATGTCGATCCGAATCATCGGGTGCAAGATCTGTTGAATTCGTCGACATTCTAATCCGATTTCCTATCTTCATAGAATTGCCCCAAGTCTTTAATAAAATCAAAGTAATAGTATAGCTTTCGCGATTAAAAAAAGACCTCCCTAAATATGGGTAATTTGCTGAAAAAAAGCCTGAAAACGGCAGGAAAAGAGGGGAAATTGTGCGCTGGTGCTCACATGAATCCTTACAACAAAAAGCGATTTTTTGATTGTTCTGCCAGGAGAATGCTGCATATTAACTGAACTATAGCAAACTCATGCAGCATCCGCGTATAAGATAAACAACAAGATGAGCGACATGGAACATCGCCAGAGTTAGGATACAACTATGACCAATGCCAACTATACCGAACTGTCCCATTCAGACGATTGTGAAAAATATATCCAGCAGTTTATTCAGGAAGTGCCGCTGCGCCGTGCAGAAATCGGGCAGGGCACCGTCATTAAACGCGCCTTGCCCAGCCGTCATAAACGCATGATTGGCGCCTGGTGCTTTTTAGACCATGCCGGTCCGGTCAGCTTTCCGCAGGGTGACGGGCTAGATGTCGGACCACATCCGCATATTGGCCTGCAAACCTTTACCTGGATGATTGAAGGCACCCTCATGCATACCGATAGTATCGGCTCCAAACAATTGATCCGGCCGAAACAGGTCAACCTGATGACAGCCGGGCAGGGGATTTCGCATACCGAAGTCGCGCCAGAGCAGGAAACCCACATGCATGCGGCCCAGCTGTGGATTGCCTTGCCGGATGCCAAGCGCAATATGCCGCCGCGTTTTGACCATTATCCTGAATTACCGGTGGTGTCACGAGATGGGGTTGAATTTACCGTACTGGTCGGAGAGTTTCTGGAAACCCGCTCGCCGGTTGAGGTGCATAGCCCGTTACTGGCATTGGACTTAACTGCGGCAGAAACGGTACGCACCCGGCTTCAGCTGAATCCGGCCTTTGAATATGGCTTTATGGCGCTAGAAGGCACGGCGCATATTAACCAGCATGAACTGAACGAAGACAATATGGTGGTGCTGGAGCCGGGTCTGCAGGACATTGAGATTGAACTGCACCAGGGTGCACGCGTACTGTTACTGGGCGGTGAGCCATTTGAATCCGCGATTTTACTATGGTGGAACTTTGTCGGACGTACCCAGGACGAGCTGAGCGAGGCACGTGACCAGTGGGTCAATCAGGACCCGCGTTTTGGCAGCATTCCAGATTATAATGGGCCACGGCTGGAAGCACCGGCCCTGCCAGATAAAATGCGTGCTTCACGTTAAGCAGGCATGATGAATTGAACTTCAGGCCCAAGCGTCGCGATCGATGGGTGGGCCTGATGATGCTGAGTTGCCGCAACCGGTCAAGGTGGCCGGTGGTTCTTTATTTCAAGAAAAACAATCAGAGTGTCATTATGATTACTGTGCATCATCTGGAACAGTCGCGTTCCTTTCGTATTTTGTGGGCCTTAGAAGAACTGGGCCAGCCTTATCAGATTGAATTTTATCGCCGTTTACCGAGTTTTGCCGCACCACCCGAGTTAAAACGGGTGCATCCGCTGGGTAAGGCACCAATTTTGACAGATGGTGGGCAGCCGATTGCCGAATCTGCGGTGATTTTAGAGTATTTACAGGAACAGTATGATCCGGCGCAGCAGTTCAAGCCAACACATCCGGCCGATCAGCAGCAGTACCGTTACTGGATGCACTATGCCGAAGGTTCACTGATGCCATTGCTGGTGATGCAGCTGGTGGCCAGTAAAGTGCCGCAGCGCGCACCCTGGCTGATTCGTCCGATGGCAGCAAAAGTCAGTGAAGGTATCCAGCAGGGTTTTATTCAGCCGCGACTCAAAGATCATATCCAGTTTCTGGAAGATTATCTGGCCACACATGACTATTTTGCCGGCACATTTTCCTTTGCCGATATTCAGATGGCCTTTCCGCTACAGGCCTTGCAAAGCCGTACTGATGGCAAATATCCGCAGATTGAGCGTTATCTGCAGCGACTGGCACAGCGCGAGGGCTATCAGCGGGCGTTCGCTCGTGAACAGAAGCTAGAGGCACAGTTGGCCTAAACAAAATTTGAAGCTATAAAAAAAGATGCTTGCGCATCTTTTTTATTATTGGCGTTTCACCACAATCGAATCAATCCCGCTATGTTGCAGGGTTTGCTGAGCAATTAGCGCCGCCTCTGCAGAGGTATATGGCCCCGAAATTACCCGATACCAGGTTTCACCACCTTCTACGGTTTTGACCACATCGGCGGACAGACCATTCAGAATAATTTCAGCTCGACGTGCATCGGCGGCATCCGGATCGGTATAGCTGCGGACCTGCAGAATATAGCTGGCAGGCGCGGCCACGGGCGGTTCAGTGGGCGTGATGCCCGCCGTCGCTTCACTGGCGGCTGCGGGCGCTGCCGGCTCAACAATTGGCGCTTCGACAATCACCACTGCCGTCTGTTCCTGGGTTTCAGGTACGGCCTGCTCCGGAATTGGTGTTACCTGTTGCTGGGGCAGCAGGTCATAGAAGCGGTAATCCTTGTTGGTGTCTTCCTGATAATGTTCAGAAGTGATCTGGCCTTTTGGTGGCACAGGTTCCCACGGCTTCCACAGCATTAAGGCCACTGCGAAACATAACACGACCAGAATCACCACCAGTGTGCCTAACCAGGTCGGAATGAGTGGTTTTTTGGGCTTATTTGGTCGTTCTGATACACCGCGTTGCGTTTTTCCAAACACGAGGGAACCTCTTTATTCTGATTATTGGCTGATTGGCTGGACAGGTGCGTGATGGTACGCCTGCCCAGCAGAAGAATGTCTTGGTTTACATGCTTTCAGGTGCAGAAACACCTAATAATTCTAAACCATTGCGCAAGGTTTGTTGTACGTTTACTGAAAGCAATAAGCGGGCTTGAGTAAGCGCAGCATCATCATTGAGCACTTTGTGTTCATTATACCAGCCGTGGAATAAAGCTGCTAATTCTTTCAAGTAGTTACCAACCTGATGGGGTTCGCAGGCATTGGCAGCACGGGTCACAATTTCAGGATAGGCCGCCAGCTTGGCCAGAATTTCAGTTTCAGCCTCCAGTTCCAGCTTGGCCGCAAACTGACGCGCGTCAAGCGCATTAAAATTCACGCCTGTGCTGGCTGCTTTTTCCAGCATACGGCAGATACGCGCATGTGCATACTGGATGTAATACACCGCATTGTCTTTGCTTTGTGAGACTGCTAAATCCAGGTCAAAGTCGATGTGCTGTTCAGATTTACGCATGACATAGTAGAAACGTGCTGCATCGTTGCCGACTTCTTTACGCAGGTCACGCAAGGTCACGAACTGGCCAGAACGGGAAGACATCTGTACCATCTCGCCGCCGCGCCATAAGCTGACAAACTGCACCAGTAAAACAGTTAGTTTTTTCGAATCATACCCCATCGCATCAATCGCGGCTTTTACACGGGAGATATAACCGTGGTGGTCAGAGCCCCAGATATCAATCAGGTCGGTATAGCCACGTTGTAATTTGTTCAGGTGATACGCAATGTCTGAAGCGAAATAAGTGGTTTGACCATTACGACGTTTGACCACGCGGTCTTTTTCATCGCCAAACTCAGTCGATTTAAACCAGATGTTGCCATCTTGTTCATACAGATAACCACGCTGATCCAGTGTTTGCAGCGCTTCATCAATTTTTTCAGTTAAAGAGGCTTCGCTAAACCACTGGTTAAAGGTTACGCCAAATTCACCGAGGTCATCTTTAATGTCATCCAGAATGGCTTTTAAAGCGGCCTGATGGAATACGCGATAGCCTTCACCAATTAAAGTCTGTGAATTGAAAATCAGACCATCAATGTGTTTTTCTTTGTCGCCAGACAGGACCACCTTGTTGCCTTCTGCATCCGGCTCGGCTGCATACTGCACATCTTCCGGTACATCTTTATAGACATCGGCCACTGGACGTACATAAGCATCACCATCCTGGTCGATAATGCTTTGCGCGATTTCTTTGACGTAATCACCCTGATAGGCATTTTTCGGGAACACCAGTTCCTGACCGGTCAGTTCCAGATAACGTAAGTAAGTTGATGTTGCCAGAATATCCATTTGACGGCCGGCATCGTTCACATAGTATTCACGATCTACAGTCGCGCCAGTGGCTTCGAGCAGGTTGGCAACGGTCATGCCATAAGCGGCACCGCGACCATGACCCACGTGCAGGCTGGACGTCGGGTTGGCAGAAACGAATTCAACCTGAATGCGTTTGCCCGCGTTGACCTTGGTGCGACCAAACTGGTCTTGCTGTGCCTGGATTTGATCAAGAATGGCAAAACGCTGGTCGGCATTTAAGAAGAAGTTGATAAAACCCGGACCGGCAATTTCTGCTTTGCTGATATCTGCCACTTCTGGCAATGCAGCCAGAATTTTTTCGGCCAGATCACGCGGCTTCATGCCCGCAGCTTTAGAGGCAATCATGGCGATATTTGAGGCAAAGTCACCGTGGCTTCGGTCTTTGGTTCGCGTCAAATTACTGGTGTTGTTCCAGTCTGCTGGGAGGACACCTTCTGCTTGAAGGGATTGCACTGCATGTTCAAGAGCTGCTTGGATTGCCGTATTCATAATCAGTCGAAAAATAAATGTCGCAGAAAAACAGCAAATATAGCAAATTTCACTGTCTTTAGGTGAACCCATTTGTAGTGAATGAAGATTGTCCGACATTCTGCGCCATCTGTAGCCTGAAAATGCTACCATGGCCATGAAATGACCTGATCAATGACGGATTTGTCCCGCTGTAGGAGCACGCATGCACGCCAAACGTCCTGTAATCATCGCCAATATTCCTAAACTGCCAGCAAAATGGGCGGGCATTATTATGCCGCTGCTGCTGTCTGGCCTGATGAGCGGTATTATTTCAATGGTCAATATGCTGCGTGCGCTGGGCAGGGTCGAGGGGCTGATCACACTGTGGTTCCAGAACTGGATGATTTCCTGGGCCATTGCCTTTCCGGTGGTGCTGGTGGTGTTGCCGCTGGTGCGCCGGTTTACCGCGATGCTGGTGGATATGCCGGGCGCACCCAAATAGCATTTAGCCCGATGCACCAGACTCCTGACAGGACACCGGTTTACTCAGCAGATCGGCATTGCCATTCTGGAAGGTATAAAGCCGGGAGGCATTAAAAATCTTGATCACCTTGGCCTGCGCAATGGCTGCCTGGAAGCGTTTCAATGGCTCATCGGTATGTACATTAAAAGGATTGCCATAATTCTGATTGTCGAGCAGGAACTGGATCTGTCCGGCATTCGGATCATAAGCCTTTAACAATGTCTTGCCTTCGGCACTGCTCAGCGAGAAGGTTGGTCGCTGGCTGCTGATCTTGCAGTGCAGGGCCAGAGTCAGAATCACTCCATCCTGAGCCTTGTTTTTCAGCTGATAGCGTCCCAGCTGTTCATTTTCAATATAGACCCATTGTTGAGTGGGCATGCTGGCAGTAAATTTTTCCAGTTGCTCCAGGGTTTTTTTACTGATATCGACCACGCCGTCTTTGTCGATTTTCGGTGCTTTGTCTTTAGCGGAGAATAAACCGGTCACCTGATCGCTGACTTTTTCAGTGGTATTGGAAAGGGTCTGGCAGCCGCCTAACCCCAGCACAGCGGCCAAACCGCCCAGTGCAATCCATGGCTTGATATACATGATTTTTAAATATGTCGTTGTGTTTTGCCCCAGAGCATACCCAAATTGAGGCCAATTGAAAAATCTGCACTGGCTGCATGTAACAGAAAAACAGCGAAAAACTACATCCAGCAGGGGCGGAGATTTGTAAGCTAAACAGGCAGAGGATTGATTTGGGCATAAAAAACCGCATTTTGAGCTTCGGGAAAGCGTTATTTCGTGACTGGATGCCCGATTGGACAAATTTATTCAGTACCTAAATTATCCACAAATCATTATCAATTTTCTAAATACCCCATTGTCCTCAAAACGGGCTAAGCTAGCTTATCTCCCAGAGGAACTTTTGCTTTGAGCCTCCTTCTGGATCATCGAATAATGAGATCGGAAATGACATCAGCGAATTCAGCCACCAAAAAACCGCTTTACATCCCTTATGCCGGAAACACGCTTCTGGAGCTGCCTTTGCTTAATAAAGGCGGTGCATTTACAGAAGAGGAACGCCGCCATTTTAATCTCCACGGTTTACTTCCACATGCCATCGAGAGCATTGAAGAACAGAGTCAGCGCTCCTATCAGCAGTATGTGTCGTTTAACGATTCCATCAACAAGCATATTTATTTAAGAAATATTCAGGACACCAACGAAACCCTGTTCTATCACTTAATTGAGCATCACTTAAGTGAAATGATGCCGATTATTTATACCCCGACGGTTGGCGAAGCCTGCCAGCGTTTTTCTGATATTTACCGCCGTCATCGTGGCATCTTCCTGGCCTATCCGGACCGCGGCCATATTGATGACATTCTGCAAAATGTGAACAAGAAAAACGTGAAGGTGATTGTAATCACTGATGGCGAGCGCATCTTAGGTCTTGGTGATCAGGGGATTGGCGGGATGGGGATTCCGATTGGCAAATTATCCTTATATACCGCATGTGGTGGGATCAGCCCGGCTTATACCTTGCCAATTACTTTAGATGTAGGTACCAACAACCCGCAACTGCTGGATGATCCAATTTATATGGGCTGGAATCAGCCGCGGATTACCGGCGATGAATACTATGCCTTTGTTGATGAAGTGATTGCCGCGATCCAGCGCCGCTGGCCAAAAGCGCTGATCCAGTTTGAGGATTTCGCTCAGAACAATGCGATGCCATTGTTAAACAAATATCGTGACCAGATTTGCTGTTTTAATGATGATATTCAGGGCACCGCAGCCGTTTCGGTGGGCAGTTTAATTGCTGCCTCACGTGCCGCTGGTAAACAGCTGAAAGATCAGGTGGTGGCTTTCCTCGGTGCCGGTTCTGCTGGTAGCGGCATAGCCGAGCAGATTATTGCGCAGATGATGTATGAAGGTTTAAGCGATGCCGAAGCGCGTGCGCGGGTATTTATGGTTGACCGTTTTGGCCTGATCACCGAAAACCAGCCGAATCTGCTGGACTTCCAGCGCAAACTGGCACAGCCGCCTGAACGGGTTGCAGCCTGGGGCAATGCCGATGACATGATTTCACTACTCGATGTAGTCAAACATGCCAAACCAACGGTACTGATTGGTGTATCGGGTCAGCCGGGGCTGTTTACCGAAGAAATTATTCGCACACTAACGGAAAATTGTGAGCGACCAATTGTAATGCCACTGTCGAACCCAACTTCGCGGGTTGAGGCGGTGCCGGCTGATATCCTGCAATGGTCTGAAGGCAAGGCGCTGATTGCAACTGGTAGTCCATTTGCACCGGTGAATTATCATGGCAAGATTTATCATATCTCACAGTGTAATAACTCCTATATTTTCCCGGGTATTGGTTTGGGTGTAGTCGCCTCCGGCGCGACCCGAGTCACAGACAGTATGCTGATGGCGTCGAGTAATGCACTGGCAGACTGTTCGCCGATGCTGCTCGATCCAGCGGCCGATCTGCTGCCGGATTTAAATGAAATCCAGAAGGTTTCGAAAATTATTGCCTTTAAAGTGGCTAAAGCGGCGATGCTGGCCGGTGTAGCACCAGTAATCAGTGACGAGTTACTGGCAGAGGCCATTGAGGCGAATTTCTGGAAACCGGAATACCGCAGTTATCGCCGGATTACCTTCTAAAATATAGACAAACACAACAAGGAGCTTCGGCTCCTTTTTTTTAGGGCAGCTGTTGATCGCAACTGGTCGGAAACAGGCGGTTTGTAGCCCCGAAATGAAAGCGGGAGACTGGATTAAAAAATAAGCATTGTTTAGAATCGGGGCAAATTAAAACAATAGCTTTTATAACAATGATAACCCGTGTTCATATCCATACTGCCTTGGAGCAGGCCGGCCTCAGCCCACAAAAACGTGCCCTCCATATTCAATTTTCTCAGCCTGCCTTAAATGCCGATGTTTTCTTGCAGCGCATCGACGGTGAACACCAGCTCAATGACGGTTTACATGCTGAACTGATCTGTCTCTCCACCAACGCGCAGATTCCGTTAAAACAGTTTATCGGCGCGCAGGTTGCCGTCGATCAGGTCACTGACCAGGGCCAGCTATTTCGCAGCAGCGGTATTATCACCGCAGCCGCGCAAGGCCAGAGTGATGGCTCTCTCACCCTCTATAAACTTACGCTAGAAGATCCAACCGCACTCTGGCATAAACGCCGTAACAGCCGCGTGTTTATGAATAAAAGCGTGCGAGAGGTCAGCGAGATCTTATTTAAAGAATGGCAGAACAAAAGCCCGCTCTTTGCTGCCAGCCTGACTCTGGACTTAACCGGACTGACCCAGGAACTGGATGTGCGTCCTTTTATCATGCAGTCCAATGAAACCGACTATGACTTCCTGACCCGGCTCTGGCGCAGTGAAGGCATTAACTGGCTGATTGATGAAGCCCAGTTACAGGTTGTACATTCCAGCAGCCCGATTCAGGCCCAGAAACTACGCCTGATTGATGACAACAGCCAGTACAGTGCCTTAAACCGCCGCAGTATCCGCTTTCATCGCTCCAGTGCCACCGAACAATTAGATAGCATCACCCAGTTGATTGCCCAGCGCAGCCTGCAACCGACGGCCGTACATCTGCAACGCTGGCAGTCAGATAGCCTGAGCCAGGAAGAAGGTGCCGGTTCAGTGCAAAGCAAACACCAGCACAGCCACAATCAGGACAATGCCAGCCTCAGCCTGGAACAAGCCTGGCAGATCAGCCCGGCCTGGATGCAGGATTTAAATGGCGAAGACCAGGCCACCGCATCCTCTAATAACCAGCTGGACAAACTGAACCAGAACCTCAGTCACTACCACGACCTGCAATCCAAATACTTTAGTGCCCATTCCACCGTCCGTGATGCTCAGGTCGGCTACTGGTTTGAACTGAATGAACACCCGGAAATTGACCAGCACAGCGCAGCCGACAAAGAATTCTTAATTACCGGCAAACAGTTCTATAACCAGAACAACTTACCCAAAGACCTCAATCAGCAGATTAACCAACTACTCAGCCAGAGCCACTGGCATAGCCATATTAATGTTAAACACGAACAACACCCGGATGAACGTCAAGGCAATACCTTAACCTTACAACGTCGCAACATCCGCACCGTCCCGGAATACCATCCACTACAGCACCGACCGGCGGCCCATCCACAGCGTGCTCGGGTGGTGGGACCTGCTGGCGAAAGCATCCATGTCGATGAATGGGGCCGGATTAAAGTCCGTTTTCTGTTTACCCGCAGTGATGACCATCAGCATGATGGCGGTGCTGGCAGCAATGACAATGACACCGACTCTGCCTGGGTCGATGTACTGACCCCCTGGGCCGGAGAAGGCTATGGGGCCCGCTTCCTGCCACGGATTAATGAAATTGTGGTGATCGACTTCTTTGACGGTAACATCGATCGGCCATTTGTCGTGGGGCGTCTACATGAAGCAGAACGCTCGCCAACCCAATTCGACCAACAAGGCCAACTACCCGACACCAAAAAACTCAGCGGCATCCGCTCGCAGGAAATTGAAGGCAGTGGTTTTAACCAGCTGCGCTTTGATGATACTCCGAAGCAGATCTCTGCCCAGCTGCAAAGCAGCCATGGTGCGACCCAACTGAACCTGGGGAACTTGAGCCATCCCAAAGCCAGCGCTGAAAGTGATGGCCGTGGTGAAGGTTTTGAACTGAGAACCGATCAGTGGGGTGCAGTCCGTGCTGGAGAAGGCTTGCTGATTTCCACCCATCCACAGGCACAGGCCGAAGGCAATCATCTCGATGCCAGTGAAGCCAAGAGCCAGCTAGAAAGCAGCTTAAACAACAGTACTGCCCTAAGTGAAGTGGCCAAAAACCAGCAGACCGATCCTTTAGAAGTTCTCGATAACTTAAAGAACTTCCTGGAACAGATCGAACAGCAGGATGAAAATAAAGCCGCTGCTTTTAAACAGGCACTGATGATCCTCAGCGCACCAAACTCTATTGCTTTAAGTAGCCAGCAAGATGTACACCTCTCTGCGGATGGTCAGATCAGCCACAGTGCCGGAGAGAGTATTAACCTCAGTACGCAGCAGTCTTTGATTGCCCATGCCAGCCAGAAACTAAGCCTGTTTGCAGCACAAGACGGTGCACGTTTATATGCCGGTAAAGGCAAGGTTGAGATTCAGGCACAGGGTGATGGTGCAGATCTTATTGCCAGGAAAGGGGTGCAGGTCATCTCCACAGAAGACAGGATTGAAGTTAAGGCGAGTAAAAAAATTATATTGGTCGCTGGAGGAAGTCAGATTGAGATTAGTGGTTCAGGTGTGTTGCCGACAACTGCTGGGAAGTTTGAGGTGAAAGCGGGGCAGCATCTGTTTTTACAGCCACACAATGTGGTTGAACCGAAGATGAGCTTACCTCAGATGGCAACATTATTTAGTAATCAGATCAATTATCAATGGAATAGCTCGTCTGCAGGAGAAAAAGAAATTTTTGTGATTGATCAAACTGATGGAAAGCTTCTGAAAACCAATAAATCCATATTAAATGAACAACATCAATTGAGTACTTTTAGGTTCTATACGCCGCAGTCAACTGACTTTATTGCACTGGGCTTTAACTCTTTGCATACACATTTGAGTGGAACAGTGAGTGATGAACAGATTGATTATTTGCTCGAAGAAATAGAAGAAGATCAGGAGGATGAGGTGTCTACACACGAGGATATTGAATCATGAGTAAACTGGTGACCATTACCTCTAAGTTTTATGATAAATCTGGACGATATGTCAGAAATCTGAAGGTGAAATCACGTTATCAAAATTCATCGAGAGAGAATCTGAAGAAAACAGATACAGATGGCTTATTTGTCTTTCAAGCTTCTCCTAATCGGATGGTAGAAATTTTAGCAAAACCACCGAAGGCATCTGATTATACTGTGGTGAAGGTCATTAATTCTTCGACACTCTCCTCTTCAGAGCATCCTATAAAAATTCAGTTACCTAACACCATTGAAGAATATCGACAAATGAATAGTACGATTTCTCAGAATGGTTTGGTGGTAACACCTTTTCAAGTGGTTGATGTTCATGGAAAGATTATGGCTCATTTTCCGATACAAACACGGCCAAAGGGAAAGAAAAGTTTTGAACGTATTACGGATGATCAAGGAAGAGTTGAAGTCCTCTCTTCGGCTAATCGTGATATTGAATTTTTAGCCTTAACATCGAATGATGAGTTTGTTTTAAAAAGATCGCTTAATTCAGGTAATGGCACAGAAAAACCTATTCTGATTCAATTAGATGAACCCTATGAAAAGTTTAAAAGTCTCTCAAATTTTAAAATAGTAGACAGATTAGGAAATGACTACAGGATTGAAAATACTAAAATTGAAATCTTATATTTGGAAAGTGAAATAAAGAAAGTTGCGAATACATCCAATGGAAAATTTTCATTTCAGAGTATGGTTGGAGAAAAAGTAAAAATTACAGTATTCAAACCAGATGGAACGTCTTTAGAAGCTAAAAATTATTATTCTAAAAGAATAAAAGAACATTCTAATAAATTGGAATTAGATGTGGATATAACTGAGGGAAGTACAAAGCCTAATGAACCGATCATAAACAAGAATATTAAGAAAATTTGTCCTCCAGAATGTATTGTAGAAACTTATACTTTTGAAACTTCTTTAGGAGCAATGATTATTTCAAAAGAAGCTCTTGATGCAATTTTAAAATGGGAAAAATATGAATCTAAGCCTTATGTACCTAGTAAAGGACAAGATGGTAAAAGTGGAGTAACTTTAGGATATGGCTATGATTTAGGTCACCAAAGTGTAGAACAAATTAAAAAAGATTTAGCTTCCTATTATACTTTAGGTCAGATTCAAAGATTACTCAAAGCCCAAGGAAAAAAAGGAATAGCAGCACAAAAATTAGTAGATAGTCTTTCTGATATTATTATTACTAAAGATAAAGCTTATCAAATGGTAATGATAGTAAAAAAAAGGTATGCGGAAAATACATTAAAAGTTTATCCAGATATTTTGAAATATCATCCTCATTGTCAAGGAGCTATTTTATCTCTAGTGTATAACAGGTATATAGGTTTAAAAGGAGATCGTCGTAGAGAAATGAAAGAAATCCAAGATGATCTTAAAAGTAATGGAAAAAAGGTTCCTTCGTTGTTAAGAAGTATGAAACGATTATGGACAACAAAAGCTAATAGAGGGTTGCAAGCTAGACGGGAAGAAGAAGCAAAAATTTTTGAAAAAGGATTAAAATGTGAATGTTATAAGTAAGCTATTTATTTTGAATCTTTTATTTATCTCTTTAAATTCTTATGCAGTAACTCCTGAAGACTTCTTATATCCAGATGCCTTAGAGGTAGAGTGTAAAGATGGAAGTCCTATGCAAGAAGACTTAATGTATTGTGTTTCAAGAAGTTATTTAGATTCAGATAAGAAATTAAATATAGAATATAAGAAAAGAATGAAACTATTAAAAGGAACTAAAAAAGAGAAATTATTAGAAAGTCAGAGATTGTGGTTAAAGAATAGAAAATATAAATGTATCTGTGAATATTCAGCTGCAGAAGGGGGGCGTGAAGCACCGATTTATTTAATAGATTGTTATGCTCGGGAAAACTACAAGCGAGTAAAATTTTTAGAAAATTATCAATAGTTTGAAAATAAAAAAGCAGCTAAAGATAGCTGCTTTTTTTATTTTTTACCCCTCCAACACCGTTTCCAGCAACTCTTCACTTGGAGCGAAGTAGTAAGCGCCATCTAAAGCGGTGACAAAATGCAGTAAACGGTCATGAATACCATCTCCCGAGGTGCCAAACATACGCTCAAGCATCGCATCCAGAATGGTTAAATCCTTGGTATAGGCAATAAAGAATAAGCCTTGGTCACCTTGCCCATCCCCATACGGTAGGGAATGACGCAGAATTTCCATTTCTTCACCTTCATCATCTTCAACCACGGTACGGGCGACGTGGGCATTGTCAGGTTTCACCTCATCATCTAGCTCAATCGACTCAAGTTTGGTGCGACCCATCACTTGTTCTTGTGCATCGACTTTCAGACGTTTCCATTTATCTAAATCATGTGCATAACGCTGGGCAAAGACAAAGGAACCATCTTCAAAAATGCCGGCATCTTCGCCCAGTAAAGCGACTTCAGCACGGTCATCCGGGAATTGCGGGTTTTCTGTGCCATCAATAAAGCCGGTCATGTCGCGGCCATCAAAATAGCGGAAGCAGACCCGCTCATCCAGAACATCAACCTGATCCTGAATACCCTCAAAGAAAGACTGGCTCAGGGCAAAACAGATATCCGCACGGGCACTGGCAATATGAATGAGTACATCTGCCGGTACGACAGGCATCTGGAATGCGCCTTCAATCGGTTGTAACTGCTTAAAGCCAGCTGGAGTTTGGGAGTACAGTTGTGCCCAAAGTTCAGGTCCAAAGGCCACGGCAGTTTTAATTTGTGCATGAGGATGCTGGGTAATCAGGCGATCACGGGTATTAAAAAGATCAGCT
The DNA here is from genome assembly GCF_013418255.1 of Acinetobacter sp. YH12155. NCBI lineage: Bacteria > Pseudomonadati > Pseudomonadota > Gammaproteobacteria > Moraxellales > Moraxellaceae > Acinetobacter > Acinetobacter sp. YH12155. The sequence continues at coordinate 28,430 of NZ_VPCK01000017.1, forward strand.
AATTTTTCTTTTAATTGCTCAAGAGTTAAATCTTTTAAACGTAAAACAATAAAACGGGCATGATCTGAAGGTAATGGCAAGATTACAGATTGAGCTGTCATTCATGGCTCCTAAGTTTTTAATAATCAATCACTAAAACTATTGTGCCTGAACCGGTAGCAGCTTAACAGTCTCTGGATCAGATTTTTATTGCCTCTTTACTGCGCACTTAAAAGATGAATCGTCATATAATAATCTGTCATTTTTGTGGTGAATTACCATGTCTTATCAGATTTGGCTGGCCTATATGCTGGCCTGTTGGGTGATTAGTGTGTCGCCGGGCGCAGGTGCGATTGCCTCGATGTCGAGTGGGCTGAATTACGGTTTTCGTCATGGTTACTGGAATGCCATCGGGCTGCAACTGGCGCTGCTGGTACAGATTGCGATTGTGGCGGCCGGCGCGGGCGTGCTATTTGCGACCACGCCTTGGGCTTTTCTGGCAGTGAAATGGTTCGGGGTAGCGTATCTGCTGTATCTGGCCTATCTGCAATGGAAAGCGCCGGTACACTCGATTGAAATCCGGCAGGATTTACCACAGAAATCAGCTGGACGACTGCTGCTGAACGGTTTTCTGGTGAATATGAGCAATCCGAAAGCGATTGTATTTTTGCTGGCTGTCTTGCCACAATTTCTGGATTTATCCAAACCGCAGTGGATTCAATATCTGATTATGGCAGCAACCATGATTACGATTGATCTGATTGTGATGGCGGGCTATACCGGCCTGGCAGCTAAGGTTTTAAGATTGTTAAAGTCACCGCGTCAGCAGAAAGTCATGAACCGGACGTTTGCCGGTCTGTTTGCTGGTGCTGCATTTTTATTAAGTCTGGTGCATCAGTAATAGATGTTGATTTTCCCCTCTCAATGATAAAGAGGAGAGGGCTAGATGGAACCTTTCGGTTGATTGTTTAGGCCAGTTTTTTAAATTTCTGCATGGTAAAGATCAGGGCAAAAATCACCGCCATGGTCAGCACAATAGTCAGACCGGTCGAGGTATTTAAGCCGGCGCTGGACCATAAACCAACCGTTACCCCAATTTGTGCAATCACAAAAGCCCAAATCACCATCTGTTTCGGAGAATGCGCCAGCAGTCGTGCCGTGAGCGCCGGAATCACCAGCAGCGCACCCATCAATAGCGAGCCGACCGCGCGTAATGCCAGAACCGTAAACAGGGCCAGCAGCAACATAAAAATCAGACGTTGCCACTGGGCATGAATACCTTCACTGGCAGCAATATCCGGATCAATGGCAATCTGAATCTGGGCTTGCCAATACTTATATAGAACCAGCAGTGCACCGACAATCACCAGCGCAAAGATGGGTAAATCAGCCCAGGAGATCGTGAGCAGATCACCAAACAGGTAGCTGAGCAGTTCCGGGCGCAGGCTTGGAATGTGCTGGATAAACAGTAGACCGGAGCAGAGCAGGGTCGCAGAGCATAAGGCCAGCAGGGCATCATTCGGTAAGCGCGGATCATGCAGAATCCAAAGAATACCAACCAGTAATAAGGCTAAAAATGTAACGCCCATCCACAGCGGTAAGCTCAAGGCGCCGGCAATGGCCACGCCTAATAAGGTGCCATGTGCCATGGTATCGGCAAAAAAAGACATCCGGCGCCACAGCATCAGACAGCCGAGTGGCGCGGTCAGAAACACCAGTAAAGTGCCCATGATCCAGGCCGGAAGTAATAACGATAACCAATCCATCATGGTTTAGACTTCCGGTTCAGGGTGAATATGGGGACGGGAATCATGCTGACACGGCTCGGCATGGTCGCCATGCGCACAATGATCATGATGATGCTGATAGAACACCCGGTTGGTGCCAAAAATGGCCTGATATTCCGGATGCTGCTGCACGCTTTCGGGCAAGCCGCTACAGCAAATGTGTTTATTTAAACATACCACCCGATGCGTGCCTTGCATGACCCATTGCAGATCATGTGAGACCATCAGCACGGCACAGCCATATTTTTCTGGTAGGCTACGCACATAGTCATACAGCTCGGCTTCCGACTGGATATCCAGCCCCTGCATTGGTTCATCCAGCACCAGCACATCGGGTTGGCGCAATAAGGCGCGGGCCAGTAATACCCGCTGCCGTTCACCACCTGACAATTGCTGCACTTTGGAATTTTCCAGCTTGGCAATACCGGTATCGCGGATAATTTCTGCTTTTAACGTGCTGCTACATTTTTCTAAAGCCAGCAGATCCTTGACCCTTAACGGCAAGCTGTGTGAAGGATTGAATTTCTGCGGCACATAGGAGAATTTTAGTTTTTTATCGGCCAGTACTTTGCCAGCTGTGGGTTTGACAATACCGAGCATGACTTTAATCAGCGTCGATTTGCCGGCACCATTCGGACCAATGAGCGTGACAATTTCTTTCTCATGCAAAGAGAAATCGACCTGTTTTAAAATATCACGCTCATCAATCCGGACTTGAATCTGTTCAAGGCGAATCAGCGGCGCAGGACTTAGCGTTTGCTGGCGCAGTGCTGACATAAACCAGAAATCTCGATAATACTGTGATGGGCGGTGAAGTGGTCCGAAGCTGACAGCTCTGCCAGTTGCTGCAGTAAACCCTGCGCAGAAGCTTCTTTGACCACTTTGCATTCGGTGCAAATTAAAAACGCCGCCTGATGGCCTTCGCGCGGATGGCAGCAGGGAATATAGGCATTAATAGAAGTTAAACGGTGAATCAGCCCTTTTTCTAATAAAAAGTCGAGGGTGCGGTACACGGTTGGTGGTGCCGCCGGACGATCTGACTCACTTTTAATTTTGGCCAGCAGGTCGTATGCCCCCATCGGGCCCGAGGCATTTAAAATCAGTTCCAGCACTTCACGACGAAGTGGGGTCAGGCGAGCACCTGTGGCGGCACAGAGACTTTCGGCTTCAGCAAGACGCTGCTCAATATTTTGATGGTCGTGCACGCCATGTAATGCATCATGATGTTCATGAGAACATAAGCTCATAGCTACCCCAAGGAAATGTAGGAGGAAAATCGGACATTAAATTTTAACATGAAGTATAGTCAGATTCGATTATACATAGGTATTTTTGTTATTTTGTTATAATATAACATCTATCCTGTTTTATGATTTTGCGCTCATGTCCCGTTTTTTCGCCTTCTGTGCTCTGGCTTTGTTCAGTACCTTGAGTTGGTCTCAAAGTCTTGTTATTTCGACACAGCCGATTTATCTGATTGCCAAGGAAATTACACAAGGCATAGAAACCCCGACCTTATTATTGGCCGACCAGACCGGACATGATGTCAGTTTGACTCCTGCACATCGCAAGACCATTCAGGATGCAGGTCTGGTGATCTGGCTAGGCAAAGCGCATGAAGCGCCTCTAGAAAAACTGTTCAGCAATCAGAGCAAAGCTATTTCATTGCTAGATTCTGGCATTTTGCAAACGCTACCACAGCGTAGCCCTCGTGGTGCAGCATTAAAAGATACGGTCGACTCGCATGTCTGGCTTGATCCGAACAATGCCATTCGTATTGGCTTTTTTATTGCGGCCTTGCGTTCCCAACAGGTGCCTGAGCAGCGTGAACAGTACTGGGCCAATGCCCGTGCCTTTGCCCAAGAGCTGCTCCTGACCGCAGACAAGTTTAAAAGCAAAGCCTCGGCCAAAGCCTACTGGTCTTATCATGATGCCTATCAATATCTGGAACGTCCGCTGAACCTGAAGTTTGCCGGCGCACTGACCCATGATCCGCATGTCGCTCCGACGGTGGCGCAAATTAAATATATGAATGATCATCGTCCAAACACGAAAATGTGTTTACTGGCCGAAGGTCATGCCAGCAAGAGCCAGTATCAGCGCCTGAATCCGATTGTGTTTCAAATGGTCGACGAAAGTATGAGTGGGGCAGGGGACTTTGTGCAGGCCTGGCAGAAATTGGCTACCCAAACGCAAAAATGTGTAATAAATGCGCAAAAATAGCGCGTTTTGGCGGCAAATTTGAATTATGACAATACGGTTACAGTTGTGCAAAAAAATACGACTAAGATCGGGAAAAGATTGCATGTTCAGGGGTGTAACTCTATAATGCCTGCGATAAAAAACGATCATCAGTTAAACTTGTCAAGCATTTATGCTGTGAGTGGAAAGTAAATGAGCCGAACTAGTCGCTTGATTGACCGACGATTAGCGAAAGCTTTGGTCTTCTTGCAAGCATTCATGATACCTGTTGCTGCATTGATTGCCTGGATATTCAAAGATGCTACAGCCGCCTTGAGTGCCGCACTTGGTGCATTGGTATGTTGGGTTGCAAGTTGTTATTTTTCCTGGCAGTCGTTCCGCGCAGCAGGCGCGAGAGCATCTAAACAAGTTCTGTCGAACATGTATAGGGGCATGCTCGGTAAGTTTGCGATTGTGATCGTAGGATTCATTTTAATTTTAAGCAATGTCGAGCCGTTGTCTCCGGTTGCATTGTTTTGTGGTTTTATTCTCGTTCAGGCCATGTCGTGGGTCGCTCCGTTTTGGGTGTCACGTCTACAAAAACGAGTATAGGCGCAGCAAAAATTGAAAAGTTTTTAGGAGATGAGCGAGATATCAAGCAGCACGCGATATTCGTTCCCTCTTTTGTTTTTGACATTGACCAGGTGTGATTTATGGCTGCTGAAGAACATGCCCTTACTTCGACCGAGTATATCAAGCATCACTTGACCAACATGACGTACGGCAAAATGCCAGACGGTTCATGGAAGTTGGCTGAGTCTGCTGAAGAAGCTCAACAGATGGGGTTCACTGCTATTCACTTGGATTCAATGGGTTGGTCTATCGGACTTGGTCTGATCTTCTGTTTATTGTTCTGGATTGTCGCGAAAGCTGCAAATTCAGGCGTGCCTGGTAAATTCCAGTCAGTAATTGAAGTGATTATCGAGTTTGTAGATTCAAGTGTACGTGATACCTTCCATGGGAAGTCTCGATTAATTGCACCCTTAGCATTAACCATTTTCGTGTGGATTTTCCTCATGAACTTGATGGATTTAATCCCTGTTGACTTTATTCCTTATGTAGCTCAACAGGCGATTGCATCTATGCTGGGTGTGGACCCTCATCAGGTTTACTTTAAAATTGTTCCGACTACAGATCCAAACATTACCTTAGGTATGTCTATTTCTGTATTCTTCTTAATTATTTTCTATAGTATTCGTGAGAAAGGTGTTGGCGGCTTCGTTGGTGAGTTGGCACTTAACCCATTTAACCCAAGTAATCCAGTTGCTAAAGTGCTTTTAATTCCATTCAACTTATTGTTGGAATTGACTACTTTCTTGGCGCGACCAGTTTCATTGGCTCTACGACTGTTCGGTAACATGTATGCGGGTGAGTTAATCTTCATTCTTATCGCGTTATTACCGTTCTGGATCCAGTGGGCATTGTCTGTGCCTTGGGCGATTTTCCACATTTTGATTATTACGCTACAAGCATTCATTTTCATGATGTTGACAATCGTGTACATGAGCATGGCAAGCGAAAAGCATTAATGGTATGGCCTAACTGTCATCGGGCGGTTGGGCACACAATTTTTTAACTTAATTTGGTATAAAACCTAACCTCTGAGGAATTTTTCATGGAACTCACTTTAGGTCTAGTTGCAATTGCATCTGCTATCTTGATCGCTTTCGGTGCTTTAGGTACTGCGATTGGTTTTGGTCTTTTGGGCGGTCGCTTCCTTGAAGCTGTTGCACGTCAGCCAGAATTGGCTCCACAACTTCAAACTCGTATGTTCTTAATCGCGGGTCTTCTTGATGCTGTGCCTATGATCGGTGTTGGTATTGGCTTGTTCTTCATCTTCGCTAATCCATTTGTAGGTTAATCAGCTTAATTCCCAAAAATCCACTATTTGAGGAATAGCAATGAATATCAACCTCACATTGATTGGCCAAGCGATTGCATTTGCGATTTTCGTCGCATTCTGCATGAAGTTTGTATGGCCACCACTAATCAATGCGATTAGTGAGCGTCAGCGTCGCATCGCTGATGGCTTAAATGCTGCTGAAAAAGCAAAAGCTGACCTTGCTGATGCGCAAGCACAAGTTAAGGCAGAGCTAGACGCAGCGAAAGCACAAGCGGCTCAATTGATCGAACAAGCGAACCGTCGTGCAGCACAATTGGTCGAAGAAGCGCGTACTCAAGCATCTGCTGAAGGTGAGCGTATCCGTCAACAGGCGAAAGAAGCTGTTGATACTGAAATCAATGCTGCTCGCGAAGAATTACGTCAACAAGTCGCTGCTTTGGCAGTTGCCGGTGCTGAGAAAATTCTTAGCCAGCAAGTTGACGCAGAAGCTCACAATGCCATGCTGAACCAGCTGGCTGCTAAACTTTAAGCGAGGCGAAATATGGCTGAACTCTTGACGTTGGCACGCCCATATGCGAAAGCAGCATATGCTTATGCCTCTGAGCAAAGTGCAACTGACAGTTGGTCACAAGCACTAGCATTGCTCAGTGCTGCGGTACAAGACGAAGCATTTTCAGCTTACTTAAATCGCCCTGAGCTTACTCCTGCAGAGCAGGTGAGTGTTTTTGCAAAAGTTTTAGGTGAAGACCAGACTGCAGCATTGTCAAACTTTTTGACTTTGCTTGCTGAAAATGATCGTTTGTCTTTAATGCCTGAAATTCAAGCAGAATATGAACAGCTCAAATCACAGAATAACAACAATGTGGACGTCGTAATTGAATCGGCTTTCCCATTGTCTGCTGACCAGGAACAAGTGTTGAAAGCGGCGCTGGAAAAGCGTTTCAACAGCACGGTTTCTATTGTAGTAGAAGTCAACCCGGCGTTAATCGCGGGTGTTGTTATTCGTGCAGGCGACCAAGTGATAGATGATTCTGCGCTTAACAAGCTTGAAAAAATGCGGACTCGTCTTCTTGCGTAATTGCATATAAGAAGACTGAACTTTAAAAAGATTGAGGTATAGCGCAATGCAACAACTGAATCCATCCGAGATCAGTGCGCTCATTAAACAGCGTATCGGCGATCTGGACACCAGCGCGACCGCTAAAAACGAAGGTACCATTGTTATGGTATCCGACGGTATTGTGCGCATTCACGGTCTTGCTGATGCAATGTACGGTGAAATGATCGAATTCGACGGCGGCTTATACGGTATGGCACTGAACCTAGAACAGGATTCAGTGGGCGTCGTTGTTTTAGGTAACTACTTAGGCCTTCAAGAAGGTCAAAAAGCTCGTTGTACAGGTCGTGTATTAGAAGTTCCGGTTGGTCCAGAACTTTTAGGCCGTGTCGTAGATGCTTTGGGTAACCCAATTGATGGTAAAGGCCCAATTGATGCGAAATTAACTGATGCTGTAGAAAAAGTAGCACCAGGCGTAATTTGGCGTCAATCAGTGGATCAACCTGTACAAACTGGTTATAAATCAGTAGATACAATGATCCCAGTTGGCCGTGGTCAGCGTGAGTTGATCATTGGTGACCGTCAGACTGGTAAAACAGCTATGGCGATCGATGCGATCATCGCTCAGAAAAACTCTGGCATTAAGTGTGTATACGTAGCAATTGGTCAAAAACAATCGACTATCGCGAACGTAGTACGCAAGCTGGAAGAAACTGGCGCTATGGCGTATACCACTGTTGTAGCAGCAGCTGCAGCTGATCCAGCAGCAATGCTGTATCTGGCGCCTTATGCTGGCTGTACAATGGGCGAATACTTCCGTGATCGTGGTGAAGACGCGTTAATTATTTATGATGATTTGTCTAAGCAAGCTGTTGCTTACCGTCAAATTTCATTGCTTCTTCGTCGTCCACCAGGTCGTGAAGCTTACCCAGGTGACGTATTCTATCTACATTCTCGTCTACTTGAACGTGCTTCTCGCGTATCTGCTGACTATGTTGAGAAATTCACTAACGGTGAAGTTAAAGGCCAAACTGGTTCATTAACTGCATTGCCGATTATTGAAACTCAAGCAGGTGACGTATCTGCATTCGTACCGACTAACGTAATTTCGATTACTGATGGTCAGATCTTCCTTGAAACATCATTATTCAACGCGGGTATTCGTCCTGCGGTGAACGCCGGTATTTCTGTATCGCGTGTTGGTGGTTCGGCTCAAACGAAGATCATCAAAAAATTGTCTGGTGGTATCCGTACCGCTTTGGCGCAATACCGTGAATTGGCAGCGTTTGCTCAGTTCGCTTCTGACCTTGACGAAGCAACTCGTAAGCAACTTGAACATGGTCAACGCGTAACTGAGTTAATGAAGCAGAAACAATATGCGCCTTACTCAATTGCTGACCAGGCTGTTTCAGTTTATGCATCTAACGAAGGCTACATGGCTGACGTTGAAGTGAAGAAAATCGTAGACTTTGATGCTGCGTTAATTTCTTACTTCCGTTCAGAGCACGCTGCGTTAATGCAACAAATCGATGAAACTGGTGATTACAACAAAGACATCGAAGCTGCAATCAAAGCAGGTATTGAAAGCTTTAAAGCGACTCAAACTTACTAATTTAGCACTTTGCTAATTAGTGTTGGTTTGGTTCACGGATCAACCTTCGAGGGCTCGAAAGGGCCTTCGAATACTAGGTTAAGCGTATGGCAAACTTAAAAGAAATTCGCGCCAAAGTAGCTAGTATCAAGAGCACGCAGAAGATTACTCGAGCGATGCAAATGGTAGCTGCTTCTAAGATGCGTCGTGCGCAAGAGCGCATGGCTCAAGGCCGTCCGTATGCCGAAAATATGCACCGTGTAATTGCTCATTTGGTACAAGCGAATCCTGAATATAAACACCGTTATATGGTTGAGCGTCCTGTGAAGCGCGTTGGCTATATCATTGTTTCTTCAGATCGTGGTTTGGCAGGCGGTTTGAACATTAACCTGTTCAAAAAAGTGGTCAAACACGTACAACAGCAACAAGAGCAGTCAATTGAAGTTCAATTTGCTTTAATTGGTCAAAAAGCGGTTTCGTTTTTTAAAAACTACGGCGGTAAAGTACTAGGTGCAACTACAAACGTAGGTGATACACCAAGTCTTGAACAGTTATCTGGTTCTGTACAGGTGATGTTAGACGCTTATGATAAAGGCGAGTTAGATCGTATTTATCTGGTGTCCAACGGCTTTGTCAATGCCATGACTCAAAATCAAAAAATCGAACAACTTGTTCCTTTAGCAGCTGCTGAAGAAGACAAGACCCTGAACCGTCAATACGGTTGGGACTATATCTATGAACCAGAAGCAGAAGAACTGCTGAATGGTTTATTGGTTCGTTATATTGAGTCTGTGGTGTATCAAGGTGTGATTGAAAACATCGCTTGTGAGCAATCTGCACGTATGGTCGCAATGAAAGCTGCGACGGATAACGCAGGTGAGCTTATCAAGAACCTACAACTTATTTATAACAAGCTGCGTCAAGCCGCGATTACTCAGGAAATTTCTGAGATCGTTGGTGGTGCCGCTGCCGTTTAACATTATTTTGAATTGAGGAGACAGCAATGAGTAGCGGTCGTATCATTCAGATCATCGGCGCGGTTATCGACGTCGAGTTTGAACGCAACAGCGTTCCTAAGATCTATGACGCTCTTCACGTTGATGGCACTGAAACTACTTTAGAAGTTCAGCAACAACTTGGTGACGGCGTTGTGCGTACAATTGCGATGGGATCTACTGAAGGTCTTAAACGTGGTTTGAACGTAACGAATACTAACGCGCCGATCTCTGTACCAGTAGGTACAGCGACACTTGGTCGTATCATGGACGTTCTTGGTCGCCCTATCGACGAAGCTGGTCCAGTTGCAACTGAAGAGCGTTTACCAATTCACCGTCAAGCGCCTTCTTATGCAGAACAAGCGGCTTCTACTGACCTTCTAGAAACTGGTATTAAAGTCATTGACTTACTTTGCCCGTTCGCGAAAGGTGGTAAAGTTGGTCTGTTCGGTGGTGCCGGTGTTGGTAAAACTGTAAACATGATGGAGTTGATCAACAACATCGCTAAAGCGCACTCAGGTTTATCTGTATTCGCTGGTGTTGGTGAGCGTACTCGTGAAGGTAACGACTTCTATCACGAGATGAAAGACTCTAACGTTCTAGACAAAGTAGCAATGGTCTACGGTCAGATGAACGAGCCACCTGGTAACCGTTTACGCGTAGCGTTAACTGGTCTGACGATGGCTGAGTACTTCCGTGATCAAAAAGACGAAAACGGTAAAGGCCGTGACGTATTATTGTTCGTTGACAACATCTACCGTTATACACTAGCAGGTACTGAAGTATCAGCACTTCTAGGCCGTATGCCATCTGCAGTAGGTTATCAGCCTACACTTGCAGAAGAGATGGGTGTTCTTCAAGAACGTATTACATCGACTAAGTCTGGTTCGATTACGTCTATCCAAGCGGTATATGTACCTGCCGATGACTTAACAGATCCATCGCCTGCTACAACGTTCGCTCACTTGGACGCAACTGTTGTATTGAGCCGTGACATCGCTTCTCAAGGTATTTACCCTGCGATCGATCCACTTGACTCAACTTCACGTCAGTTAGATCCACTGGTAGTTGGTACTGAGCATTACGAAATTGCTCGTTCAGTTCAAAACGTTCTTCAACGTTATAAAGAACTGAAAGACATTATCGCAATTCTTGGTATGGACGAATTGTCAGAAGAAGACAAACTTACTGTATACCGTGCACGTAAGATCCAACGTTTCTTCTCTCAACCGTTCCACGTAGCTGAAGTATTTACTGGCGCGCCTGGTAAACTTGTACCGCTTAAAGAAACGATTCGTGGCTTTAAAGGTCTTCTAGCTGGTGAATACGATCACATCCCAGAACAAGCGTTCTATATGGTTGGTGGTATTGACGAAGTGATTGCTAAAGCCGAGAAACTTTAATTAGCTACCTAATTTAGGAGGTTCTCATGGCGACTATGCAATGTGACGTTGTAAGTGTTCAGGAGTCTTTGTACTCTGGCACTGTAACTATGCTAATTGCAAAAGGTGCTGGCGGTGAGTTGGGTATTATGCCTGGCCACGCTCCGCTGGTAACTTTGCTCCAACCTGGCGCGATCCGCGTTATTTTGGAAAATGGTACAGAAGAATTAATCTATGTATCTGGTGGTGTTCTAGAAGTTCAACCGCACGTTGTTACGGTTCTTGCAGATACTGCAGTCCGTGCAGAAAACTTGGATGAAGCGGCAATTATTGAAGCGCGTAAACACGCTGAACAATTGCTGGCGAATCAAAAGAGCGATTTGGACGCTGCTGCTGCTTTGGCTGCTTTGGCAGAAACTGCTGCACAGTTGGAAACGATCCGCAAAATCAAAAACCGCGCAATGTAATTGCTGGTTTAAGATTGAAGAAACCACCCGAAAGGGTGGTTTTTTTATGTTTTTAAAATAATGAAATTTAGATAAAACCCTTTTCTAAACCTAAGATCATTTCTTGATGTATTTGCTGGGTAAGCTCTTCAATTTTATTTGAAATTTCCATAGCATCTTTAAAGTCATTTGTTTTTAAAAGTTCATTTAGTTTTTTCAACTGTTCTGATGCTTGCTGAATATTCTGTGGTTTGGAGAAGTCCGAGAACAGGTTGAGATTAGATTGAATCGCTAAAATATTAAGCTGTTGTATTTTTTGATAATGATCAGTCTTAAATTTTTGATTTTGGTAATTTTTTAGTAAAATTTGATCATCTGATGACGATCTATTTCCCATTTCTTTTAAGATTTTCATTGTATCCCATACAGGATCTTTAGGATTCTGTTGATGCTCAAATTCTAAATAGTAGATCCAATCCTGTAATGTGTCAGCATTTAAATTTTTTAGTCGACGATCATTTTTGAAACTTAAAACTTTTAAATAGTTCAGATTTTTTAATTCACTTTGCTGAAGTAAATATTGTGATTTAGCTGTTAACTTTAAGACTGGTTCTTGCAAGTAAGATTGAGTTGTCTTGTGTTTTTTATAGTAATCGACAATATTTTCCTGCATAAGTTGGTTTTGAGTATTTAAAGCCTCTATCTCTAACGCCACGATTTCCTGAAACTCAGGTGAAATGAAATTTAGAGAATTTAAAGTTTCAATATTATTGTTGTTTGAGGAAATTACTTTAGGTGTATTTTTTATAATAACTAAAAGCATTTGATCTAAGTAGTTTTTAGATATATCTACTTTGGGGTAAGGATCTAAGTCAGGAATTTCCATATTTAGTAGAAATTTTTCATAAATGATCCAATCTTGTAAACGCTTGTCCTCAGCAGAAGTTTGAAAGGGTTGCCGAAGCAAGCTAATGATCTTATCGTAACCTAAACTTTGCGCCGTCCAGAATATGACCCCACAGAAGAGACAGAGGATGACTAAAACTTTTTTCATAGGATCTTTTATTTTTTGATATTGAATTGATTATATGAATATTTTTTTAAATGTATATTTGAAATTCAAAAATTCAGGGTCTATCTATAAGTTTCACTCTATATAGGAAACACAAAGTTCCCCATTCCCCACAATCGTTACCTTAAATATCTCATTAAATCCTTCATCTAAACTTGGGATTTCTAGCTTTTTATACATCGCTCGAAAGCCGACTACAGGAATTATAATTTTATTATTTTATGCCTAATCCTTGTATGGCTTTTAAAACCAACTCCTTTCTAATATTAGGAGTCATTCCATCTTTCATCTGCATATTCAGCACATAAGGAATAACTTCACCTTTTGATGTTTCAATCCATCCAACCAGCCAACCGACATCATAAGGCTGTGCTGTTCCCCAACCAGTTTTGCCATATAGTGTGTAATGTGCATGACTTTCAATCAGCAACATCTCTTTAACTGTTTGTTGGGTTTCAAGTTTAAACGGCAGGGTATGGGTCGACAGTTTAGAAATAAAGTCTAAAGATTGCCTTGGTGTAATTTCTAAAGGCCCATCGAGCCAAAAACGGTCGATAACATTGCCCATCTTTTCATTACCATAATGCACACGTTTTAATTCAGCTTGCATCAGTTCAGATCCGATACGCTTTGCAATCTCTTGATAGACAGGTACAGTCGATAATTGTATGGCTTCAACCATCGTCATATCTTTTTGCCAATGTGCATAGGCTCGAGGCTGACCGTCCCATTTAAACACTTCGGTTGGATTGGTTTTTTGATGCTCCAGTGCAATTAAGGCATTTAAAATTTTAAAGGTTGAGGCAGGAATAAAACGTTGGTCAACGCGATTGACTTGATTACCTGTGATCACTATTTGGTTATTCTTTTGAAACAATAAAATCCCTTCAGTATTGGCTTGCTTAAAATCTGCTGCAATTTCGGAATGAATTTGACTCGGAATTTGAAGATGTGTTGCAGAAGTTGATGCTGTAGATGCGCAAGCTGTAAGTAAGCAGCTACTGAGTATGACAATAAGTAGATTGATATTCTGTTTCATATTATTTGGCTTCAAGTGGGACAACTGAAAACTCGCCATTGCCTATAATCTTTACCTTAAAAATTTCATCAAATCCTTCATCTAAACTTGGAACTTCTAGCTTTTTATAGGTTGCACGAACACCGACTTCAGGAATATTGGCTTTACCCATACGGTGGCTATTTCGCTCCAAAGTACTGTTTAAGTCAGTTTCAAAATAATAAGAAATGACTTCAAAACCAGCATCCTTTGCTCTTTGAATATAGAGCGCGGTCTGCTTTGATCTGGTTAGTGTTATCAATCACCATTTTGATTTTAGAGGCAAGTCCCCCTTCAAAAATAATATTTTCACGATGTCGTGTTTTTAGCATATCCAAATTAATTCGCAAATGACTATGCGCCAAATTCAGCAAATAAAAACTCGACTTTCCAGACGCTTGAACATTAGAAAATAAAATTAATTTGCATAAAAACAGCCTGAAACATGCCAAGCTGTTCTCATAAAAATAGAATTTAGAGCTGTTCAGGATATTCCTTATGCTCACCACCCTGATAAGTCGCAAAACGCGGCTGTTTACGTTCAAACACCGGTGCTGGACTCGGCCATGGCCATTCACCGAAATGGGTGTCGCGGTAACGTTTAAAGGCAGCGTTCAGTTCATCTTCACTATTTAGTACAAAAGGCCCGCGCATGGCTACCGGTGCACCAATTGGTTCACCTTCAAGCCATAGAATCCGGGATTCGAGTAGTCCACCTTTTAAATGAATCTCGGCATCCGATTTCAATTCGGCCAAATGTTTCACGTCCATCTGCTGACCTTCAAGCTCTAAACTCTTACCCTGATAGAAATAACAGAAGCGGGTCGAGCTGGCGCTGGTGGCTGGAATAGTGACTTCAGCTTCGGGCGCTAGGGTAATCAGGTAAATATTCACCTTGTTTTCAGCGGGTGCTGCCCATGAATGAGGTGGACGTGGCAGGGCATCGGTTTCTTTAAATTGACCGGAAATCACCCGGATATCAGCTTTCTGGCCTGCCGCATTGGCTTCAATTACATGCGGAATCTGCTCGCGCCATAACATTTTATAATCAGCTGGCTGTTGCTTCTGCTCAGGCGATGAATTAAACCAGATCTGGAACAGTTCCATTGGGTTGGCTTGGTCTTCATGCACGAGTGGAAACATCTCGCAGTGTTCGACGCCATTGCCGGTGGTCAGCCATTGCACATCTCCAGCGGCATAGCGACCGGCATTGCCGAGTGAATCAAAATGATCGACCACGCCTTGTTCCACTAAGGTAATGGTTTCAAAACCGGTATGTGGGTGCTCAGGGAAACCGGGCACCACATTGCCATAATACATATTGTATTCTTTATTTTGTGGTGGCGTTTGCGGACCCAGTTGGGCATTGCCAGCCGGAAAATGATCCAGATGATGGGCACAGAAGATAAATGGATCTTTCAGATCTAAACGGAATGTCACCGGTACAACAGAATAAATCAGTGGATGCTGCATGGCAGACCTCTTATTTTTAAATGAACTCATTATTTTTTTTAAATTTTAACCATCAGAATCAGACCAGAAACTGTCTGAATCAGACAAGCTCACCACCCAGATGGGCAGTGAGCCTGAAAATCAGGATTCAGTTGCTGCCTGATTTTCAGTGTCAGTGTTTGCGCTTTCAGTATTTTCAGAATTCTCTGACTGTAACAGGATGCTGGCCAGTTTCACCATTTCAGACTGTACTGTGCCCATCTGCTGCTGAATTTTGGCAAAATCCACTTTGCTGAGGTCAATCTGACCATTTAAAAATGGCGAAGCCAGAACCTGTTCATTGGCTTGCAGAATGTTCTGGCGAATATTGTCAATTTCCTGACTTTTTAAATTCAAACTGTTTAAGGCGCTATTAAAGCCCTGTAATTGCTGTTGCAATTTGCTGGCTGCGCTTTGTAGCTGTTGATGATCCTGACTGTTGACGGCCTGTTGCAGCTCGGTCTGGGTCTGGCGTAACTGCTCGACATACTCACCGGCTTTCAGCTGCATATCAGCCACATCGCGCACAATATAAAACATATTGCCGCTTTTTAAATCGGCTTGTGGCGCAGGGCTTTGCTGCTGGGAGGTGATTTCAGTGTCCGGATCGGCTTCCGAAACCGGAGCGCTGGGCTGGTCACAACCGACCAGAAGTAGAGCTGAAGTCAGCAGGCCAAAGGGCAGGAGAAAATGGGAAAAGGCGCGTTTCATGACAAGATCAATCACAATTTTTATCTTGCAGTTTAATATAGGGGCTTTAATTAAATAAAAAACAGATTGTTGCAAAGCAATAACAATTTTCCAGGGCAAACAGGCGGTGTGATGAGCGTGGCTTATGGATGTCTAGATCTATAAAAAAAGAGGGCCGCGACCCTCTTTGTTACTGTAAACAATTAACGCGCCAGTTCGGCATTAATCGCATCGACAATACGTGGGTCATCGGCCTGAATATCTGGGGCAAAACGTGCCACCACTTCGCCTTCTTTATTGATCAGGAATTTCTCGAAGTTCCATAGCACTTCAGGTGGTTCATTTGGGGTCAGACCATAATCCACCAGATCTTTCCACCACGGGCCTTCACCGATTCGCTCAGGAATGGCTTGAGTCAGGCGGGCATATAGCGGATGTTTATCTTCACCCACTACCGAAATTTTGGCAAATAACGGGAAATCTACCTGATAATTCAGCGAACAGAACTGCTGGATTTCTTCATTGCTGCCGGGTTCTTGCGCCAGAAAGTCATTGGCCGGGAAGCCCAGAATTTCCAGACCTTGTTCTTTTTTCTGCTGATAAAGCTTTTGCAGACCTTCATATTGCGGCGTCAGACCGCATTTAGAAGCCACGTTTACAATCAGCAGCACCTTGCCTTGATACTGGTTCAGTGTGGTTTCTTCACCCTGAATGGTCACGACCGGAATGTCATATACAGATGCCATGTGTTTATCCTAAAGTGATTTATTGTCGTTCTCTGTTGTAACGGGCTTTGCCCAATCCCGCAAGACCTATTGCTGCGGCTTTTGGCAGATTTTTGTATAGCGCTGTGTCAATGCGGCATATTTTAAGCAGGTGCGGAATCCCAGCAAAGTGGAGTGATGGAGCAATTTGAACGCAGCACAAGATTTCACTGTCGTGAACTGCCCCAAAGCAGTTAAATTGGACTAGAATGAGGGTACAAGGAAAGTTTAAAAATAAAGTGAAAAGGCATTCATTCAGCGCAGGAAGCAGCGTCTGCTTCAGGCCGATCGACTCAACAAGGAACAGAATATGACACAGCAAGAAAAAATGCTGTCTTGGGCCATTCTTTTACCGGTCAGCGCGGTACTGATCTGGTCACTGAATATTGTCGTGACCCGCTATGTGACCGACTTTATCTCGCCGGTGAGCATCAGTTTTTATCGCTGGTTTTTTGCCTTTCTGATTCTGACCCCGTTTATTTTGCCGCGGGTGATCCGTGAACGCGCCCTGATTGTACCGCATCTGAAACAGCTGGCAGTGCTGAGTGCCTTTGGACTGGTGCTGTATCAGGGACTGGCCTATACCGCTGCGCATTACACCACCGCCACCAATATGGGCATTATTAATGCCTTTATTCCGATTTTTACCATTTTTGTGTCGATGCTGATTCTGCGCGATATTCCGAATCGCTACGCCATTATTGGCAGCCTATTGTCCTTTGCCGGGCTAATCTATGTGATGGGGCAGGGCAATCCTTGGGGCTTGCTGCATGCCGGTGGTCAGTGGGGCGATCTGCTGATGATTATTGCCGTGTTTTTCTATGCCTTTTACGGGGTTTTTCTGAAAAAATGGCAGCTGCAGATTCCGTTAATGCTGAGCCTGTATGTGCAGATTCTGTTTGCACTGCTGTATCACCTGCCGTTTGTGGCCTGGTTGGGTCTTGATGCTATCAATATGGCCAATGCCGGCAGCGTGATCTACGCCAGTATTTTTCCTTCATTAATTGCCCCTTTGGTGTGGATGATGGCGATTCAGCGTCTGGGACCGAACCGCACCAGTATCTTTATGAACCTGATGCCGGTGTTTACCGCTTTAATTGCCTTTGTCTGGTTAAAAGAGGCCTGGACCATTTATCACAGTATTGGTGGGGCGATTATTCTGTTCGGAATTGTGCTGGCCCAGAAAAAAACTGTGGCGCCAGTGCTGCTGAAAGCTAAATAATTGCCTAAAAAACGAACAAACAAACTTAATTTTTTGCTTGAATGATCTCGTGAATAAAGGCAAATAGACTTTAGTCGAGGAGAGTAGCTTTTAGCTTCTTTAAAAAGCACTTTAAAAAGAGCAAGATAATTTGAACTTTTTCAAATAATGGTTGATTAATCATAGGTTTAAGCTGCTTTTTAAGAGCTAAAATATATTTGTTTTTTTTAAACTGTTCACCCATAATACGCTCCATCGCAGATCAGCGACTGTTGCTGATTTGCCCAGAGATTTCGATACCCTCTGGATGTGATTGATACACATCCTTTTTTATGCTCAACCATCCCTATATGGTTGAGCTTTTTTTTGCCTGAAATTTCTTTCATTTCTGGCCCGATCTTCAGTCACGAATCACGGCACCGGTTTCAGCATCCAGAATACGGCTAGGTAACTGGCTGAGTCCCAAATCGCCATTTAAATAATTCAGCTGATTGCCAAAATACTGGCTGGCCTCTTGCAGGGAGCGCGCCGGTTCCTGTCCGGCCGGATTGGCACTGGTCGATACAATAAAGCCGCTAAAGGCATGACATAGCGCGACACAGAGCGGATGCGTGGTTACACGTACCGCGACTTTAGGATGCTGGCCTTTAATCCAGCTGGGAATATGCTCACCTGCCGGCAACAACCAGGTGGTAGCACGCTCTGCGGGTGGATTGAGCCAGGAGTCGATCACCTGTTGACGCTGTGGTTCGGCCAGGTTGTGCAGCAAATGTTCTACCTGGGAAATATGACCTGCCAATAAAATCACGCCTTTTTCAATCGGACGCTGTTTCAGTTGCAGAATCTGCATAAAAGCATCTTGGTTATACGGGTCACAGCCGAGACCCCAAACTGCCTCTGTAGGATAGGCCAGCACCTGTCCTTGCTGTAGACAAGTGGCTGCTTCGGCAACAGAGGTTGTAATCATGTGGTACACCTTTCGAGGTTATGCGGGGTGTACTATTGTGAACCTTATTGCGATGGACGACAACGCAGATATAGCCCCGATTGCTGCATTGCCATCCCGAGCAGCTCCAGTTCCATTAACTGAGCGGTTAAATGGGCGGTTTCCTGTTGCAGTTCGCTGGCCAGCTGGTCCATGTTTTTACCAACCCAGTCCAGCTGGCTGTATAGGGCCAGCAGATGTTCGGGCAAGGTCGAGTGGGTAGCTGTAGATGCTGTACCGGATGAGGTCGCCTGCTGTTGACTCAGCCATTGGGTTGGCAAGGCCAGATCTTCAATGACCTGTTCCGGATGATCAACCAGAATCGCGCCTTCCCGAATCAGTTGATGGCAGCCCTGATGAAATTCACTGTAAATATGTCCCGGAATGGCAAACACGGTTTTACCTTGCTCGGCCGCCAGTTTGGCGGTAATCAGCGAGCCGCTGTCCAGCGTGGCTTCGGCTACAATCACTCCCAGGCTAAGTCCACTGACAATGCGGTTACGCCGTGGAAAATGCTGCTGTAGCGGTTTGGTCTGTGGCAGGAACTCACTGATAATAGTGCCATGCCGTTGCAGAATCTGGTCACGCAGACCCTGGTGTGTGGCCGGGTAGGTGAGGTCGAGACCAGTACCCATCACGGCAATGGTACGTTGATGTTTCAAGCCACCCTGATGGGCTGCTTCATCAATGCCTTGCGCTAGGCCACTGTTAATAAAAAAGCCTTTTTCACTTAAATAATAGGCAAAGTCATAAGCCACCTGCCGGCCATGCGGACTGGCTTTGCGACTCCCAACAATTGCCACTTGCGGCTGAAGTAAAGGTTGCGCCTGTCCCTGACCAAATAAAATTGGTGGCTTGTCGGTATAGGGCAGCAGTTGGGTGGGGTAACCGACATCTTCGGGAATAAGAATAAAATCGGTATGTTGCTGGACGCGCTGCAGCAAGTGCTGGAAGTCGGCTTGTGCCTGTGCTTGATGAAAATCCCGTGCGCGTTGCAGATGGTTCTGATGCAGTCCCAGTTCTGCCCAGCGCTGTAGGTTGCCGGCTTCGGTGGCCGCAGTGGCCGAACCGAAGTGCCGGATTAATTTATAAAAGCTGGGGAGTGAATGCTGAACCAGATACCACAGGCGAATCGTTGCGAGATGACCGGGTGATATCGTATTCAGCATGGCTCATCCCTCAGTCTTAATCTTCCATAATCGGTGGCTGAATACCGGCCCCGACTTTAATTGGTAGTTCGCTGTCCAGAATATAGGCATAGCTGAGCTGGTCAAAGGTTTTAAAGACCATGGCATAGCCAATACGCTCGCCTGGCAGCTGCACCCGTTCACGGGTTTTCGGATCGGTGACCACTTCGCCTTTTTGAGTTACCGCAAATACATGACCGGATTGCACGCCGTGCGCCTGACCACGGTCAATGGTGACCACACTGTGTTTAGCTGCGGTACCAATTGAACCCATCACGCGTACCACCTGGCCATCTGCTGCAATGTGTTCGGCATTGGTCGGGTAGAATAGGGTTGGTAACATCGGGTCATATTCTGGCAGTACACGATCGCCACGACGCACTTCGGCATTGTAGGTATCGGTCAGTTCCAGGGTGGTAATATCATTTTCACCGCGTACTGCAATACCGGATGCAACCTGAGTCAGCTCCAGACCGGCATTGTATTTTTTACCGTTGGCATCGGTGAAGATATACGGTTCGCCTTCACGATACACAGCATAACGCTGGCCAACTTGCAGACCCTGACCGCGGGCATAGACATTCTGGCCTTTGGCCGCCAGGACACGCTGATCCGCCGTGCCTAAAATATAAGGCGTCTGTTGCAAAGATTCAGGGGCAATAATGCTGGTACGTTCCAGCCAGTGCTGGATGTACTCTAACGGAATTACCGGAATGGTATTGTTGAGCGATTCAACCCGGATTTGCGGCTGCAGGCTGGTGGTGTCGCCGGTATAACGACGGATAATGCCTTCACAGCCATCACCTTCATCTTTACCAATGATCGGGCGGCCATCATAGGTACACATCAGCAGGCGATCTCCCGGGAAAATCCAGTGCGGATTTTTCACGTGCTTGTTGCTGGCCCAGATTTCACGCCAGCGCAGCGGGTTTTGCAGAAACTTCTTGGAAATATCCCACAGCGTATCGCCTTTTTTCACCACATACACATTTGGTGCATTGGCCTGTAAGGTCGGTGGGTTGATATTGCGTGCCGGTGCGGCCTGTACAGTACTGACTGCGCCCACCCCAAAACTGAAACAGACAGCAAGTGCCAGCGCCTGCTGTTTTAACCCCAAGGCACGAAAAGAAGATGTGCCCTTCAAAACCTTTTTCATTATCATAATTCCTAAAATTATGTATGTAGTTGCGTTATAATAACGATCTTACATACATTTTTTCGATGAAGCATTCCTTCATTCGGTTATTTGACCAATGGCAAAGCTGAGGACGTAATATGGCCTTATTACCTATTTTAAGTTTCCCCGATCCCCGTCTTCGTACCATTGCACAACCCGTCGAAGAAGTTACTGATGAAATTCGTCAGCTCGCCGCAGATATGTTTGAAACCATGTATGAAGCGCCCGGCATCGGGCTGGCTGCAACGCAGGTTGACCGTCATATTCAGCTGATTGTTATGGATCTGTCTGAAAACAAAGACCAACCGATGGTATTCATTAACCCCAAAATTACCCCATTGACTGAAGAAACCCAGCCTTATGAAGAAGGCTGCTTGTCAGTGCCTCAAATATACGACAAAGTTGAGCGTCCGTCACGTGTAAAAATTGAGGCAATTAACCTTGAAGGTCAAGCATTTGAGTTAGAAGCGGACGGACTTCTCGCTGTCTGTATCCAACATGAAATGGATCACTTAAATGGTAAGCTTTTTGTCGATTATCTGTCGCCATTAAAGCGCCAGCGTGCCCGTGAAAAAGTCGAAAAAGTGGTGCGTCAGCGTCAGAAAGTGGCGGTTAAACGCTAAACAGCCCTGCGACCAAAAGATCAGGACAAAACAGCCCAATTTCGATTGGGCTTTGTTATACTTGGGCCAGTCAAAAGCAGGAATATATGTTTGTTGATTCGTAGTGGTTTACTGCTCTCACTGATGGCAGTATTTTTACAGATTGCTGTTTTTTTACAGCCTTTGCTGCCGAAAGCCTATCAGGTGGCACCGGTCTGTGAAACCATTACGCGTGCGCTTTTATTGCCGGTTGATCATTCAGCGCATGGACATGCCCATTCCGAACATCTGTACAGTCAGCATCAACCAGTCATTTCAGATGACGGGCATAATCATCATGATGCCAATCATCAATGCCAGTACTGTACCGTGTACGGCAATCTCGTTTTACCGCCAGAACTCAGTGTGAAAGAAGTGTTTGATCGTATTCAAGTGCGTTTTATCGCTTTTGAAAAAGCTTTCCAGCATGTCTGGTTTGCACTGCAACGACTATTTCTTATTCCTCAGGGTAGGGCACCGCCACTGTTTGCATAAAACCGCGTTTGTTTTGCTTGGGTCTTGAATGACTTAAGCCGTGTTTTATATGTATTCCAGTGAGAAATGAAAAATGGCTCAGCCAAAATTCTTTTTACAGCCTCTTGCGGCTGCGATTTGTGTTGCTTGTTATTCACCAGTTGTGTTTGCAGAAACCCCAACACCCGTCCAAAGTCTGGCACCTATTGTGATGACTGCGCATCAGGGCAATGATGCCAACGGCCTGATTGTCCGTGCCGATCCGAAACAGCCAATTCAACCGATTCCAGCCACCGATGGCGCAGATTATCTGCAAAGTATTGTCGGTTTTAGCGCGGTCAACAGTGGCGCTGGTACCAATGGCGATGTGACTTTCCGTGGCATGTTTGGTTCGCGGATTAAAATTCTGACCGATGGCACAGAAAACCTGGGTGCCTGTCCGAGTCGTATGGATTCACCGACCTCCTATATTTCACCAGAAAGTTATGACCAGATTTCGGTAATTAAAGGCCCACAAACCGTGCAATATGCCAATACCGGCTCAGCTGCCACCGTGATTTTTGAGCGCCGTCCGGAACAGTTTGATGAAGATCAGCACTATCGTGGTCAACTGAGTGTGCTGGCCGGTTCATTTGGCCGTCTGGACCATAATATTGAGGTTGCAGCAGGCGACGAGCAGAAATATATTCGCCTAAATAGCAACCGTTCGGTATCGAATAGCTATCAGGATGGTGAGGGCAATACCGTGCCATCGGACTGGGAACGTTGGAATGCTGATGTAGCACTGGGCTGGACCCCGGATGCAGATACCTGGGTCGAACTGACTGGGGGGAAAGCCGATGGTGAAGCGGTGTATGCTGGCCGGATGATGGATGGTTCTAAATTTGCCCGTGAAAGTCTGGGTTTACGCGTTGAAAAACAGAACGTCACTGATGTGATCAAGAAAATTGAAGCGCAGGTTAACTACAACTTTAATGATCATGTGATGGATAACTATAGTTTGCGTCAGTTTAAGCCGACCATGATGATGCCAGAAGAAACGGCTACCAACGTGGCGCGTAAAACCTTAAACGCACGTCTGGCAGTGACACATGAGTGGGATCAGCTGGATTTTATTACGGGTATTGATACTCAAAATAATGAGCACACAATCCGTAAGACCGATACAGAAAATAATATTGCCTATCATGCCTTACCACGTATCAAAGATATGAAGTTTCAGTCTGTTGGCGCTTTTGGTGAGTTGGGTTATCAGCTGAGTGAGCAGAATCGTTTGGTGGGCGGTGTTCGTGTTGATCAGGTTGAAGTAGATGCGGTACA
Source organism: Acinetobacter sp. YH12155 (assembly GCF_013418255.1). Classification (NCBI taxonomy): domain Bacteria; kingdom Pseudomonadati; phylum Pseudomonadota; class Gammaproteobacteria; order Moraxellales; family Moraxellaceae; genus Acinetobacter; species Acinetobacter sp. YH12155. The sequence goes on from NZ_VPCK01000017.1 coordinate 51,810, forward strand.
AAGCACACAGCAACGTCAGGAAACCTTACCGAGTGCCTTTATCCGTTTGGAAAACCAGCATCCTCATCATGATGCTAAAACCTATATTGGTTTAGGTTATGTAGAACGGATGCCGGATTACTGGGAATTATTTAGAACTGATTTGAATGGTGTCGAAGGTTCGACATTTAAGTATTTGGAGCCAGAAAAAACGTTACAGTTAGATATTGGCTATCAGCATGAGCATGGTGCCTTTAGTTCATGGGCATCAGCATATGCAGGTTTGATTAATGATTTTATTCTGATGACCTATGATCCAACTGAACAAGTTCCAATGATGAAGAATGCAGCAGACTCACGTAATGTTGATGCCACCATTGCTGGAGCTGAGGTGGGGATAGGGTATCAGTTTACTGATGCTATTCAAGCAGATGTCAGCGCAATGTATGCCTGGGGTGAAAACACCACTGACAATACGCCGTTGCCACAGATTGCACCGCTTGAAGGTCGTGTAAACTTACGTTATATCCAGGATCGTTATACCTTGGGGGCCTATTGGCGAATCGTGGATGGTCAAAACCGGATTAGCCAGAATCAGGGCAATATCGTAGGTTATGATCTAAAAGAAAGTGCAGGTTTCAGCACTTTGTCCTTAAACGGCACATACCATCTTTCCGATGGGGTTGATCTTTCTGTGGGAATCGACAACGTTCTAGATAAGACGTATACCGAACATCTCAATAAAATGGGGAATGCAGGTATTGGTTTAGCCGCCAACGAGCAATTCAATAATGTGGGCCGTAATTATTGGGCACGAATGAGCTTTAAATTCTAATTAGCTCGAAATGCAGACAAAAAGCAGGGCGAAAGTCCTGCTTTTTATTTTTAAAATTTTATAAAATTTATTTATTTCAATAGCTTAATATAAATTGATATTTCCAAATAAAATAACGAATATTTTTCTTAAAATATTTTTTATAAATAAAACAATTATTTATAAATTTTTTGGATTATAAAATAAACACACGTTTCAGAAGTTTTAAAAAAGGTGTTGCAACCCCTCTGAAATCCTGTAGAATGCACATCCATCGGCGGTGATGTTGATAAAAACTTGTTGATAAACAAGGGTTTAGCCAAAATGGTTGAGTTCTGGTTTAGGTGGTAAGTTTAGAAATAAAATCAACATTGCATGTTGACTTTCTA
>NZ_VPCK01000018.1:0-51177 GCF_013418255.1 Acinetobacter sp. YH12155
AACCAGTAAAAATCCACACAAGTTGTTCTTCATAATCTCTTAATGATCTTTCCAACACCTCGTCAGTGCCAGAAGCTGGACTTAATAAACTTAACAACTCAGCACTTCGTGCTTCGTTCGTTTCCGTGTATCTCGTCGGTATGGGGTGCATTATAGGACAATTTCTTACACACGCAAGTGCTTTTAGCATCTTGTTTTATCGAGTGTTTCTTTTTTACGCACCAATATGGAGCATTTTTACCCTATCTTTGAAATAAACTTCTAATTTTAAAGCAGAAATATTTAATTTATATTTCTGCTTTTTATTTTCGTTAATTTTTTGCCGTTGCCGGTTTTATCTTCACACTCAGGATTTTCACCGGTTGAGCCGGAACATTCTGGTGCACACCAACATTGCGGGTCGGTACTTTGGCAATTTTATCGACCACATCCATCCCCTTGGTAACACGGCCAAACACAGCATAGCCAGCATTACGTGGACTTTTATTCAGGAAGTCGTTATCGACCAGATTAATAAAAAACTGGCTTTTGGCTGAATCAGGATGATTGGTTCGTGCCATCGCCAAAGTACCACGCTGATTGCTCAGGCCATTATAGGATTCATTTCTGACCGGTGGACGGGTATTTGGACGTTCCACCATGGCTGCATCCATACCGCCGCCCTGAATCATAAAGCCCGGAATGACGCGATGGAAAATGGTACCGGTATAAAAACTGCTACTGACATATTTTTCAAAATTGGCTGCTGACAACGGCGCTTTGTCGTTAAACAGTTCAATTTCAATATTGCCCATGGAAGTTTTCATTTCAATCATTGAATTGGCAGCCCATGCAGAGGCACTAAGGGCAAGGCTGGCGGCCATAAGAACGCTACGTTTTAACATTTCTTTACGAATCCGTGGTTTGATGTTTTGCTTCACTTATATTAATTGTTCAGTATGAAGAAAACATTAGCTGTTCCTTTCAAATCCTGAGAATAAGATGAATAACAATATCCAGAACCAGATTTTTGCGCATCCGCCTTGGCGCTTACACGGCGATGCTTTTATTTTGAATTATTGGCTGAATCCTTTTTTCCTGAAAACAGCCAAACGTTTTCGGCTGGCTCCGTCTCCTTTAGGACGCATGGTCAATGTAATGCTGATCCGTTATCAGGATTCGCCAGTGGGTCCGTATGATGAACTGTTAATTATGGATCATCCTTTATTGTATAAGCATCGCTTGTCGACCATTCCCAAGATTTATGTCTCGACCCAGGCTTCTTTAGTGCATGGCCAGCAGTTATGGGGCATTCCGAAAGAGCTGGCCGAATTTGAATGGCTGGAAAAAGAAGGTCGCACCTATTGTATTGTGCGCCATCAGCAGCAAGAGATGTCAATTTGTCTGGAGCGGCCGAAAAACAGCACCTCGTTTTATATCAATAGTCACCATATTCCGGCTTCATTTTTATCCATTCAGCAGGTCTGGCAAGGCCAGCGCTACCAGTTTAGTCCGAAATTTCGCGGCCGTTTATCTAAACTCAAAACGGTGGAATGGCAAAATACCCAGGATATTTTTCCTGATTTTTCCCAGGCCCGACTATTACAAAGTTTTTATGTGCCGGAGTTTGATCTGTTATTCCCCGAAGCGCAGATTAAAACCAAAACCGCTGTTCCACGTGAAACCAGAAAAAATCTGAGTCGGCCTTTTTAAGTCACTCCTTTTAAAAGAAGCGTGGTCGATCCCAGAATTTTCTGAAATTCTTGCCCAGCTCGAGCGTGAGTTTTTTGGCACGCCGCGAAACCGGGGTTAAATTAATAAAGCCATGGGTCTGGTCAGTATATTCCTTATATTGAACTTTGACCCCTTGCTGACGCAGCTTGTGCGCATAAATTTCCGCTTCATCGTGCAGCACGTCATGCCCGGCCGTCACAATAAAGGTCGGCGGTAGTTTTCTTAAATTGCCGTAAGTCGGTGAAATCAGGGCATCATCCAGTGCCATATTGTGCTGTAAGGCATAATACTCGGTGACGAAATCAATATCCTGCTCAGTCAGCACCAGACCGTCTTTATAGGCAAAGAACGACGGATGACGGCTTTTAAAATCCACCACTGGATAAATCAGTAACTGGGCATGCGGTGCATAGGCGGTATTTTTACTACGCTGTGACACCACGGTAGCAATATTGGCACCAGCACTGTCACCCGCCACGGCAATACGGTTTTTCAGAATATTAAATTGACGGCGATGCTGATACACCCAAGCCAAAGCATCTTCACAGCACTGAATCAGCTGTGTCGGTGAAACCTCGGGGGTCAGTGGATAATCGACACTGACCACCTGCGCCTGAGCGGCATGCGCTAATAGCCGGCAAACTTCATCATGGGTATCGAGATTGCCCACCACAAAACCACCACCATGATAAAACACAATCAACGGCAGTTTTTTATGCGGTGCAGGATGATAATAACGGGCTGAAATGATGCCACTTTGCAGGCTTAAACGTAAATCTTCGACCCGTTTGACATAGGTCGGCTGTTTACGGATCGCCTTCATCTGAGTATCAAAAGCCTGACGCGATTGCGCCGGATTTTCGCCAATAAAACCGATACGCCCCTGCTTGATTTGGGCCGCCATCATGCATTTAATGAGGGGATCAAGTTGCGGATACTGATAAGGATAGCCCAAGGCGCGCGCCAGTGATTCCTGCGCCACACACGGTAAATGATCGAGTGTTCGCACCACCGTACCCTGACTGTTATCAATGATTTTTTGCAGTTTCTGTTGATACGCACTCATCTATCATCTTCCTTTTTTATTCATTCTTCACATTTTCTACATGATCAGTAGTTTAGTGACTATTTCGTTATAGAAGTCCAGTCATCGACCTACATATTCAGAATTTATATACGCTAATCTTATTTCTATAAGGTGTCATTGACAATTTTGATGATACAGAGGGATTGATTTTGCTAATCCGGATAGAAAAAGGACGCTCACCATGTCTAGAAAACTCGTCTTGGTTTCCTGTGCGACCGTATTTTTAGCGGTCGGTTGTGTCGCGTTCCCTGAAGATGGCCACTACAATGGCCGCTATGATCACCGTTATGACCGGGATTACGACCGTAACTATGATTATCGCCGCATGACAGAACGTCAGCGTTGGGAATATGAACAACGTCAAAAACGCTTACAGCAACAACGCCAACGCGAAGCGCAGTGGGATCGACAAAAACGTGAACTGGAACGTAAACGTGCCGAACAAAGCCGTCAGCAGTTACAACGGGAACGCGAACGACGCGCCGAACTGAACCGTAAACGCCAGCAAGTCGAACGCAAACAGCAAGAGCAGCGTAAAAAACGGGTCGAAGAACAGCGTAAACGGATGGAAGAATATCGCAAACGGCAACGTGACCGTCGTGATTAATCCTGTATTTGACAGCGTACGATGCACAGTTTAAAAACCCGAAAACTGGCTTTCGGGTTTTTATTTTTGCCAGGTGCTTTGATTGAAAGCGCTGTAACAGAAAAATAACGACCTTCAATAATAATAGTGAAAATAGCATGACCTTCCCTGGCCTATTAGTTTGATCTCCCTGTTGAGAAGTTAAATTTTCCTCCCTGATTTAAATTGATAGTCCTGTTTCATTTGAAATAGACAGCGTTGAATTTAGGGCTGTGGCTGTGCCTCAACCGCCGGTGCTTCCGGCCCTGCTGGTGCAGCAGCGGCCGGGGCAGTGACTTCTGCGGCTACGCCCACTTCAGCCCCCGCTTCTACCGGCATGGTAGTCACCTGTACCGTTTCAGGTTGCTCCGGATTTTGTGCCACTTCTGGTGCCTGTGCCGTTTCATGACTGCTACAACCTACCACCGCCAGTCCAGCAAACAAGGCCACAGCCAATACACCCATTTTTTTCATCATTCGATCCTCATTCATTGAAAAATACAAAGTCCAACTTTGCGCTGGCTATACTTTCAAAATTTCAGCACTGGCTGGGCAGATAAAAAGTTAAATTTTTATATCCACCGGTACGAGTTATGCAGTTTTTTATAAACATGAAGATGCAGCTATTTTTACAGCCAATGGAAGGAATCAGCAGGATTAATCTGCTGTTTTTGTTATAGATTACAGCAATAAAAAAGAACGAAAGTGCAGAATTATTTTAGAGGAAGAAAACAGCGTGCTCTACACAACATACGGCTAGTTTTGCGAAAAGATAACAGTGTAAATGCGGCACTTTTAAATCTTGAGGGCAAAAAAAAGGCTTATCCAGAGGGCGGATAAGCCAGAAAACACATTTCAAGAAAATATCAAAAGAAACTACAGCGATAGAATCTGGGTGCAATCATACAAAGTTGACCTTGCCCTGTAAAATAGTATTTTTCACTCATTCTGATCGTTTTTATGTATAAATAATAATCAACTTAAAAATTTTGTATAGAAAACTCAACAGCATCTACAGAATTTATCCGGACTTAAAATTAAAATCATTTTCCCATAAATTGGGGTTTCAGCCTCGTAGTATCTTCCTGCACCCTCCCTGCTAAAAAGATCAAAAATTAAAAGAATGTATGTTTTTTCAGCAAATTTCTGCAGATTTAATGACTGGCACCGCTTGAATTTTTATCCCCTGCCCCGACTTCTTTAATAATTACGAAATTCATCACTCATGGCAGTTCAGAATGAACCAGTCAATACTGATGCCAGAAGGACTGTACATGTTTAAGAACCCATTTAAACGGAGTAAATCAATGGCAACCGAGCACAACCAAGACGCTCAAGATCTGCAACAAGAGCAAGTAGAACAAGATACTACCCAAACTCAAGCTGAAACCGAGCAGGCAGACGTTTCCGTTGAGTCTTTACAAGAACAGATTGCGCAGCTCGAAGGCGATTTAAAACTTGAAAAAGCGCGTACCGCCAATGCAGTGTATGAAGCGCAAAAGAGTGTCGAGCGTATTCAGCGTGAATCTGAAAAGCATAAAGAAGCAGTGCTGGAGAAATTTGCCAAAGAACTGCTCGATAGCGTAGATAACCTGGAACGTGCTATTGCCGCAGCTGGCGAAGAAAAAACCCCGCTGTCTGAAGGGGTGGAACTGACGCTGAAATCACTGCTGACGACTTTAGAGAAATTCGGCATTGTGGCGGTAGATACCGCGAACGGTTTCAATGCAGATTTACATCAGGCGGTGGGCATTGATCCAACAGCCAAAGCCAACGAAATTGGCAACGTACTGCAAAAAGGTTATAGCTTAAATGGCCGTTTATTGCGTCCTGCAATGGTTATGGTCGGCGCTTAAGCCTCATAAATTCGGGAGTTGGTGAAATTTTTTCATATTTTTAACTTGAAAAAAATTGAACGGCTCTCATATCGGATAACAAGTGTAAAGCACAATAAAATTTTTGAGGAAACATCCAAATGGCTAAAATCATTGGTATTGACTTAGGTACAACCAACTCATGTGTTGCAGTACTTGAAGGCGATAAAGTTAAAGTAATTGAAAACGCTGAAGGCGCGCGTACAACTCCATCTATTATTGCGTATAAAGATGGCGAAATCCTGGTCGGTCAGTCTGCGAAACGTCAAGCAGTAACTAACCCGAAAAACACATTGTTCGCAATCAAACGTCTGATCGGTCGTCGTTATGAAGACCAAGCGGTACAAAAAGATATCGGTCTGGTGCCATACAAAATCATCAAAGCAGACAATGGTGATGCTTGGGTTGAAGTTAACGACAAAAAATTAGCACCACAGCAAATCTCTGCAGAAGTTCTGAAAAAAATGAAGAAAACTGCGGAAGATTACCTCGGTGAAACTGTTACTGAAGCAGTTGTAACCGTTCCTGCATACTTCAACGATGCACAGCGTCAAGCGACTAAAGATGCCGGTAAAATTGCTGGTTTAGACGTTAAACGTATCATCAACGAACCTACTGCTGCGGCGTTAGCGTTCGGTATGGACAAGAAAGAAGGCGACCGTAAAGTTGCAGTCTATGACTTGGGTGGTGGTACTTTCGACGTATCCATCATTGAAATTGCGGATCTTGATGGCGACCAGCAAATCGAAGTATTGTCGACTAACGGTGATACCTTCTTAGGTGGTGAAGACTTCGATAACGCATTGATCGATTACCTGGTTGAAGAGTTCAAGAAAGAACAAAATGTCAACCTGAAAAATGATCCACTGGCGTTACAACGTTTGAAAGAAGCGGCTGAAAAAGCAAAAATCGAGCTTTCTTCTTCGAATGCAACTGAAATCAACCTGCCATACATCACGGCTGATGCGACTGGTCCTAAACACTTGGTGATCAACGTAACACGTGCGAAATTAGAAGGTTTGGTTGCAGACCTAGTTGCACGTACCATCGAACCTTGCCGTATTGCACTGAAAGATGCGGGTCTTTCGACTTCTGACATCTCTGACGTGATTTTGGTGGGTGGTCAGTCTCGTATGCCACTTGTACAACAAAAAGTACAAGAGTTCTTCGGTAAAGAGCCACGTAAAGACGTGAACCCTGACGAAGCTGTGGCAATGGGTGCTGCAATCCAAGGTGCTGTACTTTCGGGTGACAAGAACGACGTTCTTTTACTTGACGTAACACCGCTGACACTGGGTATTGAAACCATGGGCGGTGTGTTAACGCCAATCATCGAGAAAAACACCACGATTCCTGCGAAAAAATCGCAAGTGTTCTCTACCGCTGCGGACAACCAGCCTGCAGTAGACATTTCGGTTTACCAGGGTGAACGTAAAATGGCTCAACAAAACAAATTGTTGGGTAACTTCCAGTTGGGCGATATCCCACCTGCGCCACGTGGTGTGCCACAAATTGAAGTATCGTTCGACATCAACGCGGATGGTATCTTGAAAGTGTCTGCGAAAGACAAGAGCACGGGTAAAGAGCAATCGATCCAGATTAAAGCAAACTCAGGTTTGTCTGATGCTGAAATCGAAGCGATGATCAAAGACGCTGAAGCGAATGCTGAAGAAGACCGTAAGTTTGAAGAACTGGCAAAAGCACGTAACGAAGCCGATGCCCTGGTTTCTTCTGCTCAAAAAGCAGTAAAAGATCTTGGCGAACAAGTGACTGCTGATGAGAAAACTGCGGTAGAAACAGCAGTTTCAGAACTTGAAGCAGCAACCAAAGAAAATGATGTTGACGCGATCAAGGCGAAAACTGAAGCGCTGCAAAACATCATCATGCCAATTACACAGCGTGCGTATGAAGCAGCTCAAGGCCAAGGCGGTGCGCAAGGTTTTGACCCGAATGCCTTCGGTGGCGATGCAGGTCAACAGCAAAAAGCAGACGATGGCGTTGTCGATGCTGAGTTCACTGAAGTGAAAGATGACAAAAAATAATTTGTCACTTTAAACAAAAAGACCGCGCGTAAGCGCGGTTTTTTATATCTGTTTGAAAGCAAAAAGACTTGTTTCATCTCTGCAGCTTTTTTAAGGTAGTTAGGCACCCCCATCTGGCCTACTCTGCTTTTGATCCTTTTCTCCTGCTATATAAAGGAAAGAAAATCGGTCAATCACAGATGCGGATGTGCAGTTAATTATCCCCTCTCTACAGGAAGCCCAATCTGCGTGATGCGTCTCTTAATCCTGATTGTGTTACTGCTGTTTGCCGCCATGCTGTGGTATCAGAACCAGCAGCATCCGCAGTTGCAGCACAACAGCCTGCTGACCCGGATTCAGGCACCTTTGGATACCCGGCTGCGTTACCGGATTGCCGAAGTGGACCCGCGCTTTGGTTTAAGCCATGCCGAAGTAGTGCAACTGGCACAACAGGCCACACAAATCTGGACAGAGGGTACTGGTCAGGACTATTTTGTCTATGATCCACAAGCGCGACTGGCAATCCGCCTGATTTATGATGAACGCCAACATGAATCGGAACAGCGTCGCCTGCAGATGGGCCAGATTGAGCAACAGCAGCAGCACTGGGAACGCCAGCAGGCCCAAGTGCAGGCAGTCAAACAGCAGATTCAGCAACTGAACCAGCAGCTGGCTTTTAAAAATGCCCAGTTACAGCAACAGCTGAATGCCTATAACCAGCAGGTGCAGCAGCTGAACCAGCAAGGCGGTGCATCAGCCATACAGCGCAGCTCTTTAAACCTGCAGCGTCAGCAACTCGAACAGCAAACCGCCAGTTTACAGGCTGAAATTCAACAGTTTAATGTGCGTATTGCAGGCTTGAACCAACAGATCGATGCCCTCAACCAGCTGAATCAGTCAATTGATGCTTCGGTGCAGCAATTTAACCAGCGCTTTCAGCCGCGTTTATTTGATAAAGGCAGTTTTGATGGCAAAACTATTCTCATCTATGAGTTTCAGTCAGTCGCCGACCTGCGTTTAACCTTGGCACATGAATTCGGTCACGCCTTGGGATTGGGGCATACCCATGATCCACATGCCCTGATGCATCCTCTCATGCAAGAGCAAAATCTGGCTCATTTTCAACTAACTGCCGCCGATTTGGCGCTTTTGCAGCAGCGTTAAATACATTTGATGCTTTTCATTACAAGTTAATCTAGAAAACCGGGGCTTTATCGCCAACAGCACTGCCCTCTCTGGCTATTTCATGTTATTGTGAAAGCCGCAATTTCAACAGGAATGTTTGTGGAGATTAATGTGAGTTACTACCATATTTTGATTGAAGTAAATGACCACATCAGCACGATTGAACAAACGCGTGATATTGAACTGTTTGATATCGTCGATATTCAACCGTATCTCTACTCTATTCTATTGCCGTATTTTAATGAGCAGATGATTGAACTCGAAGAAGAAAATGTCGAGTTTGAAGATATCCTGCATTTAGAAATCAAACAGACCCTGTTGCCGGTTAATCACCTGATTGAAGAAGAACAAAAACTGCTGCCAAGCGACACCGATGTCACCATTACGGCCTATGAGGTGTTTAACAACCGTGATTTGAGTCAGGATGTAACCACGGTCATTTTTGATATTTTAGAAGCCGTGAAGATTGATACTTCAGATATTGAATAAACATCAGGGCGCCATAAGGCGCCCTTTTTATTGCATATTTATTTATTGCAGCATCATCAGTTTGGCATTTTCATTACGAAAAGCGCGTAACACCTGCTGTCCGGCACGCCCGGTGGGACTTAAGCCCAGGCGGATCTGTTCCTGACGAATCGCCTGACGGGTTTTATCACCAATCAGGCCATCTACCGCACCAATATCATGACCGCGATTTAATAAAAACTGCTGGATTTCACGACGTTCTGCGCGTGAAGTGCCCGGATCATCGGTAGGCCATGCCGTCACAAACGGGCCTTTGCCCTGTAAACGGTCGGATAAATGCGCAATGGCCAAGGCATAACTTTCCGCGGCGTTATAACTGTAAATGGCATCAAAGTTTTTAAACACCAGGAAAGCCGGGCCATTGCCGCCTGCCGGTGTCAGCAAACCGGCCTGACTGCTGCCTGAAAGATTGCCCTGAATCAAGGCACTGCCATCGGCTCGTACTAGCCCACGATTGACCCAGCTGCTTAAGGATTTTTTATTGCGGCGCCCTTCTCCACTGACCGACATGCCTGCGGGCAATTTCACTTCAAAGCCCCACGGTTGTCCGCTTTGCCAGCCACGTTTTTTCAGGAAATTGGCGGTTGATGCCAAGGCATCAGTGGTGCTTGAGACCAGATCACGGCGGCCATCACCATCAAAATCCACTGCCAGTTCTTCATAGGTCGATGGCATAAACTGGGTATGACCAAATGCCCCGGCCCATGAGCCTCTGAGCTGATCTTCACGCACATCACCGCGTTGTAAAATACGCATCGCGGCAAAGAATTCGCCGCGGAAATAACTCTGACGACGGCCTTCGCAGCTTAAAGTACCTAAAGCCTGCAATAACGGATAACGGCCAGAAATATCACCAAAATTACTTTCTACGCCCCACACCGCGACCACGGTTTCTGGCGGTACCCCATAAGCTGCTGCAATCCGGTTCAGCACCTCACGGTGCTCGGCCAGTTTTTGCTGGCCCAGTTGTACGCGTTCTTCATCGACCAGACCGGAAAGATAATCCCAGATTGGCGTCGAAAATTCCGGCTGATAATTCAGGCGTTCAATCACGGAATAATCTGGCGTTAAATTTTGGGTATAGCGGTCATAAGTACTGCCACTGACGCCCTTGGCCATGGCCTGACCGCGTAAATTGGCCAGACAGGCCTGGAAATTATTTTGAGGCTGGATGGTGCTTGGCACCGGCGCCGTGGTGGTGACCGGCTGACCGTTAATAATCAGTTCTGCATGTAGCTGAGATGCAGCCAATGCCAAAGATCCGAAAACAAAAGCAAAGCGATGCATACTATCCCTTATGTCATTTGAATTTAAAACTGGTTTTACCATAACAGCTGAGCCATAAAATGACAGGGTAAAAACGTAAATTTAAATTTATTTTGCTTCATTTTAAATTCATATTTCAGTTTTGAATTTAAAAAATTTTATCCACAGATCTAATCTTGAGTATTTTTAAATTCAAATCTAGGTTTTCTTATTTTTTAAATTTAAATTCATTCTTTTAAATTCATTTTTTCAGACTTCAACCAGTAAAGTTATCCACACCTGCAAAACAGCGCTGGTTTTAAATTTAAATCATCATTTTTAAATTTATTTCAGAAAAACTTATCCACAAAACCCATCCACCGGACCGTAAATCTGTACTTTTTAAATTTAAATTGCAGTTTTTGAATTTATTTCGCAGGTTTTAAATTCAAATTTTTAAATTTAAAACTACAACCGGATTTGAATTCATATTTTTGAATTTAAAGTTCAGCGGATATTTTAAATTCAAACTGCATGTTCAGATTTAAATTCAAAATAAAATCTGCGTTTGAATTCATTTTTAATTTTTCAGATGCTCTGTATTTATGTTTGTTTTTTAGCCATTTATAGTTATAAAAGATCTGGACTGAAGCAATCAAGCCTGTTGTTGAACCAGCCGACCAATGGCGGCTGGCGAAAAAAGAGCGCAATCTTGCCCGAATTTCTGGCATAAAAAAAGCGGCCCGCTGAGGGACCGCTGTTTTCATAAACGAATCTGCAGTTAAATGCTCATATCTTCACTCAAGGCCAGCGGATTTGGCAGAATTTTCGCCAGCTGACGGCACAGTGACGTCAGTTCACGGCTGTCGTTTGGCATTAAGGTAATATGCCCAATTTTACGACCTTCGCGTTCGGTTTTATTGTACAAATGCAGATGTGCACCATTTAACGCCAACACATCTTCCGACTTTGGATGCTGACCAATAATATTCACCATCACTGTCGGGCGTACCACCTCAGTCGAACCGAGCGGCAAACCAGCCACTGCACGGACATGGTTTTCAAACTGTGAACAGACCGCACCTTCAATCGACCAGTGCCCTGAATTATGCACGCGTGGCGCCATTTCATTGGCATACAGGCCTTTTTCAGTCACAAACAGCTCCAGTGTCAACACACCAACATAGTTCAGATGATTCAGCAGGCGCGTGATGTAGTCTTGCGCCACCGGTTGCAAGTCAGTGCTGTTCGGTGCCGGTACAATCGAGTGCGATAAAATCCCGTGATGGTGATGGTTTTCAGCCAATGGCCAGGTTTTGACATCGCCATTTTGGCCACGTACCGCAATAATTGATACTTCACGCGAGAAGGTGACAAAACTTTCTGCAATCAGTGAGCCGGCAGGGCCAAGTTCTGCCCAGGCCTGATCAATCTGATCGGCGCTACGCAGCACAAACTGGCCTTTACCATCATAACCGCCAGTCGCGGTTTTCAGTACAATCGGCAGACCTAATTCAGCCACCGCCGCCTGTAAACTGTCCAGCGAATCAACCGCCTTATACGGCGCCACCGGAATCTGCAGCGCATCAAATAGGGCTTTTTCCTGCAAACGGTTTTGCGCAATCGCCAGCGCCTGACGCGGCGGATGCAACGCTTTACTTTGGGTCAAGACATCGACATCAGCCAGCGGGGTATTTTCAAATTCCAGGCTAAATACATCTGCACTCTGGATAAAATCCTGCAAACCGTGTTCAGCTGCGTTTGAATAGACCGTACCTAAAGCCGCAGAAGGGCAATCTGCACTGGCTTCAAAGAAAGTACATTGAATATTGAGTGGTAACGCGGCTTGCGCCATCATACGACCAAGCTGCCCACCACCAAAAATACCAATGGTTTTATTCATAAGGAATGTCCCGTATTACGCCTGACCCGGAATATTGTTGCTGGCCACTTTATCGGTTTGCGCTGCACGGAAATCAGCGACATTTTTCGCAATCTCTGGACGCGTTAAACCCAGAATCTGGGCAGCCATAATGGCAGCATTGGTGGCACCGGCCGGACCAATTGCCAAGGTACCCACCGCAATTCCGGCCGGCATTTGTACAATCGACAGCAGTGAATCGACACCATTTAAAATAGAAGATTTGACCGGCACACCCAGCACTGGAAGATCAGTCTTGGCTGCGCACATGCCCGGTAAATGGGCAGCGCCACCCGCACCGGCAATAATCACCTGAATACCACGATCACGCGCAGTTTCGGCATATTCGAATAAACGGTCTGGGGTACGGTGCGCAGAAACCACTTCCGCTTCAAATGGGACACCAAGCTGCTTGAGCATATTGGCAGTGTGTTCGAGAGTTGCCCAATCAGATTGAGAACCCATAATAATTCCAACGAGAGGAGCGTCTTGTGCTGCGGCCGCATTCATTGCTAATGTTCCAGAGACTAAGTGAAAAAAGATAAATCTCGACGAGAGCCAAGCTTTAATGAATAAGCTCCGTATTATAGACTGAAAAACCGGCTGGCTAAAGTTCGGCGCAAGAATAAAGATTAAAATTATCTGTTTGTAAAACTGAAGAAAATACAATGATGGCAATAGGCCAAAAATACAAAAAGAGGACATACAGCGGTGAAAAAAACGCTATAACTATCAAGATAAAGCTTTTTGTAATGAATAACTTAAGATTAGATTAAAGATATTTTCAGGGCAGTTTCCATGTGGTTCAAACTTAAAATCTGGCTACAAAACCCTTCAGAAAACTTATGGCTGATGCCGGCGCTGGGTGCCATCTTTGCGACATTTTTTTCATTATTTGCCATCGCCAGCCAGTATTTTATTCCGGCCAGTACGGTACCGAATATCAGCATCGACACCTTGGGCAGCTTGCTGGATATTATTGCATCCAGCATGCTGGCAGTGACGACCTTCTCATTGTCGATTATGGTGGCAGCTTTTGCTTCGGCTTCAAGCAGCGGCACACCACGTGCCTATAGCTTGATGATGAGCGATGACAACACCCGGCTGGCCATTTCCAGTTTTATTTCCGCTTTTATTTATGCAGTGATTGCCAAAATTGCCCTGGGGCTGGAGTACTACGGTCCATCCGGACGTTTTGTGCTATTTATCAGTACCATTCTGGTGCTGATGTACCTGATTTATACCCTGATTCACTGGGTACAAACCCTGTCCAAACTCGGCAATTTAACCACCACCATCGACAAGATTGAAACTGCAGCCAAAAAGGCCTTGGGCCAGTTCCGGCATCAACCGGATTTGGGGGCAACAGGGCATAAGCCTGCCTTTGCGCCCAGCTTTTGCGTCTATAGCAGCACAACCGGTTATTTTAACCATGTCGATCTGGCCGGACTGGAGCAGATTGCCGCGCAGCAGCAACTGCATTTACATCTGCCATCTATGCCGGGAAAATTTTTAGATCCGATGACTGCGCTGGTCGAAGTCTATAGCCCGCAGGCGCTGTCCGAAGAACAGCAACAGCAGATCCACAATCAGATTCTGCAGCATCTGATTATTGAAACCAATCGCAGTTTTCTACAGGATCCGCGTTTTTGTCTGCTGGTGATGAGTGAGGTCGGGCAAAAAGCCATGTCGAGTGCAATTAATGATGTCGGTTCTGGCATTAGCGCGCTGAATGCGCTGACCCGGATTCTGATTGACAGTCGCCCGGACCCGGAGGCGACGCGCTGTGATTATCCGCATCTCAGTATTGAGTGCTTTGATCTGCAAGACCTGATTTATGGCAGCTTTATGCCGCTGGCCCGCGATTGTGCCCAGAATCTGGAGTTAAATCAGCGCCTGCTGAAATGCCTGTCGATGATTGCGCAGAATGTGCCGGAACCGGAACTCAGACAGGCGGCCACGCAGATGGCGATGCAGGTGCTACAACGCTGTTTACATCACTTTGATTTCGCACCAGAACGGGCGCTGATTCAAGCAGATTTCGCCGCACTTTTTCCACATCTGCCACAACCGGAATAACTTTAGCTACTGCGAAAAACGAAGTAAACACAACCGAGTAGGCACAGACCAGCCCAGAGATAATCCAGTTTAAACGGCTGCTTGAACAGATACAGCATAAACGGCACAAAGACCAGCAGGGTCACCACTTCCTGGGTAATTTTCATTTGCCCAAGTGACCAGCCATGCTGGGCCAGTAAGCGCGTGGCCGGAATCATAAAGGCGTATTCGAGCAGGGCAATCATCCAGCCAAACAAAATGGCCTGCCACAGCGGCGCGCCATGCAAAAATTTCAGATGTCCATACCAGGCCAAAGTCATAAAACAGTTGGAAATAATTAACAGCAGTAAAGGGAAGGACATAGGCGGCAGCATCCAGAAAACGTCAGCCTATTGTACGGTTTCAGGCCCAAAAAGCAGTGTGGCTATGCGGATTTTTTTCACGGTCAGCATCCACCTGGAAAATGCCTGATTTTTTCGGATTCCAGTCAACGAATCCCTACAAGAATGACTATCTTTTCCGAAACAGCCTTGCTATCGTTGCTGACAATTCAATACATCATGACCAGGCCATCAACAAGAATGGTACGGTCCTACACGCAGTGGAGTAACAGCGGATGCATCTGCATATTTTGGGTATTTGTGGCACTTTTATGGGCTCTCTGGCCTTGTTGGCGCGTGACCTGGGTCATACCGTGACCGGTTCCGACCAAAATGTTTATCCGCCGATGTCGACCCAACTGGAAAATGCAGGCATTACCTTAATGCAGGGCTATGACCACAGCCATTTACAGCCGCATCCGGACTTGGTGATTGTCGGTAATGCCATGAAACGTGGTATTGATGCGGTGGAATATATGCTCAATGCCGGTCTACCATATGTTTCAGGTCCACAATTCCTGGCCGATCATGTGCTGCAAGGCAAGCATGTTCTGGGCGTGGCCGGCACCCATGGTAAAACCACCACCACCACCATGCTGGCCTGGGTGCTGGATCAGGCCGGTCTGGAACCGGGCTTTTTGATTGGCGGCGTTCCGCTTGGCTTTAAAGAAAGCGCGCGTTTAGGTGGTGGCAAATACTTCTGTGTCGAAGCCGATGAATACGATTCTGCTTTCTTCGACAAGCGCTCCAAGTTCGTGCATTACCATCCGAAAACTGCCATTTTAAATAACCTTGAATTTGACCATGCCGATATCTTTGATGATCTGGCGGCGATTCAAAAACAGTTCCATCATCTGGTGCGTACCATTCCAAGTGAAGGCTGCATTATTGCACCGGTTACCGAAACCCATATTGATGAAGTGCTGGAAATGGGCTGCTGGACACCGGTGGTCCGCACCTCACTGACTGCACATGCCCAGGCCGCGCTATCTGCCGAGCAGTTACAGGCCGATGGCTCACATTTTAAAGTGCTGCAAGATGGTGTGGTTCAGGGCGAAGTCTGCTGGAACATGACCGGCCAGCATTCAGTGGCCAATGCCCTGGCAACCATTGCCGCGGCGGCGCATGTTGGTGTATCGATTGAAACGGCCTGTGCGGCCTTGTCCAATTTCGGCGGGGTAAAACGCCGTATGGAACTGCTCGATACCGTACGCGGCATTGAGGTCTATGATGACTTTGCCCATCATCCGACGGCAATTGACACCACCCTGGAAGGCGCGCGCAAACGTTTAGGTGAACGTAAACTGTGGGCGATTATTGAGCCTCGTTCCAATACCATGCGTATGGGCAGCCATAAAGATGGACTGGCACATTCAGCGCGTCTGGCCGATGAAGTAATCTGGTATCAACCGGAAGGACTGGACTGGGATTTACAACCGGTGGTGGCTGCGGCACCAAACAAGGCCAAAATTGCCCGGACGCTGGATGACATTATTCATACCGTCAGCCAGGAAGCAGGCGAGGGCGATGCGGTGGTGATCATGTCTAATGGCGGTTTTGGTGGTCTGCACCAGAAATTATTAAGCGCATTAAAATCGGCTTAAGCACGTTTATTGACCTGAAACATCATTCAACGGGGCTGTAGTTAGAATACTGCAGCCCTGTTTTATTGTCATACAATTCAATAGATTAAAATAAATATACAAATATATGAATAAAAACGGTTTTTTAGAGATGAACTTGTCATCAACTCCTGTTAAGTTAGAACGATCACATCCTGTGCTATAACGGTTCCTGATGAGGTGAAAAGGCGCAGGCTGTCCCACAATAAGCACAACAAGAGGATGACCACCATGTCCCAGACAATGCAAGCCATGGTTTATCATGGCGCCAATGATATCCGTTTTGAACAGCGTCCACGTCCCCAGATTCTGCAACCCACCGATGCCATCATCCGCGTGACCAAGTCAACGATTTGCGGTACCGACCTTGGTATCTGGAAAGGCAAAAACCCGGAAATTGAAAGCACCGCAATCGAAAAAACCGGCCAGTTTGATGGCCGTATTCTCGGCCATGAAGGCATCGGGATTGTTGAAGAGGTCGGTACGGCAGTCAAAAATTTCAAACCGGGCGACCGGGTGATTATTTCCTGCGTCAGCCGCTGCGGTACCTGTGAAAACTGCCAGAAACAGCTCTATGCGCACTGTCGCAATGAAGGCGGCTGGATCATGGGTTATATGATTGACGGCACCCATGCCGAATATGTACGCACCCCATTTGCTGATACCTCGCTGTATCCGCTGCCAGAAGGACTGAATGAAGAGGTCGCGGTATTTTTATCAGATGTGTTGCCGACTTCGCATGAAATTGGCGTGCAATATGGCAATGTCAAACCCGGCGATACCATTGCCATTATTGGTACCGGCCCGATTGGGATGGGCTGTCTGCTGACTGCACAATTCTATTCACCGGCGCAAATTATTGCGGTAGATATGGATGATAACCGGCTGGCCATGGCCAAGGAACTTGGCGCGACCCACACCATTAACTCGGCCAAAGAAGATGCCATTCAGCGTATTCTGGAAATTACCGATGGCCGCGGGGTCGATTGCGCCATGGAAGCCGTGGGGGTAGAAGCCACCTGGAATATTTGCCAGCATATCGTCAAAGAGGGCGGTCATCTGGCCAACGTCGGGGTACACGGTAAATCGGTGAATTTTGAGTTAAATAAACTGTGGATTAAAAACCTGACCATTACCACCGGTCTGGTCAATGCCAATACCACCGGCATGCTGCTCAAAAGCTGCTGTGCCGGCAAACTGCCGATGGAACGTCTGGCCACCCATCATTTTACATTTGACCAGTTTGAAAAGGCTTATGAGGTATTTAAACACGCTTCAGATGAAAAAGCCCTGAAAGTGATCATTGATTACAGCTAAGGTCTTTATCGGCAATCAAAAACCACGAGTCCATGCTCGTGGTTTTTATATTTCAGCTGGCATTACAAAGTCAGCTGCAGGTTCAAGTGCCAGATTTAAGCGGCGACATCAGCCAGGCTGGGCTCACGTCGAAACATGACTTCAACATAAGAACAGACCGGTACAATCTTGAGCTGTTTTTCCCGGGCAAACTCGACCAGTACATCCAGTAATTGACGAGCAATGCCTTGGCCACGCAATGAATCATCTACCCAGGTATGGTCGGCGACAATTTTATGCGTGTCTTGCCATTGATAGGTGATTTCAGCAATCCGCTGTCCATCCCGTTCAATAAAAAATGCGCCGCCACGTTTTGCCTCTTGATGTTGAATATCCATTGCTGTCCTGCCTTAAAGTTTATGTGTCACCTGATGAATTAGGGTTGAAGTACATCCTGAATAGATGGGTCTTTTTCAAAAGCCGCTTTGGCATAAGGGCAGAGTGGTACAATCTTGATCTGCTGTTCGCGGGCATAATTGACCGCAGCTTCAACTAAGTGACGTCCCACGCCCTGACCACGTAACTGTTCACTGACCGTGGTATGGTCAATAATAATTTTATCTTCGCCGGCGCGTGAATAGGTCATCTCTGCCAGACGCTCGCCATTGGCTTCAACAAAAAAAAACCCTTTGCTGTCATTGTTTTCGTGTTGCACCATCATTTTTATCATATCCTCCCATTTGGAATAGTCAGTATCCGCTTTATTCACAGAAAAAGACAGAAAAGAAAAGTGTGACTCACATTTTTTATGATCTGTGAAACATGACTAGGTTTTTAGCTAAAATATGGATACAATTAATTACATGATTAACACACTTCAATATTTTTAACTATGGATCTTTTTTTCATCATTATTTTGTTGTTGGTGGGTTTAGCCATTTATCTCGGAATTTCAATCTATAAGGAAAAATCTCGCGATCCGTTTAAATAAGCCTAATTGCACTTTACTTAAAAATATGCAATTCTCTGTCGACTTTGGGGCATTCCCCCAACACAGAATTGTTGAACAAGGGGAGTAGCCTCCTCCAAGCGTTAAAACCCAGATGAAACTCACTGGTTTTAACGTGTCAGACTATCGTCATTACACTTTGCAAAAAGTCGGTATCTGAGCATTGAATCTGCATCAGGCAGGGCAATGTAGGCAAGACCTTGATCACGTTGTTATGGATGTTTTTATTTCATCTGGCAACGGGTCAAGGTTTTTTTATGGCCAATTGTCGGATGTGGAGATTGTATGGAATCTATCGGCAATATCTGGCTGTATCTGGCCTTTTTTGCGATTGTTATGGCCATGCTCGCCATCGACTTTCTGGGCTTTAAACAAAAAGAAGGCCAGACCGTTCAGGTGCGTACCGCCGCTTACTGGAGTATCGCCTGGGTCAGCGTGGCCATGCTGTTTGGTGGTGGCCTATGGCTGTATCTGAAACAGACCGCCGGACTGGATGTCGCCAATACCAAGGTGATGGAATATCTGGCCGGTTATTTACTGGAAAAATCACTGGCCATTGATAACGTCTTTGTCTGGCTGATGATTTTTGCTGCCTTTGCCATTCCCCCAGCGTTACAACGTAAAATCCTGCTGTATGGCGTTTTGGGCGCTATTGTGCTGCGTACCATCTTTATTTTTATTGGCGCCTGGTTTGTGCAGGAATTCTCCTGGATTCTGTATCTGTTCGGTGCCTTCCTGGTCTATACCGGCTTTAAATTCCTGCGTGGACAGGACGATGAAGACAGCAATATCGAAGATATGGCGATCCTGAAATGGTTACGCAAACATATGCGGATTACCCCGCAGCTGGAAGGCAGCCGCTTCTTTGTACGTAAAGAGGGCTTACTCTGGGCCACGCCACTCTTTCTAGTGCTGATTCTGGTTGAAGCCTCCGATGTGATTTTTGCGGTGGATTCAATTCCTGCGATTTTTGCTGTGACCAGTGATCCCTTTATTGTCTTGACCGCCAACCTGATGGCGATTTTAGGCTTACGCGCCATGTTCTTCCTGCTGGCCGGTGCAGCCACCAAAATGCATTATCTGCCGTATGGGCTGGGAATTATTCTGGTGTTCATTGGCTTCAAGATGCTGATGCTGGATGTGTTCCATATGCCAATCTGGATTTCCCTAAGCTTTATTGTGATTGTGCTGGCAATTACTGCCTGGCTGTCGATTCGCCACAGTCGCAAGCATCATGAAACCACGCTCTAAAGTGGCCTGATTGATCAAAAAGCCCGTTGCATACGGGCTTTTTTTATTTTCCATATTCAGGGCTTACTCTTGAATATCAGTGTATAAGCACTCGATTTAACTGAATATTTTAGAGTTGACCCAGTGGACATCTTGTATTTCACCCAAACTGGCAACAGTTTTGCATGACACCCAATGTCTGTGACTGAATGTTGGATTTTCCATACAGGGCAGCGCTTTTCAGCTACAATCAACCGAAAAAATTAAACAAGTGCAGGTTTTTCATGTCTTCTGTCATTGCAACGACGGCAATTCGCGGCCGCTTCCTCGATATTCAGAATACAGTTGCCCAAGCGCGTGATATTCACGACCAAGTGCGCTATGTAGAAGATGGTTTATTAATTACCCAACACGGGAAAATTCACTGGTTTGGTCCCTGGGAAGAGGGGCAGGTGCATATTCCGGCCGGTGTTTCAGTGCAGCATTATCCCGATCAGCTGATTATACCCGGCTTCATTGATACCCATATTCATTTCCCGCAAACCGAAATGGTTGGCGCCTATGGCACCCAGCTGCTGGAATGGCTGAATACCTATACCTTTCCAACCGAAATGCAGTTTGCTGATAAAAGCTATGCTGACAAGATTGCTGCATTTTTTGTGCAGGAACTGCTAAAAAATGGCACCACCACGGCACTGGTGTTCTGTACCGTGCATCCTGAATCTGTCGATGCCCTTTTTGAAGCCGCAGAACAGCACCAGATGCGCCTGATTGCTGGTAAAGTGCTGATGGACCGTCATGCACCCGAGGAACTCTGTGACACGCCAGAACGCGCCTATCAGGAATCTAAAGCACTGATTGAAAAGTGGCATGGAAAAGGCCGTAATTTATATGCGATTACCCCGCGTTTTGCACCGACCTCAACGCCGGCACAACTGGAAAAAGCGCAGCAGCTGAAAGCTGAATATCCGGATGTGTATTTACATACCCATTTAAGTGAAAACAAAAATGAAATTGCCTGGGTCAAAAGCCTGTTCCCGGAGCAAAAAGGCTATTTAGATGTCTATCATCATTATGGGTTGACCGGTTCACGTTCGGTATTTGCACATTGTGTGCATCTGGAAGAGCAGGAATGGGACTGTATGCACCAGACCGATTCCGCGATTGCCTTTTGTCCGACCTCCAACCTGTTCCTGGGCAGTGGCCTGTTCCCGATCCATCAGACCTGGCAGAAACAGATCAAAATGGGCCTGGGTACCGACATCGGGGCAGGGACCTCGTTTAGCCAGCTGCGCACCATTAGCGAAGCCTATAAAGTCCAGCAGCTACTTGAGCAAAACCTGTCGGCCTATGAAGCGCTGTATCATGCCACTTTAGGCGGTGCCAAAGCACTGGATCTGGATGACAAGCTCGGCAATTTCAATATCGGTAAAGAAGCGGACTTTATTGTGCTGGATTTAAACGCCACCGCCTTGCAGACCCTGCGCCAGCAGCACAGCAAAGGCCTGGAAGACAGCCTGTTTGCGCTCATGACCATGGGCGATGAACGTAATATTCAGGCCACCTATATTTATGGACAATGTGCCTATGTCCGCGACTAAACCTATACGCCGGGCGCAACCGAAATGGCGGGTGGCGCTCACGCTGATTGGTCTGGCCTTATTGCTGAAAAGAGACCACCCGGTCAAAAATGCTGTTTTTTTAGACAGCAAAGAGGATGCATCTGACCGCAAGATGTATTAAAATTAAGGCATATTTTGGGGTGTTGCAGGTCAACACCTTTTTTATTTTTTGCTCTTTTAGGGATCTACCCATGACCGTTGATATGAAAGTATTGATTTCTGCTGAAGAAATTCATGCGAAAGTTCAAGAACTTGGTAAACAGATTAATGCGCATTATGCCAATAGCGACAAGGAGCTGGTGTTAATCGGTTTACTGCGCGGTTCTGTGCTGTTTATGGCCGATTTATGCCGGACCATTGAAAAACCGCATGAACTGGACTTTATGACCGTTTCAAGTTATGGCGGCAGTACTGTGTCTTCGCGTGATGTAAAAATCCTGAAAGACCTCGACGGCGAAATTCGTGGCAAAGATGTGCTGGTGGTAGAAGATATTATCGACTCTGGCAATACCCTGAGCAAAGTACTGGAAATTCTACAAACCCGTGAACCAAATTCGATTGAGCTGTGTACCTTGGTCAGCAAACCGTCACGCCGTGAAATTGAACTGGAAGTTAAATTCCTGGGCTTTGAAGTAGAAGACAAATTTATTGTCGGTTATGGCCTCGACTATGACCAGAAATATCGCCATATCCCGTTTATTGGTGAAATCGGTCTGTAAGCAACCGCAAAAGAAAGTGGCGTTCAGCCACTTTTTTTACGACAAAGCGGACAAAAAAGCTACAATCTGTAGCAGGACTCTACTGTTTGTCCTCTCAAAAATCCTGAAAAATAAATCAAATAGCAACAACTCAACTTGATAAACCATAACAAGAAGGAGACAGGAGATGTGGACACTTATTGTGGCTATCGTGATTGGTTTTATTGCAGGTCTTATTGCCCGTGCCATCCATCCAGGTGATGATAAAGCAGGCTTTATTATGACCACCTTACTCGGGATCGCCGGTTCACTGTTGGCCACTTACGGCGGTCGCTTCCTCGGTCTGTATGATGAAAACTCAGCTGCCGGCTTTATTGCCTCGGTGATTGGTGCGCTGATTATTCTGTTTATCTATAACATGATTTCCAAACGCTCACATCGCGTTTAAATCAATAAAAAAGCACCGTTCATTCGCCGGTGCTTTTTTATGGTCTAAAATCTGACTTTTAACAATCTGAGCTTAGAGTCCAAATTCCTTGAAAATCTGCTCGATCTGCGCAGCAGGGTAGGCGCCCATCACCTTAAAACCATTCGAGAAAATAATGGCCGGTGTGCCGTTTAATCTCAGGCTTTGCGCCAGTTTCAGATTACGCTGAATCGGATTGGCACAGGACTGGCTCGTGCGCGGGCTAAGACCTTTGGCAATCAGGTCTTCCCAGGCCTGGGCCGGATTGGCTTCACAATACACCTGCTGCGAAGGGCGTACCGATTGTGCCTTTAACGGTAAAATAAAGGTGTAAATGGTGACATCATTGAGTTTTTTCAGCTCTACTTCCAGCTGTTTGCAATACGGGCAATTTGGGTCAGAAAAGATGGCCAGCTGACGTTTACCCGTCCCTCGAACCGTTTTTAAAGCATCTTGTAGCGGCAGTTTTTTCCAGTCGATGCTGTTTTGTTGTACCAGCAGCGCTTTGGTCAAATTCTGCTGGTCGCTTAAACGGATCATGGAACCGGCCAGAATATGCTTGGCATCTTCATTCAGATAGACCACCTGACCCTGCATTGAACCGCTATAAATCCCGCGCATTTCAGTGGCCTGAATATTCTGGATATCCAGGTTTGGATGCTGCTGCTTTAAATTGGCTTTGACGGTGTCGACATTGGCCAGTGCCAGCGTTGAGCTCATCGCGAGCGCGGCCAGCAAGAATGCATGTTTAAACATAGTGAAATCTTGTCTTTATCAATCCTTGCCCGATTCTAATCTTAAATCGGGACAAAGATTCCACTTTTATCAGAGAAATTTACCGAATCACTACAGCATCGACAACGACGTTTCACGTGGAACATAAACCGGTTGAATCGAGTTAATTTCAATTGAGACATGCACAATTTCCTCATGCACTGACAGGGCCGTGCGGATTTGATCGGCATTTAATTCATCTTCAGTTTCTACGGCCAGAATACAGGAAAACTTGTCACGACCGACTTTCCAGACATGCAGATCGGTGATATTGACCATTCCTGGCAGCTCGGCAATCACCTCGCGAATTTCTTCCACCACCGGATGATCCATTTCGGCATCCAGCAAGGTGCGTCCAGTTTCCTGAATCAGGCCCCAGGCCCAGCGCGCCACCAGAATCGAACCCACAATACCCAGTACCGCATCAAGAAAATCCCAGCCCCAGAACTTGCCGGCAATTAAGGCCACAATGGCAAAAATGGAGGTCACAGCATCGGCCACCACATGCATAAACGCAGCTTTCTGGTTTAAATCATGTGCTCCAGCTGTATGTGCATGCGCATGTCCATGCCCCGACTCATGGTGATGGTGATGGTGATGGTGATGGTGATGGTGATGGTGATGGTGATGGTGATGGTGACCATCATCATGCAGTAACCAGGCACAAATCAAGTTGACCAATAGGCCTAAAATCGCAATGGGAATGGCTTCGTTATAATGAATATTAACCGGGAAAAATAAGCGTTCTACCGAATGAAACGCCATAAAACCGGCCACTACCAGCAATAAAATCGCACTACTATAACCGGCCAGAATCTCAATTTTCCAGGTACCAAAGCTAAAACGGGCATCCTGGGCATAATGACGCGCCGCCCGATAAGCCACATAGGCCAGCCCCAAAGCCAGCATATGCGAGCTCATATGCCAGCCATCGGCCAGAAGTGCCATCGAGTTAAAAATCCAGCCGCCAATAATCTCTAAAAGCATCATGACACCGGTTAATATCGCAGCATATAATATACGCTTCTGGGCCAGTGGATTGCCTTCATCAAACTGATGGTGATGGGTACGGTGAGAAACATGATTTTGCATGGGGAGAATCGTCCAATATACTCCCCTATAGTATATTTGAAATTAAGGTGAAGTGTGGGCCATTTACATACAGATAAAAAAGTTTTAAATCGCATCAAGCGTTTACAAGGTCAGATCAGTGCGGTGGAACAGTCCATCCATGATCCGGAAAAAAGCTGTATCGAAGTATTACAGCAGGTGGCTGCGATTAAAGGCGCGGTTAACGGGCTGATGAATGAGCTGATTGAATCGCATTTGCGCCATCATGTCATTGGCGATGAGGTCGAGGTCAATGAAGTCGAACTGGATGAATTTTTAAAATTGTTAAAACGCTATACCTAAGCCCATCTTTCGATTGACCCACAAAATTCCTGCCTTTACACTGAAACGATCTTTTCTCATATCATGATACCTGAGCCAAAAAGCTGAGGTATTTTTTTATTCTCTCATGTCAAACGCTCAATCGTGGCAGCCGTTTTTAATGGTCAGCCTGGCGCTGTGTATTGGTACCGTTGGAACCGCACTGGCCAGCCCTTTATATCCCCTATATCAGGAGCTGTGGCAGCTGCTGCCGAGTCATATTACCTATCTGTTTGTAGCCTATATGTTCGGTTGTCTGGCCACTTTACTGTTTCTGGGGCGAACCAGTAACCGCTTTGGTTTTGTTCGCAGCTTGCAGGTCGGTATTGCCCTGGTCACGATTGGACTGATACTGTCAGCCTGGGCGCCGACAGCACTGTATTTGGGCCTCGGCCGCTTTATTATTGGGATTGCTTCGGGACTGATTACCACCTCTGCCATGCTGGGGCTGATGAATGTAGTGCCCGATAGCCATAAACTGCTGGCGCCACAGCTCAGCTCGATTATTACCGCAATTGGCTTTGGTTTAGGGCCATTTCTGGGCGGTGTGATTGCCCAGTTTGCCGAGCAACCGCTGGTCACGCCTTATCTTCCGGTGATTGTCAGTGCCATTTTCTGTGGGCTGGGCCTGTTCAAGCTAAAACAGCCTGCCTTTGAACAGCAGCCCTTTTCGGTTTATCCCAAATTGCAAACCCCGGATGCGCCGTATCAGGCTGCTTTTTTTCTGGTCAGTTTCGCTGCGTTTTGTGCCTTTGCCGGCTTTAGTCTGTTTGCTTCGCTGTCGCCGTCGTTTGTGCAGGATATTTTGCCCTGGCATGGGCCACTGGTCAGTGGTGTAGCAATTTCCGCGATTTTAATTATTTCAGCCATCGTCCAGTTTTTTGCCCGTAGCGTGCTGCCTGCCACGGCCTTGCGCTGGGGGCTCTATGCGCTGCTCGGCAGTCTGCTTCTGCTGGGGTTATGTATGTCGCTGCAATGGAGCCCGCTGTTCTTTGTCAGTGATGTGCTGGTCGGAATTGGGCATGGCTTGAGCTTATTGGGCGCCTTTGGCCTGATTCACCAGATGAGTCAGCCGCACAACCGCGCTGCAATTATGTCCAGTTATCTGTTTATTGCCTATCTGGGCACCATTGTACCGATTATTGCGGTGGGCTATTTATCAGACCATTTTGGCTTAAGTGTGGGTATTATCAGCTTCTGCATGCTGATTGGGCTGCTTTGCCTCAGCCTGATCTGGCAGCAGCGTAAAGTGCTAACCTTTTAAATTAATGCTGTTGAGTCGGGGATGATCAGGCACCCTCGGCCTGATCCTGGGTGCGGACAGACTGCGCTGCCAATCAGATGCTGACCATATCAACATCCACCAGATGATTGAATAGTTTTATTTCTCTGTACCGGGTTGATGTTCCAGCTCTTTCATTAAAAAGTAGTTTAAAAAGGTCCGAATGACCGCAATAATCGCCAGTTTGATCAGGCTGTCCATATCCGGATCGACCGTGGTGGCCAGAATATCCGCGGCCAGCTGAAACTCCAGCGCAGTGGCCAGCCAATTGCCAAAACAATAGCGCGCACTGCGGCCGGATTTTAGCTGAACCAGCACCATTAAGGTTTTGACCAGACCAATCACCACACAGACCACCGAGATAAACTCGAGCAACAGCTGCAGCACACTCACTAAAGCAACCAGTGACTCACGTAAATCAACCACCTCCAGCATGCCACACCTCCGGCAGTGTTTTTGTTGAACTGCATTCAGGATTTTATTGGAACAACTTGTAGGTTATTCACTCATCATAGCCTGAATATCGGGCAATAGAAGGGCGGATGGTGGGATATAGGCTAGCCCATACAATGTGACAGGCTGTTCCCTTAGAACATACAAAACTATTTAGGCTGAAATGACGAGATTGCCTGATAAAAAGCAATAAAAAAGCACCAGGTGGCTAACACCTGATGCTTTTAAATGCATAGCAAGCTCAGAGCGTGCTGCGCTTATTTTCCAATACAGAAAGAACCGAAAATTTTGCCCAGCAGATCATCGGCACTAAAATCTCCGGTAATTTCACCTAAAGTATTTTGCGCCAGACGCAGGGATTCAGCCACCAGCTCACCGGCATGATAATCCACCAGCTGCTCGCGCGCTTCGGCCAGATAGTACTGGGTGCGCTTCATTGCGTCTAAATGGCGAGTTCGGGCAATGAAGGTATCTTCTTCCGGCTGGAAGCC
This sequence comes from Acinetobacter sp. YH12155, assembly GCF_013418255.1. Classification (NCBI taxonomy): domain Bacteria; kingdom Pseudomonadati; phylum Pseudomonadota; class Gammaproteobacteria; order Moraxellales; family Moraxellaceae; genus Acinetobacter; species Acinetobacter sp. YH12155. Next base: position 27,012 of record NZ_VPCK01000018.1, read on the forward strand.
CGCATGCGCTGTAATCGCATCTATGAGCGATTGAACACCGGTTTCCTGCTTGGCCGACACGGTAATATGACGAAAACCCTGATAATCACCCATTTCTGCTGCTGCACCAGTCAAATCTGCTTTATTAGCAATCAGCATCAGACGTTTGGGTTCCAGATGATCGGCAAAATATTCCTGGGCCAATTGCAGCGGATCTTCACCCTGGCTCAGGTCATACACCAGCAGCAATAAATCAGCCTGTTCAATTTCTTTAATCGCGCGGCGGATGCCTTCTTTTTCCACCACATCACCGGTTTCCCGTAAACCGGCGGTATCGGTCAGGGTAATCGGCAAGCCATTTAAGGTGATTTTTTCATGCAGCACATCACGCGTGGTACCGGCAATATCGGTCACAATCGCCCGTTCAATCCCGGCTAAAGCATTCAGTAAAGATGATTTTCCGGCATTCGGTTTACCGGCAATCACCACCTGCAAGCCTTCACGCAATAATTGTCCCTGACGCGCCGATTGCTGTACCGCGGTGACTGAGCTGGCGACATCATCCAGCAGGGCCAGAATTTTGCCGTCGGCCAGAAAATCAATTTCTTCTTCCGGAAAATCAATTGCTGCTTCCACATGCAAACGCAGATGAATCAGTTTTTCTAAAACCGTATTGACCTTGGTTGAAAATGCACCTTGTAAAGAACGTACCGCAGAACGTGCTGCAGCCTGCGAGGTCGCGTCAATCAGGTCGGCAATCGCTTCGGCCTGTACCAGATCAAGCTTACCATTTTCAAAGGCGCGCATGGAAAATTCACCCGCTTTGGCTGCGGTCGCGCCGAGTTCCAGTAAACGTGCCAGCAGGGCATTTTGAATGACCGGGCCACCATGACCTTGCAGTTCCACCACATCTTCACCGGTAAAGGAGTTTGGATTGGGGAAACAAATCACCAAACCTTCATCCATCACCTCACCGCTAGCCTCATAAAACTGACGGAAGCCGGCAAAACGGGCTTTCGGCAGCTGCTTTTGGGTTAAGGCTTCAGCAATAGCATAGGATTTGGGACCAGACAGGCGAATTACCCCCACACCGCCACGCCCGGGTGGAGTGGCAATCGCAGCAATTGTTGTGGTTTGGGTCAGCATAAATTCACCTGTCGCAATGCTTAAAGTCGGGCCAAAAAAAATCCGCCTAAGAGTATCATCTTAAGCGGATTTATTCAGCTCGTCAGTACAACTTAGTTGACTGGGGTCGCTTCATCACGTTTGGCACGGTCTTTCTCAACAGATTTGTTGATCAGGCCTTGCTGCAAGATGGTGATCAGGTTGTTGACAATCCAGTACAACACCAGACCCGCCGGGAAGAACAGCAGGAATACGGTAAAGATGACCGGCATAATGCGGAAGACTTTAGCCTGCATAGGATCGGTCGGCTGCGGGTTCAGCATTTGCTGAATATACATGGTCGCACCCATGATCAGCGGCAAGATAAACCAAGGGTCCATTGCCGATAAATCCTGAATCCAGAGTAACCATGGCGCATGACGCAGCTCTACAGATTCCATCAGTACCCAGTACAGGGCCAGGAAGATTGGCATTTGCAGTAACAGCGGTAAACAGCCGGCCAACGGATTAACCTGTTCACGTTTGTACAGCGCCATCATCTCTTGCGAGAAGCGCATCCGGTCTTCACCGAACTCTTCTTTCATGCGCTGCATTTCAGGTGCAATCACACGCATTTTCGCCATAGAACGGTAGCTCTTCGACGATAATGGCCACAGAATCAGCTTCACCAGAATGGTCAACAGAATAATTGCCCAGCCCCAGTTCCCCACTAAGCCGTGGAAGAATTCCAAGCCTACAAACAGCAGTTTGGCAATTGGCCATAACCAGCCATAATCCACAGTCTGATTCAGACCAGTGGCCAGATCTTTCAGCTCTGACTGGATTTTTGGACCGCTATAGAAGGTCGCATCGACTTCTGCCACTGTACCTGCCGGTACATTAATGGTTGGCGAAGTAAAGCCGATAATATTCATATTATCGCCTGATTTACGCGATTCCAGCTTGGCGCTATACGGTTGGCCATCGGCCTGGGTCAGTTTCAGGTTACCCGGCACCCATGCACTCACGAAGTAGTGCTGTACCACCGCAACCCAGCCGCCAGTCGCTTCAACATTCAGTTTTTCTTCAGTGAAGTTGTCGAATTTCAGCTTGTTGTAGTGTTCATCCGGTGTCCCCCAGGCGCCGCCCAGGAAGGTACCCAAAGTGAAAATGCCCTGGTCCGATTTACCCGGATCATCCGAGTTATCGCGTTTGATCTGACCAAACATTTGACCTTGCCAGTTCTGGCCACTGCGGTTTACCACTTTGTGGTTGACCACAATCGGATATTCGCCTTGCTTGAAGCTGAAGGTCTTGATAATTTCTACACCGTCAGCAGTTTTGTACACCATTGGTACATTTAACACTTTCACCGCTTCACCGTCCTGATTCTGAACGGCTTTGGCATCTTCCAGGCTATAGCTTAATTTTTCAACTTCATAGTTTGGACGACCATTACGGCTGCTGTCTGGTCCATTCAGACCAATCAGGCCTGACTGAGCGACATAGGTACGTTTGTCATCGCTTTCAAGCATTACAAACGGTGCATCACTGTCTTTATTTTTGTCATGATTGAGTAATTCAACACGAACAATATCACCACCTTTTGGATTGATCCAAAGATGATAAAGGTCAGTTTGTACTGAAATAAGCTGCTGACTTACAGGTGCAGTGGCATCTGTGGTTTGAGTCTGCTGCGCTGAAATATTTGCCTGCGGTACATCAGAAGCTGCTGTAGCGGTTTGGCCATTTGGCAAATCTGCAGACACTTCATGTGAAACCACCGCAGCCTGTTGCTGTGGTTGGGTTTCAGCATTTCCATAATCTTTTTGCCAAGCCAAAATGAGCAAATAAGCGACAACAAACATGGCCCCGAGAATTGCAATCCTGGCCCATTGTTGCATATCTATTACCCCAAGTGGTTAGAGTGATTTTGGTTCAATAAACGTTCACGAAAGGGTACAGCAATGTGACCCGTTTGAGAATCTATTTGCTGAAATGAAATAAAACGAATTGCTTTGGCCGGTACAGGGTCATAGCCCGAACCACCCCACGGATGACAACGACAGATACGTCTAGTCGCCAGCCACACACCACGTCCGGCCCCATGGATCTGGACTGCTTCCAGGGCATATTGAGAACAGGTTGGAATATAGCGACAACGTGGTCCAAGAAGCGGACTAATCGCAATCTGATAGAAACGAATCAACCAATGCAGTAAACGTACCATTGGTCATCTCTACTGATGTGGGGAGGGAGCTATTTTAGAATGCTTTTTGGCAAGGCGGTGCAATTTCTGCCAAGCAAATTGTAATTGCTGATGTAACTCTGCATTTGGCACTGTTTCAATCCCCATTTTGGGCATCACCACAATATCCAGTACAGCCAATTGCTGTTGATGCAGGCGAAAACTTTCGCGAGCAAGTCGTTTTACTCGATTTCTTTCGTGTGCACGACGCACTTTTTTCTTGGCAACAACAATACCCAAACGGCTGTTCAGCAGTTCGGACGGTTTTGCCAGAAATAAGAAATGGGGTTGATGCACTTTAAAAAGCGCACCATCAAACACATCTTTATAATCGGCAGCACAGCGTATACGAAGCTCTGTGCTGAAGCCATAAAGTGATGTCATAACACCCAAGTCGATGCAGCGTGACTGATTAAACAGTTAAGCTGTGACGACCTTTTGCACGACGGCGAGCTAATACTTGACGACCAGCTTTAGTAGCCATACGAGCACGGAAACCATGAACGCGTTTACGCTTTAATTCAGATGGTTGGAATGTACGTTTCATGTCGAAACTCCAAAAATGATCTTTCTATAAAGGTCCGCGATTTTAGTGCTCATTGCTTGAGCTGTCAATCAAAAACACGGTTTTCCTTTAAAATAAGCCTAATTTTTATAAAAGGCCTTAAGTTTATCCAGGAATAGGTAATTGTACATATTCTGGCTTATTCACAAGCTATCCTATTGTTAAAAAATACAAAATAAGTTATAAACAATATTATTCACATAATTATCCACAAGACCATGTGAATAAATTTATTCTCTGCAGGTTTAAATTCGAATTTAAATTTATTTTCAGTTTATCCACATCCGAGCACGCTCTAATATATAAATTCAAATTTATAAATTTAAATTTATTCTTATTAGGGTGGCTTTTTTATGTGGAAAAGCAATTTTTAAATTTAAAAAACATAGACTTTGCATGTGGATAACTGTGTTTTTATATTTTTAATACATTGTGGATAACTTTATGCTATATTTTATCCACAGCTTGCGGATAAACTTATCCACACCAGCTTTTAAATTTAAATTTAGATCTTGATGTTTGTTTTTTGGCTAAATTCGCTCAATTTCTCATGACAGATGTGGATAACTTGGTTAGAATGGCGACCCGCTTGCAGCGGACGAATGCGTTTTAAATTTAAAATGGAATAAATAGGGGTTTTCACATGCTTTGGACGGACTGCTTAAATCGCTTGCGACAAGAGCTCTCTGGGAATGTCTTTACGATGTGGATTCGCCCATTAGTTGCAGAAGAATCAGAAGATACTTTACGTTTATATGCACCGAACCCGTATTGGACCCGCTATATTCAGGAACATCATCTTGAGCTGATCACGATTCTGGCCGAACAACTGTCTGAAGGACGGGTACGTAAAGTTGAAATCCTGGTCGATTCCCGTCCGGGCGCCATTTTATCGGCCAGTGAACAGCCGGCGACCACCACTGCTGCTTTAGAATCAACACCGGCACCGGTCAGCCGTCCAAAAAAGGACAAAGAAGAGAGTGGCAGCAAAAACAGCCGCAAGCGTCAGTTAAATCCTTTATTTACCTTTTCTTTATTTGTCGAAGGTCGTTCTAACCAGATGGCGGCAGAAACCTGCCGTAAAGTATTGACCCATCTGGGCGCCTCACAACATAACCCGCTATTTTTATATGGCCCGACCGGTCTGGGTAAAACCCACTTGATGCAAGCGGTGGGGAATGCCTTGTTGCAGGCCAAGCCGAATGCCCGGGTCATGTATATGACTGCTGAAAGCTTTGTACATGACTTTGTTAGCTCGCTACAGCAGGGCAAGGTTGAAGAATTCAAGAAAAATTGCCGTTCACTCGATCTGCTCTTGGTGGATGACATTCATTTGCTGGCCGGTAAAGAAGCCAGTCTGGTGGAGTTTTTCTATACCTTTAATGCCTTATTGGATGAATCCAAGCAGATTATTCTGACGTCGGACCGTTATCCAAAAGAACTGACCGAACTGGACCCACGTCTGGTATCGCGTTTTTCCTGGGGCCTGTCGGTGGGGGTAGAACCGCCCGATATTGAAACCCGGATTGAAATTCTATTAAAGAAAGCCGAAAGCAGTGGCGTCGATTTACCGCGCAACTGTGCCTTGTTTATTGCCCAGCAGGTGGTCGCCAACGTGCGTGAACTGGAAGGCGCCTTAAATAAGGTGGTCGCGATTTCCCGTTTTAAAGGCACCGCGATTGATCTGGATGTGGTGCGTGAATCTCTAAAAGATGTGCTGGCGATTCGTGCGCGTACCATCAGTACCGAAAATATTCAGCGTGTGGTCAGTGAATATTTCCGTATTCCACTCAAAGAGCTGGTCGGGCCAAAACGTACCCGGATTTATGCCCGTCCGCGGCAGCTGGCAATGGGGCTGGCCCGTGAACTGACCGGTGACAGTTTCCCTGAAATTGGCATGGCTTTTGGTGGTCGTGACCACAGTACCGTGATGCATGCCTGCGAGAAAGTACAAAGCCTGCGCGAAGAAGATCCAATCTTCAACGAGGACTATAAAAACCTGCAACGCCTGTTGCAAAGTTAGGCCGGTTTGGTCAAATTCTGTTCTTGCAATGCGGCATATTCTGCCGCATAGTACACTGCTAAAAAATTAATTTTTATCTTCATCATCTTCAGTTGTTAGAGGAATGTACCGTGCGTTTAAAAATCGCCAAAGAAAGCTTACTCAATGTTCTATCACATGTTGTAGGAGCGGTTGAACGTCGCCATACGTTAAACATTTTATCTAACGTGAAAGTTCAGGTGACCGAACAGGCACTGACCATTACCGGTTCCGATCTGGAAGTTGAGCTGGTGGCCAGTACGGTTCTGGCTGAAGGTGCATGTTTACAGGCGGGTGAGACCACAGTGCCGGCACGTAAACTGATGGATATCTGTAAATCTTTGCCGACTGCGGCTTTAATTGACCTGCAGATTACTGAAGATCAGCGCTGTATTTTAAAATCAGGCAACAGCCGTTTCGTGTTGGGCACTTTACCAGCCGAAGATTATCCGTTATTGGCCACTGAAAATACTCAAGGCACACAGGTAGCGGTGACTCAGCGTGAATTAAAACGTTTATTTGAAAAAACCGCCTTTGCCATGGCGGTGCAGGATGTACGTTTCTATTTGACCGGCACCTTGCTGGAAATTGATGAAAACCAGCTGCGCGCTGTGACTACCGATGGCCACCGTTTGGCATTATGTGAAACCGGTGCCTCCTCAAATGCGACGCAGCCAATTCAGGCAATTGTGCCACGTAAAGCCGTGGGTGAATTACAGCGTTTGCTCAGTATTGAAGATGAGCAGCTGTCTTTGTTAATTGGTCGTGAACTGTTAAATGTAACCATTTCCGTGCCAAGCCGTGACAAAGAGCAGGGTGATATTACCGTACGTTTCACCACCAAGTTAATTGATGGTAAATTCCCGGATTACCGCCGTGTGATTCCACGTGGTGGCGATAAAGTGGTGATGATTGCACATGATGTCTTCAAGCAGTCGTTACAGCGTGTGGCGATTTTAAGTAATGAAAAATTACGCGGCGTATTCCTGAACTTTAATGCAGATTCACTGCAATTACGTGCCAACAACCCGGAGCAGGATGAAGCGATTGAAGACCTGGCCGTGCAATACAACAATGCACCGCTGGAAATGTCGTTCAATGCTCAATATCTGCTGGATGTATTAGGTGCACTGGATGGTGATGATGTGGCGATGACCATGACCGAAGCCAACCAGTCGGTACTGGTGCAAGACCCAGCGCAGCAAGATCAAACCTATGTTGTGATGCCGATGCGTGTCTAAGCTTGTATGTGATCTGACACGATTATGCATATTACGCGTTTAAATATAGAACGTGTTCGAAACTTAAAAGCGGTTGCACTCGTCGGGTTGCAGCCGTTTAATGTCTTTTATGGTGCCAATGGCTCCGGTAAAACCTCGATTCTGGAAGCCATTCATTTACTAGCCACCGGTCGTTCCTTCCGTACCCATATCCCCAAAAACTATATTCAGCATGATGCCCAAGATGCGATTGTATTTGCCCAGTCGCCCACCGAAAAAATCGGCATGCAAAAACTGCTGTCTGGGGAACAACTGATTAAGGTCAATGGTGATCATATTGCCACCCAGGGGCAGCTGGCCAAACTGCTGCCGCTACAACTGATTGATCCGCAAAGTACTGATATTATCGACCACGGCGCCAAACCGCGCCGCCAGCTGCTGGACTGGATGATGTTCCACGTGGAACCAGAATTTTATCATGCCTGGCAATACTATTCGCGGGCCTTAAAACAGCGTAACAGCTTACTAAAAAACCGGCGTCATTTAAGCCTGGCAGAACTAGAACCGTGGAACCAGATGCTGAGCCAGTATGGTGAAATGCTGCATCTGCAACGCTACAGTATTATCGAGCAGTGGCAGCACTATTTTCAGCAGGATTTACAGCAGTTGTTGCCCGATTTAAATATTCGCTTGGAATACCATCCGGGATTTCATCCGGAACCGGGTTTAATGAGCGATTTGGTCAATCATCATCAGAAAGATGTGGAGCGCCGTTATACCGAATATGGACCGCATCGCGCAGATTTACGTTTAAAAACAGCGACGGGCGATGCCGATGTAGTGCTGTCACGCGGACAAAAAAAGTTATTGATCATGGCTTTAAAACTGTCACAGATTGCAATGCTGCATGCGTGCAATAAGGAAACTGTGGTATTATTAGATGATCTGACAGCAGAATTAGATTTAACCGCACAACGACGTTTAATTGAGCGATTGAGCCAACTTGGTAGTCAAGTTTTTATTACCACCTTAGACCATGAATCAGTGCAGAATCACTTACATGATTTGTCTATTTCCTATCAATTATTCAATGTTGAAAACGGTACTGTTCAAGTTGTTGTGCAATAGTTTTTTATCTTTGGATAGACCAGTTTTTACTAGGGAGAAACCATGAGTTCAGAAGATCAATCTGCCACTCAAACAGAACAAACCAATGAAAAGGCTTATGATTCCTCTAGTATCAAAGTATTACGTGGCCTAGATGCTGTTCGTAAACGCCCGGGCATGTATATCGGTGATACAGATGATGGTACCGGTTTGCACCACATGGTGTTCGAGGTGGTCGATAACGCGATTGACGAAGCGCTTGCCGGCCATTGTGACGAGATTCTAGTCACTATTCATGAAGATGAATCGGTATCTGTGGCCGATAACGGTCGCGGCATTCCAACCGACATTCACCCGGAAGAAGGCGTATCGGCTGCCGAGGTGATTCTGACCATCCTGCACGCCGGCGGTAAGTTCGACGACAACAGTTATAAAGTGTCGGGCGGTCTGCACGGGGTCGGGGTATCGGTGGTAAACGCCCTGTCGAGCAAACTAGAACTGACCATTAAACGTGCCGGTCAGATTCATCAGCAGGAATACCGTCATGGTGATCCGCAATATCCATTAACTGTGGTTGGTGAAACAGAAGAGACCGGAACCATGGTTCGTTTCTGGCCAAGTGCTGAAACCTTTAGCCAAACCATTTTTAATGTGGATATTTTGGCACGCCGATTGCGTGAATTGTCTTTCTTAAACGCGGGCGTGCGTATTGTATTGCGTGATGAACGTGTCAATTTAGAACATATTTTTGACTATGAAGGTGGTTTGTCTGAATTTGTGAAATATATCAATGCAGGCAAAACCCATCTGAATGAAATTTTCCATTTCACGACACAGGCTGAAAACGGAATTACCGTAGAAGTTGCTTTGCAGTGGAATGATTCCTATCAGGAAAACGTACGTTGCTTTACCAATAACATTCCACAAAAAGACGGTGGAACGCACTTGGCAGGCTTCCGTGCTGCGCTAACCCGTGGGTTAAACAACTACATGGAAAGCGAAAATATCCTGAAAAAAGAAAAAGTCGTGGTGTCGGGTGATGATGCACGTGAAGGTTTAACCGCGATTGTGTCGGTCAAAGTGCCAGATCCAAAATTCTCATCACAGACCAAAGAAAAATTGGTATCGAGTGAAGTGAAGCCTGCTGTTGAGCAGGCCATGAATAAATCTTTCTCTGAATATTTATTGGAAAATCCACAAGCGGCAAAATCCATTGCGGGTAAAATTATTGATGCAGCGCGTGCCCGTGATGCAGCGCGTAAAGCACGTGAAATGACCCGTCGTAAGAGCGCGCTGGATATTGCCGGTTTACCGGGTAAACTGGCCGATTGTCAGGAAAAAGATCCAGCTTTATCTGAACTGTATCTGGTCGAGGGTGACTCTGCGGGTGGTTCAGCCAAGCAAGGCCGTAACCGTAAAATGCAGGCGATTTTACCGCTAAAAGGTAAAATCCTGAACGTGGAACGTGCCCGTTTTGACAAGATGATTTCATCGGCAGAAGTCGGCACCTTGATTACTGCACTGGGCTGCGGCATTGGCCGTGAAGAATATAACCCGGACAAGCTGCGTTATCACAAAATCATTATCATGACCGATGCCGACGTCGATGGTTCGCACATCCGTACCTTGCTGCTGACGTTCTTCTTTCGTCAAATGCCGGAGCTGGTGGAACGTGGTCATATCTATATTGCCCAGCCACCGCTGTACAAGCTGAAAAAAGGTAAGCAGGAACAGTACATTAAAGACAATGAAGCACTGGAAACCTATCTGATTTCCAATGCCATTGATGAACTGGCCCTGCATGTCAGCGCAGATGCACCGGCGATTCGTGGTGAAGCACTGGCTTCGGTGATTGCCGATTATCAGACCTCGCAAAAGAGCCTGAGCCGTTTAACCTTGCGTTATCCAGCCAGCCTGTTAGATGGTTTGCTGGCGCAAGAGGCGTTCAAGCTGGATCAGGCGCATGATCTGGATTATGTACAGACTTGGGGTGAGCAGTTATGTGCCTATATCGCGGCCACTCAAAGCAGTTTACGTCCTGAACTCAGCATCGAAACCTTTGATAAAGAAGATGCGGAAGGACAGAAGTCTGCGATTTACTGGCCACGTATTACTATTTATGTACATAACCTGCCACATGCCTATTTGCTGGATGCCGGTTTACTCGGCTCAGGTGAGTACGCACGTTTGCTGAAGAACTCGAAGAGCTGGTTTAGCCTGATTGAAGAAGGCGCGTACTTGCAAAAAGGCGAGCGCAAGATTCAGGTCAACAGCTTCCATCAGGTCTGGCAGCATATTCTGCAGGACTCACGTCGCGGCATGATGATCCAGCGCTATAAAGGTCTGGGTGAGATGAACGCTGAGCAGCTCTGGGAAACCACCATGGACCCGGAAAACCGTCATATGCTGCAGGTGACCATTGAAGATGCGATTGAAGCAGACCGGATGTTCTCATGTTTAATGGGTGATGATGTGGAACCACGTCGTGCCTTTATTGAAGAGAATGCCCTGAATGCCGATATTGATGCCTAAGGGCATGATTTAAAAAAAGCGCCTGCGGGCGCTTTTTTGTTGGCGCGATGGATTAGGGCGTGAGAATGATTTTGCGGCAATCCTGTTCGCGTTGATCAAAAATACGATAGCCCTCGGCAGCATCGGCCAGTTTCATACGGTGGGTAATAATCACTTCGGGGGACAGGTCGCCATTTTCAATCCGTTCCAGTAATTCGGGCAGGTACCGATGCACATGGGTCTGGCCCATCTTGAAGGTCAGGCCTTTATCAAAGGCATCACCGAACAGGAAACCGTGAATTGGACCGGCATAGACGCCCGGCACACTGACCACGCCGCCACGGCGCACTGCGGCAATACACTGGCGCAGGGCAAAGCCGCTGGAGCCTTCCAGTTTCAGGTTGGTCATCACGGTTTCAATCATGCTGCCTTTGGCTTCAAAACCAATTGCATCAATGACCGCATCGACACCCCGATGGCCGGGAGTATTGTCAATAATAAACTCGGCCGCATCCATTTCATCAAAATTGACTGGAATCGCGCCATAGGTTTCATGGGCAAACTGCAGCCGGTAATGGTGATGATCGACCATAAAAATCTGTTCAGCGCCAAGCATCCGTGCACAGGCCGCTGACAGTAATCCGACCGGGCCGGCACCATAAATCGCCACACTGGAGCCTTTGCCAATTTGTGCATTGGTCACCGCCTGCCATGCGGTTGGCAGAATATCGGTCAGGAATAGCACTTTTTCATCCGGCAGTGAACCGGGAACTTTAAAAGGACCGATATTGCCTTTGGGGATTCGCACATAATCGGCCTGTCCACCCGGCACCCCGCCATAAAGATGACTGTAGCCAAACAGTGCTGCACCCGGTGGAATCTGTTTTTTATTCAGAATGGCGCCGCGGCCCGTATTGGTATTTTCACAGGAAGCGGTCAGCTCATGTTCACAGAAAAAGCAGTGACCGCAGGCAATTACAAAGGGAATAATTACCCGGTCGCCTTTTTTTACCGCTGTGACTTCGGGGCCGACTTCTTCGACCACGCCCATAAATTCATGGCCAAAAATATCGCCGTGTTCTGTGGCCGGAATTTTACCGCGATATAAATGCAGATCTGAGCCACAAATGGCAGTGGCGGTGACGCGAAGGATGACATCATCCGGTTCCTGAATAATTGGGTCAGGCACCGATTCAACTCTTACATCTCGGGTTCCATGATAGGTTAAGGCACGCATAGAATTTCCTCTCTTGGCTAGCAGAAGGCCAGACCCGCGCATTGAGCCGGCCACATTTCTTCATGATGAGATGCGCGGCTGTAAATTTATGTATAAAAAAACCGGCCAAGCTGTGTGCAAGAGGGCTTTATATTGCAGTTCAGTAAGTGCAATCAGAGCTAAAACGGAGAGGAAAACAGCTATTGGTGAGCATCCTCCTTGATCTTTTTAAAGAAAACAGACGGGCTAAAAAGAGGAGTGATCATAAAGTGGAAATAAAAAAGATAGCCACTGGGGCTATCTTGAGGGGAAGGTTTCGGAAGAAACGGGATTAACTGTTCTGGAATGATTGTTCCAGGGTTTCCAGTTCCATCATCAGTTCCAGCATGGTTTCTTCGGCCTGTTCCAGCGTGGCTTTTAAGCTGGTCTGTTCATTCATCAGCTTGAGCAGATCTTCTTTACGCGAAGCTTCATACAGGCTGCTGTCAGCCAGCTGTTCTTCAATACTGGCCAGACGGGGCTGGATTTTTTCAATCTGGCTTTCACATTGTTCAATTTTTTTCCGCAGCGGACGGGTTTCTTCACGGCGCTGCGCCGCCAGTTTGCGCTGTGCTTCTTTATCAACTTTGGCCGGTGCGGCAGTCTTGTTGGTACTTGCGCTGGCCTGTGCCAATGCGGTTTGGGCATTGATCTGCTGCTGACGGGCCTCACGTAACCATTTGGCATAATCCTGCAGATCACCGGCAAATTCAGTACAGCGTCCGGCATGCACCAACAGCAGGTCATCACAGACACTGGCGATTAGCTGACGTTCGTGCGATACCAGTACCACTGCGCCTTCAAAGTCCTGTAAGGCCATGCTCAGGGCATGACGCATGTCTAAATCCAGATGGTTGGTCGGTTCATCCAGAATCAGTACATTCGGGCGCTGCCAGACAATCAGGGCCAAGGCCAGACGGGCGCGTTCACCGCCGGAGAAGCTTTCGCACGGCGTATCCATACGTTCGCCGCTAAAACCAAAACTGCCGAGGAACGAACGTAGGGTGGCTTCACTGATCTGTTTGTCGGCCAGACGTGACAATTGCAGCATCGGGCTGGCTTGTGCATCCAGTGCATCCATCTGATGCTGGGCAAAGTAACCAATATTCAGCAGTTCAGAGGCTTTGCGCTGGCCATTTAAAAGCGCTAAATCACCAACCAGTGATTTAATTAGAGTAGATTTACCGGCGCCGTTCATGCCCAGCAGGCCAATACGCGAGCTTGGGGTAATCTGCAGACTGATTTTGCTGGCAATACTTTTGCCCGGATAGCCAATTTCTGCCTGATCCAGAGTCAGTAAGGGTGAACTCATTTTGGTGGGTTCACGGAAACTGAAAGTAAACGGGGTATCGACATGCGCCGGCGCCAGCAACTGCATTTTTTCCAGCTGTTTAATCCGGCTTTGCGCCTGACGCGCCTTGGTAGCTTTGGCTTTAAAACGGTCAATAAATTTTTGCAGATGTGCGCGGGCTTCAACCTGCTTTTCAAAGGCCTGTTGCTGCTGGGCCAGACGTTCGCTGCGGGTCACTTCAAAGGTCGAGTAATTGCCGGTATATAAGGTCAGTTCCTGATTTTCGATATGCAGGATATGATCGGTCACTGCATCGAGAAAATCGCGGTCATGTGAAATCAGGATTAAAGTGCCTTCATAGGCATTGAGCCAGTCTTCAAGCCATAAAATGGCATCCAGATCCAAGTGGTTGGTTGGCTCATCCAGAAGTAGTAAGTCGGAGCGGCTCATCAGGGTGCGTGCCAGATTTAAACGCATGCGCCATCCACCGGAGAAACTGGAGACATCCAGACGTAGCTGATGTTCCATAAAACCGAGACCGGCCATTAACTGGGCGGCTTTAGATGGGGCAGAATAGCCATGAATTTCATCAAAACGGCCATGTAATTGTGCCAGTTCGCTGTTACTGAGCTGTTCAGGTTGTGCCAGCTGTTTCTGAATCTGCCAGTATTCTTCATCGCCCGATAACACAAAATCCAGCGCCGGCATATCTAGGGCTTTGACTTCCTGGGCCATGTGCGCAACGGTCCAGCCCGATGGACGGGTCAGGCTGCCTTCATCTGCCCCCAGTTCTCCCAATAAGGCGGCAAATAAGGTCGATTTGCCGGCGCCATTGACTCCGGTGAGGCCAACTTTCCAACCCGGATGGATCTGCATGGACGCTTTTTGAAATAAGACACGACCACCACGGCGTAAAGAGACTTGGTCAAATTGAATCATTGGACTCACTAAACTCAGGAACAGAATGCGCCTATTCTAAAGGATGCGCTCTGGAAAACAAAAAGCTGGCGCAGTTTATTTCAGGTGCTACAGCAACACATCGAAAAAAATAATGAAAAAGCGGGCGCCGTGTCATCTATCGGAAAGCGGCTATGCAGGGTTTTTTTATAAAACCAAGCCCGATATATTAAAATTTCTGATAAAAAACAAAAACAAATGTACGGTGACAAAAATGAAAAACGGAGTTTTGTTGTTGTCGACACTGGCCTTGTGTGGCGTCAGTGGCCTGGCTCAGGCCAATCCGCAGGTCTGTGTTTTTGATCTGTTGGGACGGGCCGGAGAATCCTATAAATTGCTGGAAGAATGGGCCTTGGCCAGCAAGCGCTGGGGCAGCAATGTCAGTCTGAAAGCCTATCAGGATGAAGCCCAGGTCGAGCGCGATTTTAAGGCGGGCAAGTGTGATGGTGCCTATATGACCTCAATGCGGGCGCGGCAATACAATAAATTTGCCGGTTCGATTGATGCACTGGGCGGTGTGCCAAGTAATAGCATTGCCCAGAAAGCCATTAGTTATGTGCTGGACCGGCGCAATAACCGCCGTCTGGTGACCCGGATTGGCCAGGAAACCTTTGAAGTGGCTGGCATCGGCCAGATTGGCTCGGCCTATATTTTTGTTAAAGATCGGGCCATGAACTCGGTTGAGCACATCAAAAACCGGAAATTTGCGATTCTGCATTATGATCCGGCACAAAAAATGATGGTGGAGCGGGTCGGTGGTATTGCAGTCGATTCCGATATTTCCAATTTTGTACGCAAGTTTAATCAGGGCGAGGTTGATATTGTGGCCGCACCGGCCTATGCCTTTAAACCGCTGGAAATTGAAAAAGGTTTGGGCACACGCGGTGCCATGATTGATTTTCCGGTGGTCAATGTCACGGCGGACCTGATTATCCGGCCAGAAAAATTCGCAGATGGTTTTGCAGTGCAGTCCCGGCGCTGGTTTGTCCAGCAGATTCCGAAAAACTTTGCCATGGTGAAACGTCTGGAAGCGGAAATTCCAAATAAATACCGCACCCGACTCAGCAAGGAAGATCAGGACAAATACCAGAAACTGCTACGTGATGGCCGCATCGAACTGACTGAAAAAGGCATTTATGATGGCTCGATGATGCGGGTCCTGAAACGGGCACGTTGTACGGTAGAACGCACCAATTTTGAATGTTCACTTGGCGGTGAATAGAGAAAATGGTTATAAGTTTGTAAAAAAGTGGCCACGATGTGTAAATTTTCGCCGCGCTATCTGAAATTTTTAAGCCATTGAAAATGCTGCTGATCTCTGCAATTTGTGGGTTTGAGATCAGCAGCTGTATAAATTGAATTGGTCACGATTTAAAAATATTTGGAGTAAAAGCTCTATTTTTTTAAAAACAAGTTGCTTAATATTCAGCAAGTGTATGGACACTCTTGATGAAAGACGATTCTGTAAGGACAAATACAATGAAAAAAACAATTCTCGCGCTTTCTGCGCTGGCTACTTTGGGTATGGCCAGCAATGCTCAGGCAGCCAAAGTCGATGTATGTATCTTCGATTTACTCGGCAAATCTGGTGAATCTTATCAAATGGCCCAGGAATGGGCGCTGGCTGCAAAAGGCTGGGGCGCAGACATTAACCTGATTCCCCGTCAGGATGAAGCCGTGGCCGATAATGACTTTAAAGCCGGCAAATGTGATGCGGTTTTCCTGACTGCGATGCGTGCCCGTCAGTACAATAAATTTGCCGGTTCAATTGATGCGCTGGGCGGTGTGCCCAGCAATGCCATTGCCCAACGTGCGATTACCTTTGCCCTGGACAAACGTAATGCCGGCAAAATGGTCACCAATCTGGGGGGGAAAAAATATGAGGTGGCGGGAATTGCACCTTTAGGTTCGGCCTTTATTTTTGTCCGTGACAAGAATATTGATTCGATTGAAAAAGCTGCCGGCAAGAAATTTGCGGTACTGGGCTATGACGATGCACAAAAAATTATGGTGCAACGTGTCGGTGCTCAAGCGGTAATCTCCGATGTGTCTAACTTTGTGGCGAAATTTAATAATGGCCAGGTCGATATGGTTGGTGCGCCAGCCTATGCCTATAAGCCGCTGGAAATCTATAAAGGCTTGGGCAGCAAAGGCGCCATGTTTAATTTCCCGGTGCTGCATGTGACGGCTGATTTAGTGATTAGTCCGGAGAAATTCCCGGCCGGTTTTGGCCAGAAATCGCGTGACTGGTTCTCGAAAAACCTGCCAAAAAGTTTGGGTATGATTAAACGTCTGGAAGCAGGCATCCCGGCCAAATACAAAATGAACCTGAGCGCGGAAGAGAAAACCAAATACCAGAAGCTGTTACGTGAGGGGCGGATGGATATGACCAAGCGCGGTATTTATGATGCGTCGATGATGAGCGTACTCAAACGTGCCCGCTGCTCTGTCGATAAAGCCAACTTCGAGTGTTCACTGGGCGGTGAATAAGCTTCATTTTTAAGGAAAAACAACCCGGCATCTGTGCCGGGTTGTTGCATCTGGAACCTTGTCACTTGGGCCATTGCAGTTCAGGTCAAATCACGTAAGCTAATCAAAAATAATAGTTTCATCTTTGCTCAAGCCTAAAAAATAGAGATGAGTTGTTTCATCCAAGGCATACAGACAGGAGGAGCAGGAGAGGGTGATCTCCAAAGGTAAAAAGAACAAGGATGGATAGGCAAAAACAGCTTTTTAAAATATTAAACACTTCAGTACAACTGAAAACAACAAGAACAGCGATAAAGGAAAGATCAATGAAATATTATGCTCAAGGCATCGCACTGGCTGCAGTGATGGGACTCGGTGCGACTGCAGCACAGGCCAAGCAGACAGTGTGTGTCTTTGATTTGGTGGGAAAAAGTGGTGATGTGTATGCGCTGATGCTGGACTATCAGCTGGCGGCCAAAGCCTGGGGCGCCGATATTGAACTGCGCGTCGGGCAGAATGAAGCGGTAATTGCCGAAGATTTTAAAGCCGGTAAATGTGACGGGATTAGTGTCACCGGTATGCGCGGGCGTCAATTTAACAGCTTTACCGGTTCTCTGGATGCGATTGGTGCAATTCCCGATTTAAATCTGGCGGTCAAAGTCATGCAGGGACTGGCCAGTCCGAAATTTTCCCGCTTTATGACTCAAGGCCAGTATGAAGTGGCTGGTGTAGTGCCTGTCGGTGATGCCTTTTTAATGGTCAATGACCGCAGTATTAATACTGTGGCCAAAGCTGCCGGTAAAAAAATTGCGGTCCTGGATTATGACCAGGCACAAAAAATTATGGTGCAGCAGATTGGCGCGCAGGCAGTCAGTTCAGATGTCACCAACTTCGGCAGTAAATTCAATAACGGTCAGGTCGATATTATTGGTGCGCCGGCCGCCGTGTTTAAGCCACTGGAGCTGCATAAGGGCTTGGGCAGTAAAGGCGCGATTGTGAATTATCCGATTTTACAGGTGACTGGCAATATTATTATTCGCCCGAACAAGTTCCCGGCCGGTTTTGGCCAGAAATCACGGGAATGGGTCAAAGGTCAATTACCGCGTGCCTTTAACATCTTGGGTAAAATGAAAGCCGATATTCCGCAAAAATACTGGATGAATATTCCGGCAGCCGACAAACCGGGCTATCAGAAGATGATGCGTGAGGCGCGGATTGACCTGACCAAACGTGGCATTTATGACAAACGCATGATGAAGCTGCTGTGGCAATTCCGCTGTAAGCAGGATCCGAAAAACTTCGAATGCGGCCTGCAGGATGAGAATTACAAATAATCCTGATAAAATTAGTCTGAATTGACTTTGAATTGAACATGACTGACCATATATTGGGTATGTTATACTTGATATGTGGTCTTTTCTGTTAAAAGACATTTGAATCGAACGAGGAATCCGACATGAATGCCCAAGCCCTTGTGCTGACTGACAATGCTGCGAACAAAGTACGCCAATTGCGTGACAGTGAAGGCAACCAAGATTTAATGTTACGCGTTTATGTGACCGGTGGTGGTTGTTCGGGCTTCTCTTACGGCTTTAACTTTGCTGAAAGCATGAATGAAGATGATGCTGAATTCGTGAATGGTGACGTAAAAATGCTGGTCGATTCACTTAGCTATCAATATCTGGTCGGTTCAGTGGTGGACTATTTAGAAGGTCTGGAAGGTTCACGTTTTGTGGTTCAAAATCCGAATGCCACGACTACGTGTGGCTGTGGTTCTTCTTTCTCGATTTAAGCAGAATTTTAAAATACTCAGCCCTCTATTTTGAGGGCTTTTTTAATATCTTTTTTAATACAAAGAGATTGGCCTAGACTGCGGTCAATGTTCCTAAAATCCGGTAGCCTTTGGCCCCGGTCACAGCCGGGAAATTGCCACTTTGCTGGTTGAGAAAACGCATCGCCAGCCAGGCAAAAGCAGTGGCTTCCACCCAGGTCGGGTTAATGCCTAAATCCGCCGTGGTCTGTACACTCCACTCATGTTTGCGTAAGCGCCAGCGCAGCTGTTCCAGTAAATAGGAATTATAGGCACCGCCACCACAGACATAGACTTCACCGGTGTCCATGCCGGAGCGGTAAATGGCTTTTTTAATCGCGCGGGTGGTCAGTTTTAACAAGGTGGCCTGTACATTTTCCGGGGTATCTTCCAGTTCCTGATAGGCCAGGTCATTGCGCCAGTCGGCAATCTGCTCATCCAGCCATTCCAGGTTGAAATCTTCACGGCCGGTACTTTTTGGCGGCTCTTTGGAAAAATATTCATGTGCCTGCAGCCGGTCCAGCAGGCTGCGAATTGGTTGGCCATAAGCCGCCCAATTGCCGTTTTCATCATAAGGCTGGCCGGTGTAGCGTTCACACCAGGCATCCATCAGGATATTGGCCGGGCCGGTATCAAAACCATAGACTTTTTCCGGCTGTCCGGCAGGCAACATGCTGACATTGGCAATCCCGCCCAAATTCAGAATCACCCGGTGGATGCTGTCATGCTGGAACACATCCTGATGAAAAGCTGGTACCAAAGGGGCACCTTGTCCACCGGCAGCCATATCACGCCGGCGGAAATCCGAGACCACCGGCAGCTGGGTTATTTCAGTAATAATATTCGGGTCACCAATTTGCAGGGTAAAGCCATGTTCAGGCCGGTGGCGGATGGTCTGGCCATGTGAACCAATGGCACGAATCTGGCTGCGATCAAGCTGGTGTTCTTCAATCAGGCGGTTAATGCCATGTCCAATCATTTGCGCCAGCGCCACATCGGCCTTGCCCATCCGGTCAATTTCATTGTCATCCGGCAGGGTCAGGGCCATCAGTTCATCGCGTAAATCGGGATCGAAGCTCAGGGTCAGGGTGGCATGAAGCTGTAAAGGATCAAAAGAAGCAGCAACAATATCGACACCATCCATACTTGTGCCGGTCATTACCCCAATATAGATCGCTGTCATGGTTATTCTTAAGCCTGCAATGTGCTGAAAAAGTGTTAGTATATCGCACAAATTGAATAACTGATGTGTTTGGGTTTTGTGATGTCAAATTTCTTGCCAGCTGAAGAACAACTTGCCCTCATCCAACGAGGTACGCATGAAATTATTTCTGAAGAAGATCTTCTAAAGAAATTAAAAGAGAACCGTCCTTTAAAAATTAAAGCGGGCTTTGACCCGACTGCACCTGACCTGCATTTGGGTCATACGGTTTTAATTAACAAGCTGAAAGTGTTCCAGGATTTGGGGCACGAGGTCTTCTTCCTGATTGGTGACTATACTGCCATGATTGGTGACCCGACCGGTAAGAGCGCGACCCGTCCGCCGTTGTCACGCGAGCAGGTACTGGAAAATGCCAAAACCTATCAGGAACAGGTGTTCAAGATTCTCGATCCAAACAAAACCAAAGTGGTGTTTAACTCGGAATGGTTTGCCAGCAAAACTGCGGCCGATTTAATTCAATTGGCCTCACAGCAAACCGTGGCGCGTATGCTGGAGCGTGATGACTTCACCAAGCGTTATAACAACCAGCAACCAATTGCGATTCACGAATTCCTGTATCCGCTGGTACAAGGCTATGACTCGGTGGCTTTAGAAGCTGACGTAGAGTTGGGTGGCACCGACCAGACCTTTAACCTGCTAATGGGCCGTACCTTACAGGGCCGTTATAACCAGGAAGCACAGGTGTGTATTACCGTGCCAATTCTGGAAGGTTTAGATGGCGTCAACAAGATGTCGAAATCATTGGGCAACTATATTGGTGTATTTGATGCCCCAGGCGCGATGTACCAGAAAGTGCTGTCTATGCCGGACTCACTGATTGAGCGTTATTTTGACCTGCTCAGCTTCAAGTCTGTGGCAGAAATCCAGCAGTTACTGAAAGAAGTGGCTGAAGGCCGTAACCCGCAGGATGTGAAAAAGATTCTGGCGCTGGAACTGGTCGAGCGTTTCCACGGTGCAGAAGCTGCAGCCAATGCGCATAAAGGTGCCGGTAACCTGATTACCGAAGGTGAATTGCCAGAAGGTACACCAGAAGTGACCATTTCACGTGGCGAATATGGCGGCGAGATTTTCATTGCTTCTATTTTACGTGCAGCAGGTTTAACCAAAAACGCGGCACAAGCCAAAGATGCTGTCGGTCGTGGTGCAGTGAAAGTTGATTGGCAACCAGTCGATGCCTCATTCTCGGTAAAAGAAAACGTGACCTTGATTGTGCAGGCCAGTAAAAAGGCCATTGCCAAAGTCACCTTTACCGACTAAAAACGCAGTTAAGTATTTGAATTAAAAAGCAGGCTTCGGTCTGCTTTTTTTATGATATTGCTTATAAGATATTTAAATATTTAAATTTAAAAAAAACCTTATAAAAACAAGAATTAAATTTTTCCGATTGTCTTGATTTTGTCATATTTTATGTTTAAGATTTATCCGTCTAAATATGTGGTGTCTACATATCTAGAGGGTAAATTGCTATTTGATGACGTTTCATCCCCAAGAAGCGCGGAAATAGCCGAAAATAATAATGACAATAACATATGGATCCGTAAAAGATTCAACTCCGAGGGAGAGATTTTGGGAGAGATCTCTTTCTTTTTTTTATCCAAAATTTAGCCTTTGACCTGAAAAAAGCGGTTTTTTGAGCAGCTGGAGCACTATCTGCCCCATGGTTGCCCGCTGCAAAAATCCGGCGTATAAATAAATCCGGATCATCATTTCCATATAAAAAATAAACTCGAGCCAGAGGGAGCGCATGTATTCCTATAATACCGATACCCATGATCAGCAGCTGGATGCCATTTTACGTTTCCTGTTTGAATATCAGCCGCAAAGTGAAAAGCAGTTTGCCTATCAACCGGTCAAGACACTGTTTGAGCAATTAGAGCTGTCGGCCATGTATCAGCTATTTGCCCTGATTCACGAGCAACTGCCGCGCAAAGCCAGACTGCTGTTTGCTGCCGAAGATTATCGCGGTAAACAGGCACTGGTCTTAGAAGTCATGCAGCATATTCGCGAACGGGTTTAACTATTGTCATGAAATCTTGATCGTTTTTTCATCTGTCTTACATGTTCAGGCCACAGACTCAATCAGACAATTCCAATTAAAACACTGAGTCTCAGGGTAATTGCCAGATGAACGTATTGAATAAAAAAACCATATTATCAATAGCCTGTCTTTCTGTTTTCATGACAGCCTGCGGGGATAATGACCGTCAGACTACTACACCGACACCAGTAGTCGAGGGTAAAGCCGTTGAACTGAATATTCTGCATATCAATGACCATCACTCCCATTTAGATGAAGAGCACTGGAACTTTAGCTTGGCACAAGGGGCTGAGGAAGAAAATTATAGCGTCAGCCGGGGTGGTTTTGCCCGTGTCGCCGGGTTAATCAACCGTCTGACAGAGGAATATCCGAATGTGATTAAACTGCACAGTGGTGATGCGATTACCGGCGATCTGTATTTCAACCTTTCTGAAGGTAAGGCCGATGCAGATGCCATGAATACGGTCTGCTTTGACAGTTTTGTGCTGGGTAATCATGAATTTGATGCCAAAGATGCAGGCCTACAGAAATTTATTAACTATCTGGATGCCGGTAACTGTGCC
The DNA here is from genome assembly GCF_013418255.1 of Acinetobacter sp. YH12155. Taxonomy (NCBI): domain Bacteria; kingdom Pseudomonadati; phylum Pseudomonadota; class Gammaproteobacteria; order Moraxellales; family Moraxellaceae; genus Acinetobacter; species Acinetobacter sp. YH12155. The sequence continues at coordinate 49,392 of NZ_VPCK01000018.1, forward strand.
ACATCAACCCGTATTGTATCGGCCAATGTGAATTTCGGCCCATCTTCGCCGCTGTATCAGACCCAGCGCATTGAAAAGTCTTTTATATTTGAACGTGACGGTGAAAAGTTTGCCATTATTGGCCTGACCATTGCCGACAAAACCAAAAATGCCTCTCAGCCGAACAGTGACACTACGTTTGCTAATGAAATTGAAGCGGCTCAACAGGAAATTGATCGCCTGAAAGCTCAGGGTATTCACAAGATTATCCTGCAAACCCATACCGGTTTTGCCCTGGATCAGCAACTGGCTGCGGCTTTAACTGATGTTGATGTAATTGTTGGCGGTGATTCACATACCTTATTAGGTCCGGACAGTTTAGAGGCGGTCGGCCTGAGTCCGAGTGGTGCATATCCGACCCAAGCGCGAAATAAAGATGGTGATCTGGTCTGTATTGCCCAGGCCTGGCAGTACAGCTATGTAGTGGGTGATTTAAAGGTCAGGTTCAATCCGCAAGGTCAGGTGGAACAGTGTAGTGGTACACCGCACATTTTAGTGGGCGATGACTTTAAGCGTGAAAATACCGAGAGCAAACAGTTTGAAGCCTTAAATGCAACCGAACAGGCGGCGCTGCTGGAGCGTTTTAAAGCGGCGAATATTCCGATGCAGGTGGTCAGCCCATATACCGCGACCTTAAATGTGCTGCTGCCATATCAACAACAGAAACAGAATTTTGCCAGCACGGTGGTGGCTCAGGCAACCGATAACCTGTGTTTACGCCGTGTACCGGGGACGCAGCGCGATACCAGCCGTTCTAGTCTGGGCGATATCTGTAACCAGAATCCGCATGTCATTGCTCATGGCGGCGATATTCAGCAGATGATTGCCGAAGCCTTCTTGCAACAAGGTAAAGTGTACTTTGATGCCGATCTGTCATTCCAGAATGGTGGTGGGGTGCGTGTGGATGTCGCGGCAGGTCCAGTCACCGTAGAGAAAATCTATCAGGTACTGCCATTTAAAAATACACTGGTCCGTTTGGATATGACTGGTGCAGAAATTAAAGCCACGCTGGAAGATGCGATTAGCGGTGTGGTCGAGCAGAGAAATACTGGCAGTTATCCATATACTGGTGGTTTACGCTGGCAGGTAGATTTAACCCAGGCCAAAGGGCAGCGTATTAGCCAGCTGGAAGTGCGTAATACAAGCGGTAGTTATGAAGCACTGGTCTTGGATCGAACCTATAAAGTGGTGACTATCGACTTCCTGGCCAATGGACAGGACTACTATAGCAGCATGAAAGAGGTGACAGGCGAGCGCCGTATGGACGTGGGCCTTGATTATGCCGAAGCGTTTTTACAATATGTGGAGCGTTTACCGGGAACAACCGGACAAAAAGCGCTCGGTAAATTGCCAACAGCGGATTACAGCACGCAGAAATTTACTGAATAAGATAAAAAGAAAGACAGCAAAAAATCCCGTTCGCGGGATTTTTTCTTTTGAATTGTGCAAAAAATAAGTGAAAAACCGGTTTTTTTAGCTGTTTCGTAGAAAAAAGATACATACGTGAAAAATAAAGTGAATTGGGGCTTGCAATGATTCTGAAATCCTCTAGAATGCACCCCATACCGACGAGATACACGGTGATGAACGAGGCGGATCGCTGAGTTGTCGAGTGTTTTGAGTCCAGCTTCTGGCACTGACGAGGTGTTGGAAAGATCATTAAGAGATTATGAAGAACAACTTGTGTGGATTTTTACTGGTTGATTAATCGAATATATTTTCATTAATTGATTGGTTTAAATTACTC
>NZ_VPCK01000019.1:0-48585 GCF_013418255.1 Acinetobacter sp. YH12155
ATGGAGAAATCTAATCGGTATGTTATACCTGAGAGAAGAGTGAGGAGTTATCCAAGGGTTGTAAAAGGAAAACCTCAAAAATACCCAAGAAAAAGCCAGTCAATCTCTTAACTGACTGGCATTACTCCATCGGGCGCTTTTTTAATACTCAAACACAAGAGCTGAGTCAAATTCTATTTAAGGTGCATCTGCCTGTGCATCTTCTTCATCTTTGGCGGGTTGCATCGACTCAATCATGTCGTGCTTGTTAAATTTCTTGTACTCTGGTTTTGCTTCATACCCCTTCCAGGCCTCTTTAACCTTGTCGGCGCTAATTTCATCTAAACTAATGCCTTCGCTTGGGGTTGGAGTCGCATCAAACTTTAACGTTGTCATATGTGTGCTCCTATATACTGGTTGATTCTGTTCCTTCACATCAACATAGCACTTTCTAGCAGACTTGCAAGGGCAAAATCACGTCAAATAGTTGAGTTTAATTTTTCTTTTAAGCTGTTCTCATCTAAAATATCGGACAAAGCTTTTTTGATCATGCCCGATCGATTCTTATTCGGAGTTTTCCTATTATGTCTTATCGCACCCTGTCCCAATTTCTACAACAACAAAGCGGAAATTTAACCCCTGAACTTGCACAGGTGATTGAGACCATTGCCAATACCTGCAAAACTATTGATCAGGCTTTACAAAAAGGCGCCTTGGCTGGGGTTCTGGGCAGTGCACAAAATGAGAACGTGCAAGGCGAAGAGCAAAAGAAACTCGATGTCATTTCCAATGATTACCTGATTGATGCTTTACAGAAACATCCTAATGTCGGCGGTTTAGCCTCAGAAGAACTGGATGAATTCACTCCGGCACAGGAAAATGGCCAATATTTAGTGCTGTTCGATCCGCTAGATGGTTCAAGCAACATCGACATCAATATGTGTGTCGGCACCATTTTCTCGATTCTTCCGGCAAAAAATGCAGTGACCCAAGCAGCTGATTTCATGCAGGCCGGTGTTCACCAAGTTGCTGCCGGTTATGTACTGTATGGCCCATCAACCATGATGGCCTTAACCGTCGGTGCAGGTGTAGTATTCTTTACCTTCGACCCGGAAGCTCAGGAATTCCTGCTGACTTCGGAAAATATCCAGGTGGCAGCGGATACCAAAGAATATGCAATTAATGCCTCTAACCAGCGTCATTGGGAAGCACCCGTTCAACGTTATATTGATGAACTGCTAGCAGGTAAAACCGGTCCGCGTGAAAAAGACTTTAACATGCGCTGGGTAGCCTGTATGGTGGGTGATATCCACCGTATTCTATGCCGTAGCGGGATTTTCATGTATCCATATGACCTGAAAGACCCGAAAAAAGCTGGCCGTTTACGTTTAATGTATGAAGCCAACCCGATGAGTATGCTCATGGAACAAGCCGGTGGTGCGTCGACAACAGGTCGTGTACGTATTCTGGAAATTGAACCGACCGATCTGCATCAACGTGTACCAGTGATCATTGGTTCTAAAAACGAAGTTGATCTTGTTACTGGCTACCACGCTTAATTTTTTCTGATTAACACCTGTGGGTCTGTGCTCACAGGTGTGGATGTTCTCCATGCCTATCTTATTTCTCGAATCGAAAGATAATCCTAAAATTAAGCACCTACGTGGCTTGATTGAACAAAACAGCTACCGTAAAAAACAAGGTCAGACTGTGCTTGAAGGTTCGCACCTTTGTCTGGCATGGTTAGAACAAAACCGGAAAATTAACGCGATTTTCACCACCGAAAATGCCCTGAAACATCCTGATCTGAACGATATTCTGGACCAGTATCAGGGTACGGTGTTTGTAATTGGCGAGTCTTTATATAAAGATTTAAGTACCTTGGGCACCACCCTTGCCTGTCTGGCTATTGTCGATTTGCCAAGTTCCAGTCAGGCGCTTGACTATCAGGCCGATACCTTAATCCTGGAAAATGTCCAAGACCCGGGCAATGTCGGCACCCTGCTACGCTCGGCTGCTGCAGCCGGCATCCAGCAAATTGTCTGCACCAAAGGCTCCGCCTCGTTATGGTCACCACGGGTATTACGTGCCGGGATGGGGGCGCATTTTTCTTTGCAGACCTTTGAAAATATCCAGCTCGAGGAGATTCTGGAACAGTTTAAAATTCCGGTCTATGTCACCAGCTCACACCGTTCCACCAGCCTGTATGTCAAAGACTTAAGCCAGCCATGCGTATGGATTCTCGGTAATGAAGGTCAAGGTGTATCGGATTACGCACTAGCACATGCCGAAGCCGTTACCATTCCCCAACCGGGCGGACAGGAATCCTTAAATGTCGCGATTGCCGGTTCAGTCTGTTTTTTTGAAATGGTACGTCAACGACTCTAATACGTTAATTTATATTAAATAGGCTGGCCCTATTAAAAAAATAGATTACACTAGAAAAATAATAACTTGTAATGTCAACCGAACCATTATTTTTAACGTTAATAGTGCCATGAAGTTAAAAATAATGGTGGGTATCCAATGACAGGATTTTCCATCTCTATGGATTTAGCACCCAAAAAGTCTCAACCTGAAAGTTTGAGTACTCTGAAGAGTACGGCTGAACAACGCCTGAAAACTTTTATGCACGAGGTCACCGGGCGCGCCTTAGTGATGATGGAAAGTGCCACTCAGGGACAGCATGGCATCGCGATGGATCTGGTTCAGGAAGCCTTTATTTCCCTGCACAAATCCTATGCCGATAAAAGCACAGATGAGTGGTATCCGCTGTTCTACACCATTTTAAATAACAAATTACAGGACTGGCGACGTAAAGAAGCCCGTCGTGCACAACCCTTTTCATTTTTCCGCAAAGTCAGCCTGGATGACGATGATGTCGAACAAAATGATCTGGTCGATGAACGTGCACTCAATCCTGCTGAGTTTTTGGACCAAGCCATGACTGCTGAAGAAATTCAGGAGGCAATCGCCAAACTTCCAGTGCGTCAGCAACAAGCGTTTATGCTGCGGGCCTGGGAAGGGTTCGATACTCAGACTACTGCCCAGATTATGAATTGTTCTGAAGGCAGTGTAAAAACCCATTATCATCGTGCTATTCAGGCTTTACGCCAGACTCTGGCACATATGAATCCATATCTGGGAGGATCATCCGAATGAAACAAGATGATTTCTTAAAACAAGTGACTTCCAAACTTGATGGACTCGCCCACCACCACAAAGACAAAGCTGTGGTGATGAATCATGTTCTGGATCAGATTCAGGATAAGCAGACATCACGCTATGGCCTGTGGAAAATGTCCGGTTTTGCACTTGCGGCTGCCATTGCAGGATTCGTCATTTTACCAAATTCGGTAGAAATGACCGCGCAACCGCAAAATCAGGTGGTGGCTACGCCAAAACTTTCACCACAAATGATGGAAGATCTAGAAATGTTATTGGTGCTGGGTGAGGATAAAGTTCAACATGGCAGCTAAACGTTTAGCATTCGCCTTCTGTGCGCTGGGCTTTTTGCAAACCAGCTTTGCAGGCTTTGAGCGTTTCTGGATTTTCTCCAAAGATGCAGACACAAAAATTGTTGAAAGCTGGGAAACCCTCTCAGATGAAGAACAATTGGCCTTAATCAAACGTTATCAGAATTTAAAAGAACTGCCGTCCGATAAAAGTGCTTCTTTGCAACAGCGTATGGACTGGTTTATTCAGCTACCCGATGCAGAAAAGCAGAAAATGCGTGAAACCTGGCAAAAAATGAGTACCCAGGAACGCAAGGAACTGGGCCAAAGAATGCAGAAGGCCACGCCTGAAGAACGCGTGCTGATTCGTGAAGAATATATCAATAAATATATCACGCCGACGGAATACTAAGCGGTTAAGCCAAGCATCAACCCAATGCTGGTCCATAAAAAAGCCTCTTGAAAGAGGCTTTTTTACACTCACTGAATTCATGATTTAGGACTTAAACTGACGGCGTACACGATATACCGCCATACCCAATAAACCAAATAATCCAGCAAGCCCTAAACTTCCACCACCGCTTCCTTCAGTATTGCTGTTTTTCGCGGTATTGATCAGGCTGATGGTCGCCTCATTGGACAGCTCCTGTTCAGCATCAAATACCTTGTATTTCAGCTCATAATCAAACGGGCTATAGCTGTTACGCACCTGAATCTGCAGGTTTCCACCATAACAGGTTTCACTCACATAATCCCCTGGACATTGACCACTCCGGTCTGCCGTGACCAGTACACTTTCAGGTACATTGGTTAAAAGGATTGGCAATTCAAGTCCATTGCTATCGGTATAAAAGGCCGGTTTATTTTGTCCAGACAGCAGTGTATTGACAGGTCCATCGCCATCATCACTGTCATTTTCCAGCGGATTGACATTAATTTTCAAATCCGAACCATATTCAATGGTGTAGCGGTCGGCTTTGGCAATCGGTTTGATGTTCATGAATTTTGCCTCAAGCAAACCACTCGACTGAACAGTTGGATCCGTCACCGACGTAATGGTATAGGCACAATAGGCAGAATCAATATTCTGGGTCACCTGATCATCGACCCGATAGAACAGAATCCGTTTTACATCGGCATCCCATTCGCATTTCAGGTTTGGATCATGCAGCAGTTTACTGCGGTCAAAGGCCACATCTTCTAAACCACCGCCAATACCATAGACTTCTGTACTGATATTAAAGTGTTCCGGTTTTAGTTCCAGCAATTGTGCCACGCTACCATCGGCATTTGGTTCATCATGCTTGAGGGCTAGTGCAAATGGATCGATATAAATAGTCCGATACTTCTGTTTTTGCTTGGAAAATTTAAGTAAATTTTCATAGTTTTGCAGATCTGCCTGATGTTGGGCCAACAGCTCTTTATTTTTCTCTGGTGCCTGAACCAGCGCTTTTAAACGGTCAATCTCCTGCTGATAGCTGTCAAACAAGGTCACATGCGACACGTTTTTCAGATTGACAATATCTGCTGCGGTCATACGCATGAGTTCAACCGAACCAATTTCACAGCTGTTTTTCTGTTCTGGATCTAAAATCAGGGTGCCATCAGTCACACGCTGTAAACCACGCTGATCTGACACTTCACAGCCAAATCCTTCGACATTGACCAGGTCCGCATCATTGTCCAGATTTTTTGGATAATATAACGGCAGGAATAAGTTATAGGCTGAAGCCGGCTGCATTGGATAGAGCACATCACTTAACTGCTTGCCACTCAGATTCACCGAGCTCATTGAGTTTTCTTCTGTGCTCGCGAGCGTTTCCGGCAGGTCACATACCCCCTGCTCTACACTTTGTGCATTCGGGAAAATTAGCGCATTGCGTGATGAGCTGATATTCGGTTGCCGCTCGGTTAAATTGCCATTATTCAACGCATAACGGCATGATTTTCCGGTATTAAATGCCAGCACATTAAATCTTAATACTTTGATGCCTGAATCATCATAATAGAAGGTGCTGGCAGCCTCATTTTCGACAATGGTATTGTTATTTAAACTGAAGACCGATTGCGTACTGAGGCGGTGTTCCGGGCCATTGGCCAGGTTAAAAATATGCCCCTGCGTTAAGTTCGCTTTATTTTTAGCCACTGTGGTATTGGTTAAAGTCAGACGCGGCTTGCCACAAAAATCAAAGCTACTCAGGCTGTTGCTGTTGCCATTCTGAATGACACTGCTTTGCTGAATGGTAATATTGGCTTGGGTATCTGCCAGATTTGCCGTACAGTCCATCGCCAGCACACTGCCGACACTGGCGCTGTTCCCCTGAATCAGGCTATTCACCACCGTAATTGGCTGTTCCTGATTATGGGCAGCAATATACAGTGCACCACCCCGCGCTGCCTGCGAGTCCAGAATTGCGGTATTGGTTAAGGTCAACGGTCCGGCAACCAGTAAAGCCCCACCCAGCCCATCGCTATAGCCATTTTTAAGGGTCAGATCGTCAAACATAACATTGGCCTGACTGTCGAGCGTATTAACAATACGATGCAACCCCTGGCCGTTAATAATGGTCTGATGTGGTATCAGCGCCGGATAACGGTGGGTAATAGGATCTTTCTTGCTGTAATCAAGCGGTGTCGCCCCCATAATCCGCACATTGGATTGCGGGCGTAATTCAGCATTTAACTTGTATTCACCCGCTTGCAGACGGATATAGTCCACTGCAATATAGTTGGTATTGCCGACACTACAGCCCCCAAAGGCTTTGTTCTGTTTGGCCGCCACCAAGGCTTCACGTAGCGAACATTTATCCGGGTTTTCACCATTTTCATCGGCAAATGTAGTGACATAAATAGTACGGTCTTCTGCGGCCATTAATGACATGGCACTGACAATCATGACTCCCAAGAGTGCTTTTTTATAATTTTTCATTCCCTTTCCCTGTTTTTATTTTTTACGGCGCCAAGCTGCCAGTAACATCAACATGAGCACGCCATAGCCAGCCACTGCTCCGCCAGATGTTTTAATTTTGTCACTGTCCATGTGGTTTTCAGGTGCCTGAATCACTTGTACACGAATTTCCACATACGGTTTGGTGGTGTTAAAACGTGTACTGCTGGTCACCAGTTTAATTTTAAAAACATCTGCGCCATGCCAAGCAGAATCCGGGGTATAAATAATCTTGCCCTGCTCATCAATTGTCAGTTGGCCTTTGGAACTGGTCTGGGTCTGCTCAATCTGCACACAGCCGGCTTGCCAGGCTTTCCCGGTCGGATTGCTGCTAAACAGGCTATCACAGAACTCGGCTGGTACCAGATCACTATCACCAATTAAATCGCTGACCGACATTTCCGCAATTTCACCGGCCAGAATATCCCGACCAATGAGACCTGAGGCATCAGGTACGGTAATTTCAATTGCACCACGGTCACACAAGGTATTATCCGAAGCTCGGTTCACCCCGCGCTGATCTGCCGAGGCACAAGTAACCTGCTCAGTGGTGCCCACTTGTGCATAGCCTTTGTTGACGATTGGAGAGTCAGCCAGGGTCTGGTAATTCAGTAAAATACGTGGGCGAATATAGCCCAGGAACTGTTCTTCTTTAACCTGATACGGGCAGAATAATGCGTCCTCATCTTCACTCAGCACCTTACAGGCGCCTTCCAGGATATTCCCGCTAAAAATATGGCTACCCTGCCAGATCTGGTTCGGGTAATTGGCATCGCCCGTTCCACATTCTTCAGAGACCAGATTGTTTTGCAGCACGCTTTGATCGGCTGCCTCTTTGCTACAGTTAGCAGACTGCGCCGTCACAGGATGTGGATTGGCCAGCAGAATACTGTTGGCAATATAGCCTTTTCCTGCCGGGGCTTCTAAACGTACCCCAGCGCTATTGCCCATTAAGGTGACATTATTGACCCCGATATTGTCTCTCAGGTTCAGCACATAGCCTTCATTGCGGTTAAAGGTCGTACTGCTGATGGTATTGGCAGCGGCCAGCAGCTTGAGATTTTCGACATCTTCTGTAGGTAACTGGGTGTAGAGGTTGGCAGATGCCAGATCGCTGGTTTTGTTGTCGCTAAACACCGCTGCATAAATCCGGAAGCTTGGCAGTCGGCTATAGATGGCGCCACCCTCGGTGGCATGGTTGTGCTGGATTAAACTGTTTTTAATTTCAATAAAGGCTGGCGCGATATTCTCTCCCTCTTCAGCCAGATTATAGATGGCGCCGCCCTGGTTGGCTCGACCCTGACTCAGCTTGACATAATCCAGCACCAGGTATTCATGGTTCAGAATCAGGCCGCCCTGATTGGGACGGCAACTGTCGCTGCCACAGCCTTGCAGGCTGACTTCGCTCAGGTTGACCTGAATACGTTTATCATCACTACTTTCAATATGAAAAATACGTTCATTACCGGCCATTTCGATAATGGCATTGTTCAGGCCTTTGATATTGTTTTCTTTCAGGCCGGTGTCATAGGTGGTTTTAATGCTTAAGGGTTGGGTGATTTTTAACTGCTGATTAAGTTTATAAACGGCGTGTTTTTCTAACAGAATGACATTGGAGGAATTTTCGCCACCGCAGCCATTATGACCTTCTTCCGGCAACCCCAAATTAATATACTCGACTGCTTCGCGCAGTGAACATTCTTTATCATTGGCTTGAATATCTTCAGTGATGGTGACAACAATATTGCTACTATAAGCATGTCCCGCAATAAACAGCATACCAATGCCGATGCTCCGCTTGAGCATAAGCTTACTCCTTAACCTATTTATTCATTTTTATTTTTAAGTTGCAGCTTCCTTGCAACTAAGACTTATTTTGAGTGTAATTTGTCATAGCTAGAGTAATTACTCAAGTTTTTTTGTATTTTACCGATATTCGTCAATTAATGCGTAGATCTGACGCAAATTCGCACCGCTCAGTTTGGTTTTTTCGCCTTTTAGCAGCTGAATCAGTTGTTGCAGGCTTTGTAACAGCATTGAAGTCTGCTGCGGACCATGTAACAGCAAGTAATCAATAATCTGCTGATCAATCTGAATACCTTTACGTTGCAGCACCGAAGTCACCAACGCCTGACGGTCGGCAAACAGGCTGCCGGTCGGCACTTTCACACTCACAGCCTGAGTTAAACGGGACTGTAAATCGGGCAATTCCAGTTTCAGTTCAATCGGGGCAAAACGTGATGAAAACACCAATTGCCCGCCCATTTCATTGCTGTAATTGATTAAATGAAATACCGCGCGCTGCCAATGCGGCACGCCGCTAATCGCTTCAATATCATCCAGACAGACCAGATCAAAATGATCTAAAGAGGTAATGGCTTCGGTCGGGGCATCCAGAAGTTCCAGCAAAGAGACTTTAATCGCGGATTTGCCAATTTCCAGATAAGAATCGCAAATCGCCGAAAGCAGATGGCTTTTGCCGGTACCCGCACCGCCATAAACATAAAAACGGTTGACCAGCCCCGCATGCAACTGTCGCACTGCGTCAATTACATGGCCCCAGCCCGGACCAGAAAAATCACTGATTCGGGCATCGAGTTGAGGTTCTATATCAAGCTGCAGTTGACGCATATACAGAATAGGCCTTCGTTAAACATCTTTAGGATCAAGAGGATTCATCTTACTCGATTTTTCAGTCTGTTGCAGTGGCTTTGTCTGATCTTTCTCAAGATCAATATCGACATCCACCTGATCAGTTTCTATGCTGAGACTACCTGTTTGCTGGTCATGATGAATGATGGCCGTCGACTGTCCATACCACTGACTGCGTTCATAGCAATCCCGGGCATGACGTAGCAAGACCACAATTACCGCGGCAACCGGCAAGGCAATTAGCATCCCGAGGAAACCGGCCAGTTGCGCACCGGCCAGTACGGCAAACACCACTGCTACCGGTGACAGTCCGATTTTATCGCCCAGTAAAAATGGTTGCAGTACATAGCCTTCTACCGCCTGACCAATCATAAACACCACCAGCACCAAGAACAGTTGCATCCAGTCGATACCAAACTGCAATAAGGTGGCAATGACCGCAGCAATAATCCCGACCGCAAAACCTAAATATGGGATGATACTGGCCAGACCTGCCACCATCCCGATAATCAGGCCAACGTCCAGACCAATCAGTTGCAGACCGGTGGCATAGACCACACCTAGGAGGATCATCACCAGGAACTGACCTTTGACAAACGCGCCTAATACATTATGGCATTCATTCACAATATGCAGGGTGCTGCGCTCATACGGACGTGGAATTAAACGGCGCAGACTGTCCAGCATACGGTCCCAGTCGAGCAGAAAATAGAAGGCAATAATTGGAATTAAAACAATGGTCCCGCCAATCTGGATAAAGTTCAGACCGGACTGCGCCACCCGTAAAATCATGGCCTGAATGCTGTCGGCGCTGTAATTGGTCTGCACATAGTCCATGATAATGGTTGACATATGCGTGGTATCAATTTCCATCTCATCGACATTAAAAGTTTCAGAAATCCAGGGCAAAAAGGTGGTATTGATCCAGTTAATTCCGACCGGAATACTGTCGCGGGCAATCATCAGCTGTTTCCAGACCAGCGGAATGATGTACCAGACTGCCACGGTCAGTAGAATCCCGATTCCGACAAAAACGATGCTGATGGATAACCAGCGCGGCACCCCAACCCGATATAAAGTATCAACCAGTGGACTGAACAGATAAGCCACAAGAAAGGCGACAATAAATGGAATAACGACCGGCTTGAGTAAATATAAAATCCAAAAAATTAAAGCTATCCCGGCAAGGATAAAAATGCGACGTAAAGTACGATCTGCCATAGAATCTCGCCTTTTTGCAGTGTAATCGTTATATAAAGTAAAATATTTTAATAAAGATAGCATTTTAGCGCATAAATAACATAAGAGTTTCGTATATTCGGGTTATAATCCCCCGCGCGAATGCGGAGACTTCATTATGAGCAACTCAACTTCTAACCCTACCCCTGGTTTAAGCTATAAAGATGCTGGTGTCGACATCGAAGCCGGTGACGCGTTAGTCGATCGAATTAAATCTGTTGCGAAACGCACCACTCGTCCTGAAGTGATGGGCGGATTAGGCGGCTTTGGCGCACTTTGTAAAATTCCTAAAGGTTATGAAGAACCTGTTCTCGTATCAGGCACAGACGGTGTTGGTACAAAATTACGTTTAGCCCTTAATTTAAACCGTCATGACACTATTGGTCAGGATCTGGTGGCCATGTGTGTGAACGACCTGCTGGTTTGTGGCGCAGAACCACTGTTCTTCCTCGACTACTATGCAACGGGTCACTTAAACGTTGATGTTGCAGCCAATGTAGTTACCGGGATCGGTCAAGGTTGTGAGCTTGCGGGCTGTGCACTGGTTGGCGGTGAAACTGCTGAAATGCCTGGCATGTATGAAGGCGAAGATTATGACCTTGCAGGTTTCTGCGTAGGCGTGGTTGAGCAAAGCAAAATTATTGATGGCTCTAAAGTCAAAGCGGGTGACGTTCTGATTGGTGTTGCGTCTTCAGGTGCACACTCAAACGGCTATTCTCTGCTTCGTAAAATTCTGGACGTGAAAAACGTTGACCTGACTCAAATCGTAGATGGCCGTCCGCTGGCAGATGCAGCGATGGAACCAACCCGTATTTATGTCAAACCGATTCTTGAATTACTTAAATCTGTTGATGTTCACGCAATGGCGCACATCACCGGTGGCGGTTTACCTGGTAACTTACCACGCGTACTTCCAAATGGCGCGCAAGCGGTGATTAACGAATCATCTTGGGAATGGCCAGAACTGTTCAAACTGCTGCAAAAAGAAGGTGGTGTTGAACAATTCGAAATGTACCGTACCTTTAACTGTGGCGTTGGTATGGTATTGGCAGTGGATGCAGCGGATGCTGACAAAACTGTTGAATTGCTGAACCAGTTGGGCGAAAAAGCTTGGGCAATGGGTCACATTGTTGACAATGCAGAATCTGTTGAAGGTGCTGACGAAAAAATCCGTGTGATTTTTGCGTAATTGTCTATGTTGAAAATTGCTGTACTTGTTTCAGGCAGTGGATCGAACTTACAGGCCCTGATTGATGCCCGTCTTTCGGGACAAATTGTCGGGGTCATTTCCAACAAACCTGGAGCCTATGCGCTGGAACGTGCCCAAAAAGCCGGTATTGCCACTGCGGTAATTGAACACAAGCAATACCCAGACCGTGAAAGTTTTGATGATGTGATGCATCAACAGCTTTTAGACTGGGAGGTTGATCTGGTGGTACTGGCAGGCTTTATGCGCATTTTAAGCGCCAAGTTTGTTAAAGCCTGGGAAGGGAAAATGCTGAACATTCACCCTTCTCTGCTGCCGCATTACAAAGGCATGCATACTCATCAACGGGTGTTAAACACGGGTGATGTCTATCATGGCTGTACGGTACATTATGTGACTGCCGAGCTGGATGCCGGTCAGGCGCTGGCCCAAGGGGTACTTACAGTATCGCATCAGGACAGCGTGGAAAGCTTGGCCAATCGTGTGCATGTGCTGGAACATCTGATTTATCCGCAAGTGGTGGAATGGATTTGTAGTGGTACGCTGCAGCACACACCAAACGCGGTGCTGTATCGTGGTCAGGTGTTAGCGCAACCGCTACAGTTCTGTCAGCGCTAAAATAAAAAGTAATATCTATAAAAAAACGCATCCTCGGATGCGTTTTTTTATGACCTGATTTTTCCCAAAAGTAATCTTAAGGTGCCTGATCCTGTAATAAGGATTTAATCATCTGTGCCACTTGCTCAGGCTGTTCCAGTGGGAACATATGACCGCCCGGCGCAACATGAAAAGGAATCCCGAATTTCTTCTCAATTTGCTGTGGAAACTTTCGGGCCAGAAACGGACCTTTCTCGGCCACCACCAGTTGTGCCGGTACTTTCAATTTGGCCTGTGGCAACCACCATAAAGATGGATTGGTACGGAAAATCTGTACTTCATCCATTTTAGGAATGGTAAGCGTCACCCCACCACGTACAGGATCTTCTGTCAGTGCATGGTCGATATAAGCCTGAAAACAGTCCGGATCAAAATCTTGATAAAAGCCTTTGGGTCTGAGCAGCTCGGCCGCCTGCTGACGTGACTCCCAATGATCACGGCGGCGTTTAGACAATCCCGCCGGTGACATTTTATCGAGGGCTTTCAGCTTCAACAGTTTCGCTACATGCATCACTAGCGCTTCTTTGCCCATGATCATTGGCGGATCCAGCATGATCAGCTGTGAAAACAGTTCCGGGCGTTGCTGCGCAGCCTGAAAGCTTAGCACCGAACCAAGCGAATGACCCAGTGCAATCACCTTGCGGCCTTGTGCCTGCCGCACAATACTGTCAATCACCTGCTGGGTCAGACTGTTCCAGTGATTGTCGATTGGATAGCGTTTATCTGGCCCGAGCAAAGGCACATCAATCACGTCATAATCATCTTGCAGATGCTGAAATAGTTTTTGATAGACCCGTGACGGTACGCCATTGGCGTGAGCAAAATGGATTAATGGTTTCATTGTAATTTGGTACTTTGTTCAGATTGAATCTGCTGCGATACAGCGCTGGCCATCCCCTGACCTACCGCAGTGCCCATACGACCCAGCATCGAATCTAGCGGATTATATTCAATGGTATAGTTGACGGTTTTGTCGACTTTTAATTCACGTTTTAAAGTATTCATACTGCCCAGACGGTCAATAATCCCCAGTTTCAACGCCTGATCGCCGGTCCAGAATAAGCCGGAGAACAAGGTCGGATCATTGGCTTTTAACTTGTTGCCACGGCCCTGTTTGACTGCAGTAATGAAATGCGCATGCACATTATCTAGTACACCCTGAACATGGGCTTTTTGCGCTGGATCCACCGGTTGTGTCATCGACAGCAATGCCTTATTTTCACCGGAGGTCATGGTGCGATCTTCAACACCCAGCTTTTGCATTAAGCCACTGACGCCATAATTCGGCATAATCACTCCAATCGAACCAACCAGACTGGATGGATTGGCAATAATTTCATCGGCAGCTGAAGCAATATAATAAGCGCCTGAAGCACCGGTATCGCCAATCACCGCATACAGTTTTTTATCCTGATGCTGCTGTTTTAAATACTG
Organism: Acinetobacter sp. YH12155; assembly: GCF_013418255.1. NCBI lineage: Bacteria > Pseudomonadati > Pseudomonadota > Gammaproteobacteria > Moraxellales > Moraxellaceae > Acinetobacter > Acinetobacter sp. YH12155. Next base: position 13,571 of record NZ_VPCK01000019.1, read on the forward strand.
GATTTCCTGCCAGATTTCATCGGACTGAACCGGTGATCCGCCCGGTGAATTAATATTTAACACCACCGCCTTACTGCCGGTTGCTTCATAGGCTTTACGCAGTGATTTAATGGTATTTTCACTATTGACGCTCTGTTTATCGGCTGCGATGGTACCCACAATATCGACCACGGCAATATGCGAACTGCTGGTCACGGCCGTAGCAGAATTATTGCTACAGCTTTTACCCATAATCACCAGCAGAATAAAAATATAGGCAAAGGTCAGGAACTTAAAGAAAATTCCCCAGCGTCTGGCGCGGCGCTGTTCTTCAACAGAGGCTAAAACCGCTTTTTCCAGTAACTTCCATTCGTTTCCTGTCGGTTGTTGTGCTGTGGGTGGATGGCTATTCTTGATTTCATTTTCTGGTTTAGGCGGCCAATCGGACATAAAAACAATCCAAAACTCGAGTTAATTTTCCTCCATTATATACGCCGAAAAACTGATTGCTGTCTAAATTGAATGTTTTCCCCTATAATATTTTCATTTTTAACCTTTTCTTTAGATTTCACTATACTGAATGACTGATAAACTCGCCCCAACGACTATCTCTCGTTTACTTCATTTTGTCAGTCGACAGCCCCTCAGCCTTTCACGCTGGGCGGCCCGCCTGTTGGCGGCATTTTTGAATGTCTTTCAGCTCAGCAAGACCTCTCAGGTCATTCGCCTCAATTTAAATATTGCCATGCCGCATTTAGATGCGACCCAGCGTGAACAGCTGGCGCGTCAGGCCATTCGCAATGAACTCACCTCTTATTTTGAGTTTTTTAATATCTGGGGTGCAGAAAACCACAAGAATATTTCCCGCATTCATCAGGTGCATGGCGAACAGCTGTTACATGAGGCACTGGCTGCGCAAAAAGGCGTGGTACTGATTGTGCCGCATTTTGGCACCTGGGAAATCATGAATGCCTGGGTGGCGCAGCACACCGAAATGACCATCATGTATAAACCGGTGAAAAATCCATCGGCTGATGAGTTTGTCCGTAACGCACGCAGCCGCGAACAGGCCAATCTGGTGCCGACCAATGACAGTGGTATTCGTCAGATTTTTAAGGCACTGAAACAAGGTGGAACCACAGTAATTCTGCCGGACCACACCCCGCATTTGGGGGGTGAAATGATTCACTATTTTGGCCTGCCACTTGAATCCAGTAACCTGAGCGCCAAGCTGATTCAAAAAACCAAAGCCGCCGCCCTGTTCTTATATGCACTGCGCAATGAACAGCAAGGTTTTGATATTTTCATTGAGGCCATGGACGCACAGCTCTACGACTGTTCTGCCAATGAAGGCACCGCAATGATTCACCAGAAGATTGAACAGCTGATTGCCCAGCATCCGGAACATTATCACTGGAGTTATAAACGCTTTAAGGCACATCCAGCCTTAAGACGGATTTATGATATTCCTACGGATGAAGCCTTGGCGTTAATTCAAAATACCAAAGCTAATTCCGCTTAATCACGCCGCAGCCAAACCCGCATATGCCGATACGGTAGCACCTCATTCTCAGTGGGATAAAACTGGATGCTACCCTGCTGCGCGGTCTGCCATAAGGGAATTTTTAAGGCGTTCAGTCGGGCTTTTACCTGCGTGCTCGGATGGCCATAACGGTTATTCAGCCCCGCCGATGCAATTGCCAGTTTAGGCTCCAGCTGTTTTAAAAACTGGTAAGATGAACTGTGCCGGCTACCATGATGGCCGAGCACCAGCACATCCACTTTTAAATCCGGATAATCCTGTAATAACTGATATTCAGTCGGCCAGCCTGCATCACCCATCAATAAAAAGCGAGAATAAGGCTGAGCCTGTGCAAACTCGACCAGCAGCACACAGGAACTTTCATTTTTCTGCTGTTCTACAGGATTTAACTGCTCCGGTTTCGGAGAGAGTACCTGTATCTGGATGCCCGGCTGCCACTGCCATTGCTGTCCTTGCTGGCAATAGTCAAAATGGCTATGAGGATTTACTTCAAGCTGAGCATTGGCATAGACCTGTTGCACCTGTAACTGTGGCTTTAAGGTCTGATAAGCGCCGCTATGATCCTGATCCAGATGGGTCAACCATAAATAATCTAACTGCTGCACGCCTTTGACACTTAAAAAGGGCTGGATAATCTGCCGGCCGATACTCCATTTCTGTTCATCATAATGACCGCCCATATCAATCATCATGCTGTGTTCATGATAGCGTAAAAAGATTGCCTGCCCCTGCCCGACATCCAGCACAGTAAGTTCCACCTGCCGAGAAAACTGATCCTGAAAAAGTAAAGGCAACAAGCACAGCGCTGACCAGGCTTTAGGCACTAGACCTGCGGGAAGAAATAAAATCATCAGTCCCAGCACCAGACTCAGCAGCATCGGTGGGCTCAGCGCAACCGGAATCAGTTGCGGCACAAACAGCAAATCCAGCAACTGCAAACAACCCAATAACAGACTTAGCGCCAAGTCATTGAGCTGAAACAGCAACTGGCTCAGCGGTTCCGCCAGATAAAAACTTAAACCGGCCAGAATATCCAGCGGTACAGTCACCAGACCGATCCAGGGAATGGCCAATAGATTACTCAGCGGCGCAATCCAGGCAATCTGCTTGAAGAAGATGATCATCAGCGGAAACAGCGCAATAAAAATTTTCCATTGCGATTCAAATAACAGCCGGAAGCCCTGCCACAATTTCTGCATCAACGTCTGCTGCGGATGCACCGGTTGTTGCCGGAGGGTCTGGTAAATCCTTAACAGCACAAAGCAGGCGCCATAAGACAGCCAGAATGCCGCCGACAGCACACTCAACGGATCAAGCAGCAGCAATAACGAAGCACTACCAATCAGCAAAGACAGCGGCTGTATCGGCTGCTTTAGCAACAGGCAGGCGCCTGCCACCAGACAAATCAGTAAAGTCCTGAGCGCAGGAATTTCAAACCCAACATAGGCACAATATACAAATACACAGCCCATAAACGGCAGCAACAGCAGATAACTTCGGGGCAATTGCGCATATAATTCGGGCCAATAGCGAGTGACCAGGCGCTGCAGCACAAAACACAGCATGGCGGCAAAAATCAGCACATGCGGCCCGGAAATCGCCAGCAAATGACTCATCCCGAAACGCTGAAACTGCTGCTCGGTGGCTTCATCGAGTAAACTTTTATCGCCAGTCAGCAGTGCCAGTATTAAGCCGGGATGCTGTAATGCCTGCTGCTGGATAAAGTCACGAATCTGTAAACGCTGTGTTTCGATCCACAATTTAAATTGCGGCCAGAGTTGCTGATGCTGTCTTAAATGTGCCCCAAATCCCAGCCGATACAGTTCCGATTCAGTCAGTTCCACAATCGACTGGACCTGAAAGCCGCTCATGATATTTTGCTGGAGATACCACTGCTCTACATCAAACGCACCCGGAACGGCAAAACTGTGCGCCGGCAAGGTCTGCCCCTGTAAACGATAATAACGCCCCAGCTGTAGTTCCTGTTCAGCCGGCAGCAAGGCCAGCCATTGCACCGGCTGGCTATGCCGGTTCAGCACCTGAACCGGTTGCCGGAGCTGGCTGCTACCCAGCTGATTGATTTGCTGGACATAGACCACCACCTCTGCCGGCTGGCGGGTCAGTTCACGAAATATCAACCGCTCTTGCAACTGGTTTTGGGCAAAATTCAGCCCCAACAAAAATGTAATGACAAATGCCACACAGGTATTAATCAATTGGATGCCCAGATGGGACCAATGTAAAGCAGCTATTTGCTGTAAAAGCAGGATAATCAGTAACAGGCCTGACAACCAGAGCGGGAAATCCAGCATCGGCCATAGCGTTTTGCCCATACAGGCAATACCTACAATCCAGCCGGCACCCATGATTTTGAACATGTCGTTTTCTGTCTTATTTTTATTTTGAGCAAGCATAAAGCCCACCGGAGTGGGCTTCAAGGGTCATTGATCTGATAATCGGGTTTTAGTCGGGTACCCAGATGCCATCCTGCATATGCAAAATGGTATCGGCCGATTTGGCCAGCTCTTCATCATGGGTCACAATTAGCATGGCCATATTAAACTCACGGCGCAGCTCGCGTAACAGCTCAAAAATCTTGATGGCGGTTTTACGGTCCAGGTTCCCGGTCGGTTCATCGGCCAGCATGACTGCCGGCTTGGTGACAATGGCACGCGCCAAGGCCACACGCTGACGTTCACCACCCGACAGTTCACCCGGTTTATGGGTCAATCGATGCGATAAGCCCACCCGATCCAGCAGATATTCGGCCTGCTGTTTGACTTCTTTAAAGTTACTTTCCTTACGCAGCATCAAGGGCATTGCCACATTTTCCAGCGCACTAAATTCAGGTAGCAAATGGTGGAACTGATAAACAAAGCCCAGATATTGGTTACGCAAATAACCACGCTCAGCTTCGCCTAAATTGTCAAAGCGCTGGCCATTTAAATAAACCTCGCCCTGACTTGGACGATCAAGCCCGCCAAGGACGTGCAGCAAGGTACTTTTACCTGAACCACTGGCGCCGACAATCGACACAAATTGTCCCTGTTCGATTTTTAAATCGAGGCCGCGCAGTACATCTACTGTGGTTTTGCCGTCAGTAAAATGTTTAGTGACCTGTTTGGCTTCTAGTACAGTTTTATTCATAACGAAGCGCCTCTGCAGGTTGAATTTTCGCCGCGCGTAACGCCGGATAAATTGTGGCCAGGAAACTTAAAATTAAAGACAGGCTGACAATGACCACGACATCTTGCCATCTTAAATGCGATGGTAAGTAGTTAATGAAATAGGCATCAAACAGATTCAAGCCCAAAACATTGTTCAGCCAGGCAATAAAACCACTGATGCTGGAGGCAAAAATAATTCCAAGAATCGCGCCGGAGACTGTCCCGATCACGCCAATCACGGTCCCTTGCACCATAAAGATTCGGGTAATCGTGCCCGGAGATGCACCTAAGGTCCGTAAAATTGCGATATCGGCTTTTTTGTCAGTCACCACCATCACCAGAGATGAGACAATATTAAAGGCTGCGACCAGAACGATTAAGAACAGTAACAGGCTGACCATGGCCTTTTCCATCTGAATCGCACTGAACAGGTTACCATGAGTATAGGTCCAGTCTGAAGCATAGAAATTGGCTGGCAGTTCACTCACAATGTCGTTGGCAACGGTAGGTGCGGCAAAAATATCGTCCAGCTTCATGCGTACGCCTTGTGCGCCATCCGGCAGACGTAACAGGGTCGAAGCATCATTCAGGGCGATATAGCCCATCATCGAATCAACTTCGGCACCAATGCTGAAAATCCCCACAATGGTAAAACGTTTAAAACGTGGCACCACACCGGCCGGTGATGGCGTTGCTTCAGGCAAGACCAAAGTAATACTGTCATTTAAACTGAGGCCCAAGGCATCGGTCATTTGCTTGCCCAGCACAATCCCAAACTCGCCTTTTTTCAGGTTATCAATGCTGCCTTCCACCATATGCTGATGAATAATCGAAACTTTCTTCTCATATTCCGGTTCGATACCGGTCACCATAATACCGGAAACCTGGCCATGTGCAGTCAACATCCCCTGTAATTGGGTAAACGGTGCAGCACCTGTAACGTGCTCATGTTGCTCAACTTTTTTTGCAAGTTCAGGCCAATCTGTTAAAATCTGGGTAGATGAAACAGTCGCTTGCGGAATCATCCCCAAGACCCGGTTCTTCAATTCACGGTCAAATCCGTTCATCACAGATAACACTGTAATCAGAACAGCAACACCTAAAGTGAGACCGATCATTGAAACCAGAGCAATAAAAGAAATAAAGTGATTACTGCGCCGAGCGCGCGTATATCTCAACCCTATATATATCGAGATTGGTTTAAACATACCATCTAGTCCGAGGTAATACATTATGGAAAATTTACAGCATCAAAACGCTCAAAATGAACGTCGCGTGATGTCACGTATCGATGCTGCGTTGAGAATCAACTATCAGCTTATTTCTGATCAAGTTGCTCTTAATGATCCTTACGATCCTAATTTTATGTTGCCGCGTTATTTTCTACTACTCGCTGAATTAGATCAATTTGATCATGCGCTTAACTACGAATTAGAACAATTATCTGAAAAAGATCAACAAATTGCTCGAATCTTATCCTTATTCAACCAAAAATTAAACCTGATTACCGGTTCTTTATACGATGCAATTGTACAAAGCATGTTACCTGTACCAGAACAGGTCAACTTTTCCGAAAGCGGTTTAAGCTTCTACAGCGAGCGTGAAATTGCCGATGGCAGCTATATTCACGTGACCTTAAGTCATCCGGAAAATTTCTTTCATATTGCTGCAACTGCCCAGGTGGTCTATAGCAATGCCGAAGATAATGGCCGCTATCGTACCGGGGCCTATTTTATTACTTTACACCCGCAAGACCGCAGCAAACTGACCGAAGTCATCCAGCAGTGTCAATCTAAATAAGTTTCAGGATGTGCCTGTTTACGTGCCAACGCCCGGCTTGCACGTAAATCATGGAAGAAATATAAGAACAAGCCAAACAATAAGACCAAAGCTCCGATCAGCACTGTCAAGCTCAGGGCTTCCTGATTCAGAAATGCACCAATTAGCAGGGCCAGCATTGGGGTCATGACAGTGATCAGTGACAATGTGGTCGCCTGAATATTCTGTACCAGCTTAAAATAACAGAACATGGCAATCAGTGAAGCCATCACCACCGTATACAGTAAAGAGAATAAAGCCTTGGTTTCCGGAATTTCAGTCGGTGCATAAGGCCAGATTATTGGCAACATCAAAATTGCCATCAAGGTTGAAATCAGGATTGAACCAGTGGCCTGTGCCACAGGTTCCACCTTGGCATTCACTTTTTTGACCCAGAAAATGGACATGGCATAAATCAGCACGCTCAGCAGCATCAGACCAATCCCGACCGGCTGTACATGCTGGTTTTCTCCGCCCAGACAGATAATACCCAGTCCCAGCACTGCAACCAGCATCCCGAACCATTGCAGTTTTTTCAGACGCTGCTGAAAGGCAAAACGCCCAATCAGGCCGGCAATAATCGGCGCCAGACCAAACATCAGTGCAATCATGCCCGAACTTAAATAGCTGGTGGCCAGATAGGTAAAAATCTGGGAACCAAACAGGCTGCAGGAACCGGCCACATAACTGTGCAATGCCGTCTGATCAACCGGAAAACGCACTTTGAGTAGCAATAAAAAGACAAAGGCCAGCGGCAAGGCAATAAAAAAACGTAAAGCCAGCGCCCACAGCATATGCAAATCCGACACACTCCAGACAATCGCCAGCGGTGTCGAGGCCCAGATAAACACCAGCAGCATATAAGTCAGGGCAATATTATTTTTTGAAGGCATGTAATTCAGCCGGTTTTACGTTTTTGTTTTTGAATGGTCTGATCCAGACTGCTGGAAAATTCACGTTTATCGCGCTCAGAAATTGGCGGTGGCCCACCGGTCTGCACGCCAGCGCCGCGTAGAGTATCCATAAAATCACGTAAATGCAGCCGCGCTTTAACATTGGCAGTGGTATAGATTTCACCACGTGGATGAATCGCAATACCGCCCTTTTCAATCACCTGCGCTGCCAGTGGAATATCTTGGGTCACCACAATATCGTTGGCCTGCATCCGCTCAACAATTTCCTGATCGGCCGCATCTGCGCCGCTCATGACCTGCAGGGATTTAATCCGCACCGATGGAGTAATGCCCACATTCTGATTGGCTACAAAAATTACTTCGAGCTGATAGCGGTCAGAAGCCCGGATAATCACATCTTTTAAAATTCTTGGTAAGGCATCGGCATCCACCCACAGCTTAAATGGCAGCACTTTCAATTCCGGCAATTTTGATGTCCCTAGTGTAGCAAAATTCACTCAACGCCGCGGCGGGAAATACAGGCTTTTTCACCAAGATGCTGCTAGAGTAATAACACGCTGGATCAGCTGATTGTGCTTAAGCAGCTTAAGCTCATCTTTTGACTTTTCTCATCATTTCGGGCATTTTCAAAGGAGAAATCGGTGCCCAGACTTGAAAAATTTAAAACACCCTCGATTAAATAGATTAAGGCCACTCGACATTCTCTTAACGTGCTTATGAAAAATCAGAACAGACCAGACATCATTACCATTGAAGATCAAAGTTTTGGCAGCCATGTAGAGCATTGGACGCTGCTCACCGATCAGCCGAATGTTGATGTTCCCAAATGGTTAGGTCAGGCACTGGATGCACCCATCATGCCAATGGGGCTATGCGCACAAGAATGTGATATGGATGACAGCACCTGGCTGATTCAGGGTCCGGTCAAACAGCCGATTCAACTGGCGCAGGTCATTGCCGTAGAGGCCAATCAGCCGAAAGCGGTTAAAACGGCCTTTCCATGTTTTGAAAGCCCGTATAAAACCCCGGTGACCATTGAACGGATTATTAGCTGCCCTTCCAATACCCAGGCGGTTTTGGGATTAAATCTGGGTGAAAACACCACGGTCTATGCCTTTGACAGTCTGTATAGCGTCAATCACCACCAGTACCAAAAAGACCAGACTTATATCGCGCATCTGAATGGTTGGGCTTACGAGCTGGAAGCCGTGGCAGAAGATGAGCAACTGATTGTTGATGATCCTGCCTCGATTAAACATCACCGTGCCTTAAATGATATTCTGGCGGCCAATAATGGTGTTGCCCCGGCCAATTTGCAGGAACAGATTGACGCCTGGGAGCCAAAATCTGAAGAAGATAAAGCCCCGGTGACCGTGAATTTCTCCAAAATGGTGGCCTATTTATATGGTGAAGTCTTAGGACAGGAAGATGAAGCCTGGTTCCAGGGCAATGTGGTCGGTAAAACCCAAGCACAGTTTATGAATCAGGATTACACCCTGTATGATGTCTGCCTGATTCATGAAGACAACCAGCCAGCCACTTTAATCCGTATTGCGACCAAAGAACCCAAGTTTGCTGATTTTGAAATTGGCCAGTTCATTCGCGGCAATATCTGGATTCAGGTCAGTATTTACGCGAAAAAACAATAATTTATATTTAAAGAAAGACCTGCTTCAATATGAGCTTTCAGCTTGAAGCAGGTCTTTTTTGTATCTTTTGAATTTATTTGATTATATTTTATCCACAGTTTTATTCTAAATAGCACTATTTTAAATTCAAAAATCACTTATTTATCCACAGTTTTAAATTTTAAAGCTTATTATTTAATCTCTATTGATTTTCATAGACTTAGATTAAATCTGTTTAAAAATTGAATATTGAATAAATCCGGTCAACAGAATGAAGAGATGATGTTCTGATTTTAAATCGGCTGAAAAGTTTATTAAGGAAAATGTATTTAGTACTTTATTTAACCAATTTTTTATGTTAATAATATGTGACAAATCGAAAGTATCAACGATAAATAGATCACTGGAATATAATATCTATGAAAATCGTGCAAGAAGAAAACTTACAATCTGTTGAACATCAAATGGGTCAGCGTTATCGTCTGGATAAAATGTCCTGCCTGTTTTTTGTTCTGGGCATGATGATTTCTGCCTACCTGCTGCATCAATTTATTTTTTAATCCGTATTCCATATCCCATAAAAAAAGCCCATCCTGATGATGGGCTTTTTCGTATACGCTGGATTAGCCGTTGCGTTTGGCAAAGTCATCCATAAAGTTAACCAGTGCCTGAACACCTTCAAGTGGCACGGCATTATAAATGCTGGCACGCATACCACCAACTGAACGGTGACCAGCCAGATTCAACAGATGATTGGCTTCCGCTTCTTGCAGGAACTGTTTTTCCAGATCGGCATTGGCCAACGTAAATGGTACGTTCATGATCGAACGGTTGGCTTCAACAATCGGGTTGGCGTAGAAATCGCTTGAATCGATATAACCATAAAGCAGTTTGGCTTTTTCAAGGTTGGTCTGATGCATGGCATCAACCCCACCATTTTCCAGTAACCATTCAAAAACCAGACCAGATAAATACCAGGCATAGGTCGATGGCGTATTCACCATTGAACCATTTTTTGCCTGATCTGAATATTTCAGGATGCTTGGAATTTCCGGCTTGGCCTGATCCAGTAAATCTTCACGGATAATCACCAGGGTTAAACCTGCCGGGCCAATATTTTTCTGTGCACCCGCATAAATTAAACCAAACTTGCTAACATCTAGCGGTGCAGACAGAATGCTAGATGAATAGTCACACACCAACGGCTTGTCGGTTTCAGGAATGCTGGCAAATTGCAGACCACCAATGGTTTCATTGTCGGCATAATGCACATAAGCTGCATCTGCAGATAAATCCCACTCGCTTTGCGCGCTAATCGCATGTTTACCATCAATCTGAATACCTGCGTTCACGACATGAATATCGCCATAACGCTGTGCTTCTTTTAATGCTTTTTCAGACCAGATACCGGTATGGATATAATCGGCCTTGTTATTTTTACCGAGCAGGTTTAATGGAATTGCCGAGAATTGTAAGGATGCCCCACCCTGTAAGAACAATACTTTGTAGTTCTCAGGAATATTCATTAAAGTGCGTAAATCTGCTTCAGCCTTTTCTGCAACAGCCACATAGTCTTTGCTACGATGGCTCATTTCCATAATGGAAAGTCCCTTGCCATGCCAATCCAGCATTTCAGCTTGGGCTTTTTCTAAAACGGCTGTAGGTAATGCAGCAGGACCAGCACAGAAGTTGTACGCGCGCATGATTTTTCCTTGTCAAGGTGAAACACAATAAAATGATGGCATTTAACCATATCTGGACGCCGCTTGCACAAAATTATTTCTATCCAAGAATGAAGATAGAGTCAAAAAACCAATCTAGATTCGAGGGATAATTTGAATATCTTTGATTTTTTTGTTCTAACTCGGTGATTTCATTTATGAGAAATTGTACAGCTAAAAATATTCAATCTCATCCAATGCTTAGAAGATGTTGAATCGGCCGCTAATATAAAATAATTGAAAAATGAATTTAAACTCGGCTCAAGTTTTAGAGTGACATAGAACTATCAGCTTGAAACTTGAGAAGTGAATTGTTTCAAATTACAACAATACTACAACTTAACCCATTCCTGCACTGCAAGCACTTGATTTATAATGCAGCTTAGACTGAATTAATGTGACTTTTACATTACCACTTTATGAATATGAAGAAAAATAAACAATGTGTCTGCTGGGGTCTGACTGTGCTTGCATCTATGATGTATGGCAGTTTTGCTTATGCACAAAGCATCAGCTTTAAGGATGCAGAACAACAATTGTTGCAACGTTCCTATAGTAGCCAGGCTTTTCAAAGTCTGGAGCAAGCGTCAAAACTTGAAGCAGAAGCTGTCAAAGGTATTGGCCTACCTCGTGTTGACCTGAATGTTCGTGCCTATGCCTTTCATAGTGAAGTCGATATTCCATTAAAGCAGTTTAAAAATAATCTAGAAAATTCACTCTCTCAAGGCGTGAATGGCCGGCTTAATGAGTGGGAAGCCAGTAATGGTGTGGATCTACCTGCAGGTATTACTGATCCACTGCGTGAAGGACTTAACAATACTATTCATAGCGGAGTTGGTCTGATTCCGGATACGTCTAATGTAGTCCTTGAAGATCAGGTGATTCGTCCCACTGTTTCCGTGATGATGCCACTATATACCGGAGGCCTCACCCGTAGCGCCAAAGAAATTGCCAATATTCAGTCAGGACGTAGCGAACTTAGCAATCAGCAGCAACAGGACACGCAGCGTTTTGAACTGATTCAGTCTTACTTTAATGTTCAACTACAAAAACAGTTACTGGATGCAGCACTCTTTAATTCAAATGCCATGCAACAACATTATCGTAATGCTCTGAAGCTGGAACAGCAGGGTTTTATCAGTAAAGGTCAACGCATGCAGTTCGAAGTGGCACGCAACAATGCTGAACGCGCACAACAAAATGCCCAAGCCAATCTGAATACTGCCCTATTTCAGCTAAATAATCTGTTGCTGGATAGCAATATCACCGAGCTAAGCACACCTTTATTTGTGAATCGTGCTGAACCACAAAATGTGAATATTCTGCTCAGCAGTTTTAGTCAGAACTCTCCTCTGATCAAAAAAATGCAGATGGATACCGAGCTGGCCAAAGCCAATGTCAAAGCCCAGCAGGCCGCTAAAAAGCCAAATGTTTTTGCGTTTGGTGAATATAGCCTGGATCAACATCAAAACTGGATTGTGGGTGTAGCTGCACGCTATAACCTGTTCTCAGGCATTGATAAAAATAAAAATATTCAGGCTGCTGAGCTGAAACGCTATGCCGCTGAACTCATGACGGCGCGTACCCAGCAGGAGATTGAAAACCTGATTTATAAATCATTTAGTGAAGCAGTCAGCGCCCAGCAAAGTGATGCTCTACTTCAGCAGAATCTGAAAGCAGCTCAGGAAAATCTGCGTATTCAGGAGTTATCCTTTAAGGAAGATGTCGGGACAGCCACTCAGGTCATCGATGCCCAAAACATGCTCAGCAGTTTAAAAGCAGAAATGGCATTAAATGCTTTTAAATATGTGATGTCTCTTGCGACCTTATTACAGAGCCATGGCTCAATTGTTGAATTTCCAAATTACATGCAACATGCCAATACCCACTATATTCGTTAATGGAGCCAGACATGACAGATGAGCAAAAGCCAGAACATCCTGTTGATGAACCGGCTTCAGAAATCAATTACAGTGAATCAGAGCCAGATAATCCTGAAAGCACAGAAAAAAAATCGCGCAAAAAATATCTGCTTTTAGCTTTAATTCCAGTGATTCTTGCTTTGATTGGGTTTGGTCTATGGAAAACCTATCAAACCACAGAAATCGAGCTACAAGGCCGGGTTGAGGCAGAAACCGTTCAAGTGGCCACTAAAGTTCCAAGCCGGATTGAAAAGATTTATGTGCAGGAAGGCGATAACGTCAAGAAAGGTCAGGCGCTGGTAAAATTGCATAGTCCTGAAATTGAGGCGAAAAAGCAGCAGGCTTTAGCTACTTTACAGTCTGCATTAGCACTTCAGTCCACCGCAGAACGTGGTTCTCAGGAAGAAAATATCGCTTCTCTGTATGCCAACTGGCAGTCACTAAAAGCACAGGAGCAACTCGCTAAAACTTCCTATCAACGTGGAGCTAACCTGTTTAAGGAAGGCGTCATTTCCCGCCAGCGCCGAGATGAACTGTTTGCAGCTTCACAATCTGCATCCCAAATGACCGAAGCTGCTTATCAGCAATATGCCCGGGCTAAACGCGGCAGTACACCAGAACAGAAAAGTTCAGCAGATGCTCAGGTCGATATAGCCCGTGCAGCAGTCGCTGAAGCCAATGCACTAGAAGCAGAAACTGAATTATTGGCACCGATTGATGGTACCGTCTCCAAAACCTATGGAAATGCCACTGAGCTGGTGGCAACCGCAGTGCCAGTGGTCAGCCTGATCTCGGCAGAACGCTGGATCAGCCTGAATATTCGTGAAGACCAATATGCCGCTTTAGGTAAACAGCAACAGCTTGAAGGTTTTATTCCGGCACTGAATCAATCAGCCACTTTTAAAGTAAAAAATATTAGTGCTGAAGGTGAATTTGCCACCATTAAAACCACGCGCCAAACCGGTGGTTATGATGTCCGCAGTTTTAAAGTTCATCTTGTGCCAGTCACTGAAATGCCTGAGCTAAAAGTCGGCATGAGCGTGCTGTTTAAATTGAAAGAGCCAAAATAAATGGCTTCTGGATTCTGGGCGGGTATTCAGCGTGAAATACGCTATTTATGCAGAGAGAAATGTGATCTGACTCTGGTTCTGCTCGCCCCAGCCTGTATTCTGATTTTACTTGGCAGCATGTTTGCCAAAGGCAAACCGGATCATCTACCAGTCGCCATTATTGATCAGGATCAAAGTAGCCTGAGCAGCAAGATTTATGATCATTTATCTTTGAATCATACCCTACAAGTGCATACCATTTCTGATCAAACGGTCGAAATCGAAAAGCTATTAAACGAAAATAAAATCTGGGGCTATATTCATATTCCTGCCGGAGCCGAGCAACGACTGGTCAAAGCTCAGGATGCTGAAATTAGTATTGCTTTTAATCAGAGTTATTTTAGTATCGGGAATACCATTTCTTCGGCTATGCTACTTAGCACCTTGCAGGCTCTGGCTGAATTTACCGGCAAGCAGTATCTGGGCAACACGCTCCCCTATCTGGAAGCACCTACACCGAATATTAAAATTTCCCCACTGTATAATCCGCAGCTGAATTATGAATTTTATCTGGAACCTTACATGGTGCCGGCAATTTTGCACTTGCTGTTATGTTGCTGTGTGGCTTTTGCTGTGGGTCAGGAAATTAAACGACATACTGTTAGTCATTGGATTGCCCAACAAAACTTGTGGTCGGCACTGCTGTCTAAAAATCTGGTTTATGTAGCAATATTTTGTTGCTGGACCTGGGCTTGGATGTTTTGGCTGGTCGAAATTCGCGGCTGGTTTATTACCGGGTCATTATGGCCAATTCTTCTGGCGCAAATACTGTTCTATAGTGCCTATGCCTTTATCAGTAGTGCGGTGGTTCTGGCCACTCAAGACCTGACCAAATCTTTTGGTCTACTAGCAGTTTATGGTGGTTCATCGCTCAGTTTTGCTGGGGTGACTTTGCCCCTTAATAATGCCCCACTATTCACCCAGTTCTGGGCCAATATTATTCCCTATACACCCTATGCCAAATTACAGACGGAGCAATGGGTGATTGGCAGTCCGCTCTCTCTTTCACTGCAACCGATGTTCGTGCTCGTCATTTATGTCGTGCTTTATGCTGTGCTGGCCTATGTCTTTCTCAAAAAAACAGCCAAAGGAGTGTCACCATGAAATCACTCTGGAAAGCTTATTGCCAAACTTTTAAAGACATTATTAGCAATACCAGTATTTTTACCACGCTGATTTTATCGGTTCTGTTTTACAGTTTTTTTTATCCGACCGCATATAAGGCAGAACAGGCAGAAGCCTTGCCGATTATTATTGTCGATGAAGAGCAAAGTGCTTTAACCAATACTATTATCAGTCATGTCAGCCAAAGCCCGAATATAGAGATTAAGGCGGTGACTGGAAATTTTGCTGAAGCTAAATATTGGGTGGAAACTCAAAAAGCTGACGGGATTTTATTATTACCAGATAATCTTTCTCAATCTATCCGGCATGGTGAAAATGGCGGGATTGGACTGTACTTAAGTGCTGCTAACTTTTTAATTACCAAACAGATTGGTTTAGGCTTGGTCTCTTCAGTAGAAAATACCTTAAGTGAATATGCTGAACGCTTTAGCGAGATTTCACACTTCTCTCCTGCCCTATCCATTCACCAGATTCCACTATTTAATACGCTTTCTGGCTATGGCAGCTATGTGTTTCCGGCTGTTGCGCCATTGATTATTCATCAGACTATTTTTCTAGGCCTGAGTATGTTAATTGCGTTGTATCGAGAAAGTAGACAGGTGATTAATCTGACCACCTTAAGTGGTATCAGTTTGGCGATTCTGACCATTGGTTGTCTGGGCTGTTATTACCTGTTTGGTTTTACTTTCTGGTATTTTGATTATCCCCGTGGTGGAAATTTCTGGGGCATGCTGCTGGCTGTACCCATCTTTGTATTCTGCATGATTGGTATTACCACACTATTCGCCAGTTTTCTGGACATGCCAGAACGCGCCGGTCATATCATTGTTTTTACTTCGATTCCGCTCTTTATGCTTTCAGGAGTCGCCTGGCCGCATGCTGCCATGCCAGTCTGGGTCCAACTTATTGGGCAAGCCTTACCTTCGACCCAAATCGTGCAGATGTTTATTCAACTCAATCAGATGGGTGTGCCCACTTATATGATTCTAGGAAAGCTTGCTTATCTATTGGTGATCGGCATCATCTGTATGGTCTTAGGCTATTATCGGCTACGCCCACGTTCTTAAATCTGGATTTACTCAGGCTATTCGCATTGAAAATTATTCACCAAATACCTGAATATTAAAGTTGCGGATTTTAGTACTGCCATTCGGCTGGTCAAAACTCACATCATACTGAACCAGATTTTTTGGATAGGCAATTTCATAACTCACTTTGTATTCACTTGGTTTGCCATTATTTTCTTCGAAGTTCTTCCTCATGATAGTCTTGGACTTATATTCACCTTGCGGAATTGAACGTGAAAAACGCTTCATGATTTTTTCGTTATTTTGAAATTCTGCTTGCAACTTCGGTTCAAGCTGAGCTATAAACTCGTCATATTTTCCATCACGCAAATCTTCATAAGCTACTTGCGCAGCCTTTTCCTGCTCAGGGCTTAGATCGGGCATACTGTCCATTGCATTATTACAGCCACTAAGTGCAATAGCTGCGGTCAAAAGCATCAATCTGGTTTTCATTATTTATCTCTCATTTAGCCGATGTGTAAAAAAGGACGCCGAAGCGCCCTTTTTCATCAGTAGCAGAACTTATTCCTCTACTGTATTGTCATCATCTTTTTCAGCTTCTTGTGTATCAGTTACATCATCAGCTGCAGATTCAGTATTTTCAATATCTTCCAATATTTCCAACTCATCTTCCACGGCTTCAATCGCTTCTACACCCACCAGCGTTTCGTTTTCACCTAAACGGATTAAACGTACACCTTGCGCATTACGACCGGTTTCCGCCACTTCCGAAGCACGGGTACGTACCAGCGTACCGCCATCCGAAATCAGCATCAATTCTTTCGAGGCATCAATGGCCACCGCACCGACCAGTTCACCGTTACGTTCAGAGGTCTTGATCGCAATTACACCCTTACCGCCACGTTTTTTGGTCGGGAAGTCATCGACCGGAGTACGTTTACCATAACCATTGGCGGATGCACACAGCACTTCACCGGTTTCTGGCACCACGACCAGCGACACAATCCGGCTAACAAAATTGCTATCGGTTGCATCATCTTCGCTATCGGCTGTATCGTCTTCGGCCTCTTCCGCTTGAGCTGCACCAATGGTGACACGCATACCACGCACACCTTTGGCTGAACGGCCCATGGCACGAACATCAGTTTCAGCAAAACGGATTGCCTTACCTTCATTCGAGAACAGCATGATTTGCTGTTCGCCATCGGTAATCGCCACGCCAATCAGAGTGTCTTCTTCGTTCAGTTCAATGGCACGTAAACCATTAGAACGCACATTGCTGAACTGCTCCAGCTCGACACGTTTAACCGTACCAGACGCTGTTGCCATAAACACATAGAAGTTTTTGCGCAGATTTTCAGCCTGCTCGGCAAATTCTGCAACAATTTCATCATCCAGGTCTGTCGCTGACAGCTCTAGGCCCAACTGTTTTAACTGAACACGCAAGGCATCCGACAGATCATCACCATCTGCCAGTTCTGCAAACGCGGCTTCAAGCTTTGCATAATGGCTGGCAATTACTTGATTTTGCTGTAATTGCGCCGAGTTAGCTTTCACGAAACTACGGAAATCGGCCAGACGCTCTTTGAATTTCTTCGGTGCATCAATCACCGGCAGAATCGCAGTAATGGTTTCATTGGCATCTAATGGCAACAGGTTGACCATTGGACGGCCTTTCGAACCACGTGAAGCTTGCGGCACTTCAAATACTTTCAGGCGATAGACCTTACCGACATCGGTAAAGCACAGTACGGTCGCGTGGTTCGAGGTGACAATCAGATGCTGGATATAATCATCTTCTTTCATGCTTGTGGCAGACTTACCACGACCACCACGGCGCTGAGCCTGATAATCGGACAATGGCTGAGTCTTGGCATAACCGGATTGTGAAACGGTTAACACCACCTGCTCTTCAGGAATTAAATCTTCACGCGAGAAGTCGATGCGGGATTCAACAATTTCAGTGCGACGTGCATCGCCATATTGCTGCAATACCAGCGCCAGCTCTTCACGAATCACCGCCATCAATAAATTAAAGTCATTTAAAATAGCGGTGTATTCAGCGATTTGCGCCAGAATTTCAGAATATTCTGCATGTAACTTGTCTTGTTCCAGACCGGTTAAGCGGTGTAAACGCAGTTCCAGAATCGCACCGACCTGCGCTGGAGAAAGACGATAAACATCTCCATCCAAACCAAATGGACGGCTTAAATCTTCACCTTCAATTTCATCTGGGCGAATAGACACGGAACCGGCTTTTTCCAGCAATGCCACCACACCACCAGCGGCCCATTCGCCAGCCTGTAAACGCTCACGCGCTTCGGCCGGGTTGGCAGAAGTTTTAATGGTTTCGATGATGGCATCAATATTCGCCAAAGCAACGGTCAGACCTTCCAAGATATGACCGCGTTCACGTGCTTTGCGCAGTTCATACATGGTACGGCGAGTCACCACTTCCTGGCGGTGACGGATAAACGCAGCAATGATGTCTTTCAGGTTCATCAGTTTTGGCTGGCCGTTGTCGAGGCAGACCATGTTGATGCTGAACGAGTTTTCCAGCTGCGTATTCAGGAACAGGTTATTGACGATGACTTCGGCATTCTCACCACGTTTCAAGTCAATCGCAATTCGCATACCGTCTTTATCGGACTCGTCACGTAGCTCTGAAATTCCTTCCAGTTTTTTCTCTTTAACCAGTTCAGCAATACGCTCAATGGTTTTGGCCTTGTTAACCTGATACGGAATTTCAGTAAAGACAATGGTGGTACGACCGGATTTCTGGTCTTCTTCAAAATGATATTTACCACGGATATGCAAACGGCCTTTACCGGTACGGTAAGCATCAACAATGCCCGATTTACCGTAAATGATGCCGCCTGTCGGGAAGTCTGGACCACTGATATGTTCCATCAGGCCTTCAATACTGATATTCGGATTATCGGCATAGGCCAGGCAGGCATTAATCACTTCGGTAAGGTTATGCGGTGCCATGTTGGTCGCCATACCGACGGCAATACCGGCAGAACCATTCACCAGCAGGTTTGGAATACGGGTTGGCAGAACGTCAGGAATACGCTCCGAGCCATCGTAGTTATCGACCCAATCTACGGTATCTTTTTCCAGATCGGCCAGGAGTTCATGGGCCAGCTTGGTCATACGTACTTCGGTATAACGCATTGCGGCCGCACTATCGCCATCAATCGAACCAAAGTTACCCTGACCATCCACCAGTTGATAGCGCAGACTGAAGTCTTGCGCCATACGAACGATGGTTTCATAGACTGCGAAATCGCCGTGTGGATGGTATTTACCGATCACATCACCCACAACACGGGCAGACTTTTTGTAGGCTTTGTTGTAGTCATTGCCCAATTCGTGCATTGCATAAAGCACACGACGATGAACAGGTTTTAAACCATCTCGTACATCTGGCAATGCCCGTGACACAATCACGCTCATTGCATAATCGAGATATGAATGCTTGAGTTCATCCTCAATGGCAATCGGTCTAATTTCCGATACGCTCATGCATACTCCTTGTTATACAAGCAGATTTCTGCCCGCATTTTATATCGTAAATTTGGCAAAAAATTTAACTCAAAACTTGAGTTAAAAAACGAAAATTTAGCTGGGAATTATAGCATAAATAGTCCTATTTTTGTGTCATCCTGTTCATCTTAATCTCGTTAATTTTCTAATGTTTAATGATTAAATTTTAACTCATTTTCAAAAAACCGAATTTGTAGAACTTGATTCACTTTTTATCAGAATAAGCCAGCCCCGGATTTTGCATTTCCCATTAAAAAAGCACGTCAATCTGCCCCAGATTGACGTGCTTGATCCCAGCAAAGCGATGTTTTAATTGGGCTGGTGAGTACTTTCCGGTAAGTCATGACCGCAACCACCAGCAAAATAGGCAATAGCATCTCTACGCCTTCTTCAATGGTCATAATAATGACCTCGGTATGCTGCATCAGCTTGATATTAAAGTCTTCATTTAAAGTCGAGCTGGTACGGTCCAACAGCTTGCTCAAACCACCACACAATACCGTCAAGGCAATAAACAGGTAGGCAATATTCGGATTCGACTTAAATTGACGAATGGCCTGCACAAAAATCTTGGCCAGATTGAAAAATACGAAAATAATCGCCAACAGCAAGATAAAACCTAACAGCTTGTCCATAAAAGGAATTTCTGCACTGCGATAAAAATTGGTTTTAATAAAGCTGTCATCGAACAGACGTTTATGAAAATCCATTTCCCTTAAGCCCAACAGCGCAGCGCCCAAAGCAGTAAAAATACGTGTCTTTAACTTCAGCTCCGTATTCAGCACACACAGTACAGCCAGCAAATACCAGAGCCAGGCACTAAAGCTCTCAAACGGTCCCGACTCGCTAAACAGGAATTGAGTCACTTGAACAGGTGCAAATAAGGCGGTATGAACACAGACACCAATATAAATGCCGATCAGCAGAAAACTGATGAATAAGATGTGAGCAGTTTTGGACAGGGACATTACAACGCGGGACAAAAAATGAAAGGCGAATTCTATCACTTTTCATTCAAATGAAACACAAATCTTTTATAAGGCACAGTCATCCTTATTTTCAGGCCTAAAAAACGCCCCTGAACAAAACAGCAAAGTAAAAACTTTTACTGCTTGCGCAAGAGCGTCTTTTTAACCGAAGTTCAGGAATTAGATTTTAGAAACCAATTCTGGAACTACAGTGTTCAAGTCACCTACTAACCAGTAGTCAGCTACTGCATTAATTGGTGCTTCTTCATCTTTGTTGATCGCAACGATCACTTTAGAATCTTTCATACCGGCCAAGTGCTGGATCGCACCTGAGATACCCACAGCGATGTACAGATCAGGGGCAACGATTTTACCTGTTTGACCAACCTGCATATCGTTTGGAACGAAGCCCGCATCAACCGCTGCACGAGATGCACCTTGTGCTGCACCTAGCTTGTCTGCCAGTGGATCAAGTACTTTGTGATAGTTCTCACCTGAACCTACACCACGACCACCTGATACTACAATACGTGCAGCTGTTAATTCAGGACGTTCAGATTTCACGATTTCTTCGTTCACAAACTTAGAAATACCTGCATCGCCTGTAGATGCCGCAGCTTCAACCGCAGCTGAACCACCTTCCGCAGCAACCGCATCAAATGCTGTGCCACGTACAGTACCGACAACAATTGCTTCTGAAGATTCAACAGTTGCAATCGCGTTACCGGCATAAATTGGACGCTTGAATGTATTTGGACTATCTACTGCAATAATGTCAGTAATCATGCTGACATCCAACAATGCTGCAGCGCGAGGTAAAATGTTTTTACCTGTTGTTGTAGATGCTGCAAGGATATGGCTATAGCCTTTACCCAATTCAGCAACCAGTTTTGCGACATTTTCAGCCAGCTGATTTGCATAGGCAGCATCATCAGCCAGTAATACTTTGCTCACGCCCGCAACTTTAGCTGCCTGATCAGCAACTGCTTGCGCGCCAGAACCAGCAACCAATACAGTGATATCACCACCGATTTTTTGAGCTGCAGCCACAACGTTTAACGTTGCACCATTTAGTGCTTTGTTGTCGTGCTCAGCGATAACTAAAATACTCATGATTTATATCCTTCTGTATTAGATCACTTTCGCTTCATTTTTTAATTTTTCAACAAGCTCATCTACAGACTTCACTTGTACGCCCGCTTTACGTTCAGCTGGTGACTCAACTTTTACAGTTTTCAGTTTAGTCCCGGCTGATACACCGTAATCTGCAGGAGACTTGGTATCCAGCGGTTTTTTACGCGCTTTCATAATGTTTGGAAGTGCCGCATAACGTGGCTCATTCAAACGCAAGTCAGTCGTGATGATTGCTGGCAGTGATAATTCAACAGTTTGTAAACCGCCATCGATTTCACGTGTCACTTGTACTTTGTCGCCGTCTACTTTCACTTCAGAAGCGAATGTACCTTGACCTGCGCCCAGTAAAGCACCCAACATCTGACCCACCTGGTTTGAGTCATCATCGATTGCCTGTTTACCTAAA
Source organism: Acinetobacter sp. YH12155 (assembly GCF_013418255.1). Classification (NCBI taxonomy): domain Bacteria; kingdom Pseudomonadati; phylum Pseudomonadota; class Gammaproteobacteria; order Moraxellales; family Moraxellaceae; genus Acinetobacter; species Acinetobacter sp. YH12155. The sequence goes on from NZ_VPCK01000019.1 coordinate 35,582, forward strand.
AGGATCAGTTGTGGCTGCTCTTGCTCAACAACACCTTTTAAAATTTTAGCCACTTCAAGTGCGCCAATTTCATCTGCAGTTTCAACTAAAATACCGCGGTCAGCACCAAGCGCCATAGCAGAACGGATTTGTTCCTGCGCTTCTTTAGGACCGATAGAAACAACAACGATTTCTGAAACTGTTCCTTTTTCTTTTAGACGAACCGCTTCTTCCACGGCGATTTCACAGAATGGGTTAATTGACATTTTAACGTTAGTAAGGTCAACTCCACTATTGTCCGGTTTAACGCGAACTTTAACGTTGGCATCAACCACACGTTTTACAGCAACAAGAGCCTTCATGTAATCCTCGGCTGTTTTAGTAAATGTAAAAGATGAGAAAAGTTAAGATAACTCTTCACTTAAATTTTTGTAGGTGTCTTATCTTGCAATGGGTTTGGCATTTCGGTCAAGTCACAATTGCCCAAGAAGCTGTAAAAATGCGTAAAAATAGCTGAACGTTGCGTTCATACTTTTTTCATCCAGCTTAACCCAGCTATATGTCAGCCAGATTAAGCCATATTTTAACCATTGATTTATATTATCTTTTTATCTTATGTATCACATCAGTTGTTCTGATTAACTAGCCAACACAATAAAATGAATTATTATTCATTTTTTAACATAGCAGACCGAAACCTGGCTATTTTGATGTCATTTAGGATAGCAGTTTGTATCCCCTGCCAGACTTTGGTCTAAGATGACCATCGGTTCATTTCTGTTTTTGTAACAATTCTCTTTTTCACGCTCTCCATATAAAAAAGCATGTCGACCTAGGACATGCTTTTTCTAAATTTCACAGCTTAATTGACCATTAACCAGCTGGCCGCCAGCGCCAGTAAACCACCAGATGTACCATCAATCCACTTCTGTTTACGTTCATCCAGCTGGGTTTTCTGGGTGATTTTGGCAAAGATCAGACTTAACGCGCAGTACACAATAAAAATTAGCCCAATAAAAATGCAGGACAATAACAAGCCTTGAGTAACGGTATTTCCAGTTTTATCAATAAACTGCGGCAAAATCGCAAAGTAAATCAGCATGCCTTTCGGATTCAACAGTGCCGTAAAAAATCCTTTGCGCACCGGATGACTGCTGCTGCGACTTTCAATCGCCAGCTTTTTCTTGCTCAATACCGACTTGAATAAACCCACCGCCAAATACAGCAAATATGCAATCCCTAACCAGCGAATCGCTTCAAATAATAGCGGAAAGGACACAATAATCGCGGCAATTCCCAACGCCACCAGAATCGAATGCACCAGATAACCACTACACACGCCGACTGTTGCCATCATGCCTGCTTTTGCATCTTTACCCATCACTTGCGACAAAATGAATAACATATCCGGCCCCGGCGTAAAAATCAGCGGCAACACAGTCAATGCAAAAAGTACCCATACAGACATTTCCTTTTTCCCGTCGTACTTGAGAAAGTGAAAATTAGTATCTGCGAAACGCTATAAAATAGGATTTCAAATATTCTATAATTTAAATAATTTTTCAAATTATCTTCTAATTTATGAAGCAATATCCAAAGTCTGTTCGAATAAAGCTGGATCGCATCGACAAAAATATCATTCGAGCTTTACAGAACAATGGCCGCATTCAGAATAACGATTTGGCCCGTGAAATTGGCCTGTCGCCGTCCTCCTGCTTAAGACGGGTGAAAATTTTAGAAGAAGCCGGAGTAATCCAGAATTACACTACGGTGGTGGACCCGCATAAGATTGGGTTTCAACTGATTTTATTTTCCCGGATCTGGCTGGTCGGGCAGGATGCCGAAACTATTGATACCTTCATTGAGGCGATGAAAGAATTACCGCAGGTGATGGAGTGCTATATTATTTTGGGGGAATGCGATGCGATGCTGAAAGTGGTGGTGCCCGATTTAGAAAGTTATCGTAAATTTCAGTCCACCCATTTAACCAAAAAAAATGGCATCACCAGTGTCAAAACCGATTTGCCAAGTCAAATTATTAAACAGAGTTTTCAGCTGCCGCTGGAAGATTTATAAGCCTAGTTGGCGATTTTGAAGATTGTTAAGTTGCAGCACGCAAGATAACCTTCTCTTGCTATGCTGCACGCAGTACTTATATTTAAGCCTGCTGACCATCCAAAAAGTCGCGGTGCACGTGGCTTAAATCAATCAGGTCATATTCAGCCAGATTAAACACTTTCCAGACCTGCATAAAATCTTCAGTTGCATCGACGGTTTGGGTCAATTGCTGGCTTTCCTGCCACTGACGATCGGAAATCCATAAATAGCCTTGACCTGTTTCCGTATGAACTGCCTGCACCTTACCTTGTGCGTTAATGCCTTGAATCACGGCCTGTTCAGGTAAAATGGCCTGCATGGCTGGCAGGTTAATTTCCACAAAGTGTTTCACCTGTCTTAAACCATAACCGGCAAAAATTTCTTTTTGCGCCGGACTCAGCTGTTCATATTTTTGTTGAATATCCGAAATCATATCTATGCCTTTACATTTTTCCCAAATCATCAATCAGGTTGGGTCCTCGGAATTTTTGTGCTCGTTCTGAATATTACTCGAGTCAAAAATTAACCCTCTTTATACGCCATCTCCACCTTTATTTTTATTCTACAATGGTGGCACATGCTCATGCCTGACACCTCTATTCTAGTCTTTCACCCGTGAATTGAAAGTCCTTTTCACTTGCCTCAATTCAGCCCTGCTCTTTGCGCTGCGCCCTTGGATGAGCCTGATCATAAACCTGCGCCAAATGATCAAAATCGACATGAGTATAAATTTGCGTGGTGGTCAAATTACTGTGCCCCAACATCTCCTGCACCGCACGCAAATCACGGCTATTAGATAACATGTGGCTGGCAAAACAATGTCGCAATAAGTGCGGATGCAAATCGACATTGACACCAGCACGCTGGGCCTGCAACTTGACCCGGTTTTCAATTTGCCGCGCACCGAGTGGCTGACCTTTTTCCGTAATAAACAGCTGCGCATCCGGGACAAAATCACCCTGCCACAGCGGATAAATCTGTAGCCAGCGCATCACACTGTCTTTGGCTTTAGAACCAAACGGTACCACCCGGGTTTTATTGCCCTTACCGGTAATCCTCAATAACTGCCGGTTAAAATCCAGATCTTTAATTCTTAAGCCCTGTACTTCCGCCAGGCGCAATCCACTGGAATACAGCAGCTCTAAAATCGCTTTATCACGGACCCAGAGCTGTTTTTGCCGCTCTGACTCCGGCTCTGGCTGATCTAAAATCTGCTGTACCGTTTCAATATCGACCATGCCCGGCAAAGGACGTGGCTGACGTTTTAACTGAAAATCATCAGCCGGATTAAACGCCAAATAACTCCCCTGTTCAGCCCATTTCATAAACTGGCGAATAGAAGACAACATGCGCTGCAAACTGCTGGAACTCAGCTGCTGCGCTTCGACCTTATACGCCAGAAACTCACGTAAGTCAGCGGTTTCCACATCGGCCAGCGGCATGTTTTTCTGCTGACAAAAATGAAGGAAATCACCAACATCACGTGCATAAGCATGCAAAGTATGTGCCGACTGATGCTGGATTTCGCGTTGTTTCAGCCACATCTCCAGTAACTGTTCAGCACTTAACTTCATCACACCATCCTATGTTCTGGTAAAAAATTGTCTTTTAAAAAGTAGCTTTGCAAAAATAGTCGTGTAAAAAACGGTTGATCTCCCCGGCGACACGTTCAGCCTGCGAGGATGCAAACCAGTGATCAGCATCGGGCATAATCACCAATCGGGCATTCGGCAACTGCCGGGCCAGAAACTCACCAACGGCAACCGGACTCAATTCATCCTGATCGGCCCAAAGCAATAACACCGGCAGATCAATACTGGCCAATTGTTCCGGATGATAATAGGTCTGATCTTCCACAAACCACTGCGGCAGCTTGGCCCATTGCAGGGGCTCAATCTCACGCCAGTCTTTGGCCTGAAACGGAGTTAAATCCAGCCCGCCCGAAGTAGCCATTAACACCAAGGCCCGAAGTCTATTCGGCTGCTGCAATGCAGCGGCTATGGCCAACACTCCGCCCATTGACTGGGCAATCAGAATGCTGTCCTCTTCAATCTGACTGATCACCCGCGTTTTCAGATCGGCCAGACTCTGAATGCTGGCATCGGCTTCTACCCCATCAAAACCGGGATAAGCAATCACGGTTTTCCGGGCCGATGCTGGCAACCGGGCCATTAACGGCTGCCAGAATTGCTGACTACCTGAGGCACCCGGCAGAAAAACAAGTTTATGCATCATCATGGCTCTGCAGGCAAAACTCAAATCATCCTAACATAAAAAAGCACCGTGAATAGAACGGTGCTTTTGTATAGGAGATAGTCAGATTAGCCCTGGAAATAACGTAAATCCAGACGGCCTTCATAGACATTGGCAGTTGGACCGGTCATCCAGACCACATCGCCTTCTTTCCATTCGATCTGTAACTTGCCACCCGCCAGCTCAATTTCAACTTTGCTGGCCAGTAAGCCACGGCGCATCCCGGAAACCGCTGCCGCACACGCGCCCGTACCGCAGGCCAACGTTTCACCGACACCACGCTCAAACACACGTAAACGGGCATGCTGCTCATCCAGAATTTGCATAAAGCCGGCATTCACGCGCTGCGGGAAACGCTCATGCGATTCAATTTGTGGACCTAAACGTGCGACATCAGCCGTCAGAATATCCTGCACAATGGTCACAGCATGTGGATTACCCATATTGACCACATCAATGCTCAGCTTCTCTTCATTGGCCAGCATCAGGTCATATAAGTTATCCGGTTCATCGGCAATAAACGGAATTTCTTGCGGCAGGAATTTCGGCTGCCCCATATTTACCCGCACCCAGCCATTTTGACCCAGTTCCGGCTCGACAATCCCGGCTTTGGTTTGCACCTTGATTTTGGTTTTGCTGGTCAGCTGGCGCTCATGCACAAAACGCGCAAAACAGCGTACGCCATTACCACACTGCTCGACTTCTGAGCCATCGGCATTAAAAATACGGTATTTAAAATCGGCATTCGGAACATCAGGTGGCTCAACCACCAGCAACTGGTCAAACCCGACACCAAAGTGACGGTCGGCCAGACGCTGAATGATCAGACTATCGAAATAGGCGCGCTGGCTGATTAAATCAACCACCATAAAGTCATTGCCCAGACCATGCATCTTGGTAAATTCTAAAAACATCCTGATTTACTCCTTAAGGCAATAAACGCTCACGTTCCCAGAGTGATTCAATGGTTTCACGTTCACGAATCAGATGTGCCTGATCACCATCGACCATCACTTCTGCAGCACGGCCACGGCTGTTGTAGTTGGAGCTCATCACAAAACCATAAGCGCCGGCACCCAGCACTGCCAGTACATCGTTTTCCTGAATGGCAAGATCACGCTCTTTACCAAGGAAATCACCTGTTTCACAGATGGCACCGACTACATCCCACTGTTGGGTTTCGACATCGGTACGTGGCGTCACCGGCTGAATGTCCATCCACGCTTCATATAAAGCAGGACGAATCAGGTCATTCATTGCCGCATCAATAATTGCAAAATTACGGTGATTGGTCGGTTTGAGTAAATCGACTTTGGTCAGCAGCACACCGGCATTGGCGGAAATACTCCGGCCCGGTTCCATATACACTTTCAGGCCCAGTTTTTCTAAAGCCGGGCGCAGTGCATTGGCATATTCTTCAACCGATGGCGGGGTTTCATCTTTATAGGTCACGCCCAAACCACCACCAATATCAATATGTTTGAGTGTGATGCCCATCTGTTTCAGCTGCTCAATCATCAGCATGACCCGATCCAGCGCATCGACAAAAGGCTGGGTTTCGGTCAGCTGTGAACCGATATGGCAGTCAATCCCGACAATGTCCAGATTAGGTAACGACGCTGCATATTGATAGGTATCAAATACACTATCTGATGGAATACCGAATTTGTTTTCTTTTAAACCGGTTGAAATATAAGGATGGGTTTTGGCATCGACATCCGGATTCACACGTAAAGAAATTGGCGCTTTAACCTTCAGTTCAGCCGCCACTTTCTGAATCCGATCCAGCTCTGCATAGGATTCAACGTTAAAGCAGGCAATGCCCACTTCCAGTGCTTTTTTAATGTCAGCTTCGGTTTTGCCCAAACCAGAAAAAACAATTTTCGAAGCATCACCACCGGCTTTCAATACGCGTGCCAGCTCGCCGCCGGTCACGATATCAAAACCCGCACCGAGCTTGGCCAATACATTCAGCACCGCAATATTGGAGTTTGACTTGACCGCAAAACAGATTTGATGGTCGATAAAGCCAAAAGCACGATCCATATCTAAATAATGCTTTTCAAAGGTTGCTTTTGAATAAACATAAAGTGGTGTGCCAAATTGCTGCGCCAGCTGTTGTAAAGAACATTGTTCGGCGTGCAAAACCCCATTGATGCGGGTGAAACTCATGAATGTATCCTTTCTATGAACGTTAAGGTGTCGTCGTGGAATTCGAAGCTACAGGTGCAGCAAACTGTTGCTGTACCGGTGCAGGTGTCGGCTCTTCAGGATGTTGCTCTGAATCGACATTGGGATATAACAGATATTTGGCACGTTTGTCGTAATTTGGATCACTCGGCAACTGTAAAGCTCCCGATTGACCACAACCGACCAGTACAAAACTGGCTGTCAATAAACTGATGCAGCAAATGACAGAACGCATCTGACCACCTATTTAAAATTTTCCATGAAGTATAACGCGATCACTGCTGTGACCAAAGTGTTAAACGCTAGAGATTAGCTTGTGCCATAAAAAAACGCCAGTTGGACACTGACGTTTTTTGTTGTGCAATGGCTTATTTCTGTTTTGGCTTATAGAAACCGAAATAGCCAATCAGCAGAATCACAAACCAGATCGGACTGATCATTAAGGCTTGCAAGGTATCTGGCTCCAGGGACAGCACATAGATCATGCTAATAAAGAAGATGATCACCATCCAGCAGGTAAACAGGCCACCCGGCAATTTAAAAGTCGACTGGGCATGCAGTTCCGGACGGGTTTTGTAATAGACAATATAGCTCCAGATAATAATCAGCCAGACGCAAATAAACAGAATGGTCGAAAGCGTGGTCGCCAACGTAAAGGCTTTCACGGTATCGGGTACAAAGTATTGTAACGCTGCACCCAACAGCAGACACACCGCCGAGAAATACAACGCATTGGCCGGGACTGCACGTTTATTTAAACGGCCAAAGGCTTTAGGACCCTGCTGCTCACGTGACAGGCCAAACAGCATCCGGCTGGTCGAGAATACACCACTGTTCATGGACGACATCACTGAAGACAGCACCACCAGGTTCATGATAATCGCCGCGGCCGCAATGCCCGCCTGACTGAACAGGTTTACAAAAGGCGAGATATTCGGATCAATCTGGTTCCATGGCGTCACCGACATCACAATTAATAAGGCCAATACATAGAAAATAATGATACGTACCGGAATCGAGTTCACTGCTTTCGGCAGGTTTTTCTCTGGATCTTTGGTTTCAGCCGCTGTGGTACCGACCAGCTCTACCCCGACAAAGGCGAAAATCGCAATCTGGAAACCGGCCAAGAAGCCCATGGTACCTGTCGGGAACAAGCCGCCATGACTCCAGATATGCGTAAAGGATGCGACTGTACCGGCATCTGAGGTAAAACCGGTAAAAATCATCCATAAACCGACTGCAATCAGCACAATAATGGCAATAATTTTAATCAGCGCAAACCAGAACTCCATTTCACCAAACAGCTTCACGGTCACCAGGTTTAAGCCCATAATGAAGACAATAGCTGCAATACTGATCATCACCCCTTCTTCAGGCGTAAACGGCATCCCGCCATTAAAGAATTGCAGGTAATAAATAATCGCCGACAGGTCTGCAATCCCGATGGTGATCCAGCACAGCCAGTAGGTCCAGCCAACAAAATAGCCGGCCCACGGGCCAATCAGGTCGGTGCTGAAATCAATAAAGGATTTATATTGCAGATTGGACAGCAACAGTTCGCCCAGCGCCCGCATCACGCAGAACACCATAAAACCAATAATCATATAAATAATCAGGATCGATGGCCCGGCCAGGCTGATGGTTTTGCCTGAGCCCATGAACAGTCCTGTTCCAATGGCGCCACCAATGGCAATCAGCTGTAAATGCCGGTTGGATAAGCTTCGCTGCAGATTGCCTTTTTCTTGTGACGAACTTGTATTTTGATACGACATTATTGAATTCAACTTCAGTGTTAACCACGACAAACTAACGTAAAAGAAATCAGAAAACAAAAAGAAATGCCGCTTCATCTATATTTTCTACGGAATAATTAAATTTAATTTATTTTTCTCATAACAAAAAGTTATCAATTTATCCAAAGGGAGGATTGACAAGGTTTATATCAATTTTCTTGTCAAAACATAAATTCTGTGTAACAAATAAAAATGCAGCACGCAACTATATCTCTTGCTCAGGATGAGCATGGCATATCAATTGCTTATATAGAAAACAAAATATCTATTTTGAGACATAAGAAGAAACAATGATGCAAGATTTACAAACACTCATGGAAACCCTTAGTGGCTGGGTCTGGGGCCCATATATGCTGGTGCTGATTGTCGGTACCGGGATATTCCTGACCTTCCGCCTGCTGTTCTGGCAATTCCGGATGCTGCCGTTGGCCTTTAAACAGGTTTTTGGCAAACACCCGGACAAACATTCCGGCGATATTTCCCAATTCGCCTCCCTCATGACCGCACTTTCTGCCACCATTGGTACCGGTAATATTGCCGGTGTGGCCACAGCCTGCGTACTCGGTGGTCCGGGCGCCGTATTCTGGATGTGGATGACCGCCCTGTTCGGGATGGCGACCAAATATGGCGAAGGTGTTTTGGCGGTCAAATACCGGGTAAAAAACGAGAAAGGTGAAATGTCCGGTGGTCCAATGTATTACATTGAACGTGGCCTGAAATGGAAATGGCTGGCGCTGATTTTCGCCTTTTTCGGTGCAGTGGCCTCCTTCGGGATTGGTAGCTCGGTGCAATCCAACACGGTAGCACTGGCCGTTGAAAATGGCTTTGGCCTGGAAACTTGGATTACCGGCATCATCATTACCGTATTTTCAGCCCTGGTAATTCTGGGCGGGATTAAATCCATCGCCAAAGCCTCTTCGGTTATTGTGCCGATTATGGCGGTTGGTTATATGGCCGGTGGTTTGGTCATCATCCTGAATAACCTTGAACTGGTGGTGCCAGCACTCAAAATGATTGTCACCTATGCCTTTACCGGTGAAGCTGCCGCAGGTGGTGCGATTGGTGCCGCGATCCGTTATGGTGTTGCGCGCGGGGTCTTCTCCAATGAAGCCGGTATGGGTTCTGCGCCAATTGCTGCCGCTGCGGCCAAAACCGACCATCCGGCACGTCAGGGTCTGGTTTCAATGACTGGTACCTTTATTGACACCATTATTGTCTGTTCAATTACCGGTATTGTGCTGGTCATGGGCTTTATTATGGCCGGCCAGTCTTTTGGTGATCAGAACGGTGCAGTACTGACCATTAGCGTATTCGACAAACTGCTGCCGGGAATCGGGGGCTGGGTGGTGACTTTCGGGGTGATCTTCTTTGCCTATTCGACTATTTTAGGCTGGAGCTATTACGGTGAAAAATGTGCGACCTATCTGCTTGGTGAGAAATTTGTACTGCCGTATCGCCTGATTTACATTGCGTCGGTGTTTATTGGCTGTGTCGCAACTCTAGATCTGGTCTGGCTGTTTGCCGATACCTTTAATGGTTTAATGGCAGTACCGAACTTGATTGCCTTATTGCTGCTGTCGGGTGTAATTGCCAAAGAATCGAAAGATTTTATTGCACGACGCAAATCCGGCGAACTCTACTAAAGCGTTCAAATCAAACTACAAGATCAACCACCTGCGGGTGGTTTTTCTTTGCCGGCGTATCAACAATTTGAAAATCGGCATTTCCTCTGTATGCTGTGGGGCAAGATTTAAAAAACACATTCCAGACGTTTATTTATGGCAAAAGCAAAAAGTGTCTATCGCTGTGAACAATGCGGCGCAGATCATCCTAAATGGGCTGGTCAATGTTCAGACTGTGGTGAATGGAACTGTTTAACCGAAGTCAGCATTGCCCCTGCGGTGACCCATCGTGCCCAGCCACGTATGGGCGGCGGCTATGCCGGTCAGGCCTCAACTGTAACTACTTTAAACCAGATTTCAGTCTCTACCGAAACCCGCCTTGCCACCGGTATTGGCGAATTTGACCGGGTACTTGGTGGTGGTTTGGTCACTGGTTCAGTGGTGCTGATTGGTGGTGATCCCGGGATTGGGAAATCGACCATTTTACTGCAAACCGCGACCCATATGGCCGCCAGCAACAGCGCTGCCTTATATGTCACTGGTGAAGAATCCTTATCACAGGTGGCCTTACGCGCGCAGCGTCTGGATTTACCGACCGATCAGCTCAAAGTGATGGCTGAAACCTGTGTGGAACGGATTTGTGAGGTACTGGCCCAGCAACGTCCTGCGGTGGCGATTCTGGACTCCATCCAGACCTTATATACTGAAACCTTGCAGTCTGCTCCGGGCGGCGTATCGCAAATCCGTGAATCGGCGGCGCTCCTGACCCGTTTTGCCAAAAATAGTGGCACAGCCTTGTTTATTGTCGGTCATGTGACCAAAGAAGGTGCATTGGCCGGGCCACGTGTGCTGGAACATATGGTGGACTGTGTGCTGTATTTTGAAGGTCAGTCCGATTCCCGCTACCGGATGATTCGTGCGGTCAAAAACCGTTTTGGCGCGGTCAATGAACTGGGCGTGTTTGGCATGACCGATAAAGGCTTGCGTGAAGTGGCCAATCCGTCAGCGATTTTCCTGAGCCGTTATGATGAAGCCATTCCCGGCTCAATTGTGATGATTAGCCGCGAAGGTACACGACCGCTGTTGGTGGAAGTACAGGCACTGGTCGATGATGCACATGGTCAGCCGCGCCGGGTCGCACTTGGCTTAGAACAAAACCGGCTGAATATGCTACTGGCGGTGATGCATCGCCATGGCGGCGTGCAGACGTCCGGTCAGGATGTCTATGTCAATATTGTCGGCGGGCTGAAAATTACCGAAACCGGCTCCGATCTGGCGGTGCTGCTGGCCTGTGCTTCGAGTATTCGCGGCAAAGCCCTGCCCCAGCAACTGGCGGTGTTTGGTGAAGTCGGTTTATCCGGTGAAATCCGTCCGGTGCCGAATGGTCAGGAACGTCTAAAAGAAGCGATTAAACATGGCTTTAAATATATTATTTTGCCACGTGCCAATGCACCGCAAAAAGCGATTCCAGGGGTGCAGGTGATTGCGGTGGCCCGTTTGCATGAAGCCCTGAGCGAGGCCATGAGTTTAAGTGAAGAACTGCACTAGAGCCTTTGCCCTATTTTTTGAGCTTTTCATGTGAAAAAAGCTGAATTCTGTATTGAAATTCGGGACAAATGCCTGCATAAATACAGGGCGATAAATTTCTTTTTTTAAATAGGAAAAATTGATGGAAGTTCGACAGCGTGGTTTGATGGCTGGTATTTTAACAGCTGCCCTCTTGGTTGCCCCTTTAGCAGCCGAAGCAAAACGTGCCGGTGGTGGTAAAAGCCATGGCATGAGCCGTTCAGCAACACCAACTCAATCTTACCAACAGCCTCGTCAAGCTACTCCTGCACAACAGCCCGCTCCAGCTACTGCGCCTGCGCAGCAAAAATCTGGTCCGGGTGTCGGTGGTATGGTCGCTGCGGGTGTTGCAGGTGCTGCGATTGGTGCAGTGGCTGCCAATGCCTTAGCAGATGATCAGCCAGCCAGCCAGGCACAGGCTCAACAGGAGGAAGAAGGTGGAATCCCAGGCTGGATCTGGATTCTCCTCGCTGCAGCAGTCGCCTTCTTCATTTTCCGCAAGATGGGCGCAAAAAAAAAATTAGCAGCCAATAACCCGTATGCGCCAAATAACGGTGCCAATAACGCACCGTTTGGTCAATCTGCTGCTGCACCACGTGCCGGTGGCGATAACACCAATATCTTTGGCCAGAACGTCGGTGGTTCAGCCCCAACCAACAATGCGCCATTTGGTGCAGCACCAGTGAATAACGCTGCCTTTGGTACCGCGTACACCAACAGTGGTAACCAGTTACCAGATGGTACGGAGCCAGCAGCCTTTCTGCGTGTTGCACGTCAGCGTTTTAACCATATTCAGTCTATGAATACGGCCAGCAATATTGCTGAAATTCAGCGTTATTTAACCCCTGATCTGTACCAGTCGATGTATCAGGACATCATGGCCAATCAGGATCAGGATGTGGCTGAGTTTTCTAACCTGAATGCGATGGTGGTCGATTCTGCTACTGAAAATGGTCAGTATGTAGTGAGTGTGCGCTTTACCGGTACGGTGAGTGAAGATTTAAACAGCTTGCCACAGCCATTCACTGAAATCTGGCATTTTGTTAAGCCAGCAGGTTCTAGCCAGGACTGGTTGGTTGCGGGTATCCAGCAAGAACACTAATTAAACCTAAGATCAAAAACAGCGGCTTCGGCCGCTGTTTTTGTTTTTGCACCGCCTGCGGAATGTTATTCATTTAGTTGCTTTATTTTGTCCCCAACCGATTATCTCGAGGGATGGAAAGACCTAGAGATGTGATACAGCGATCATCTCTATAAGACGGTATGTCTGCTCTGCGCCATTCAGTACGTTCCTACGTATTTTCGCTTGATCTTACAATATCGCTCTTCACTAACAGACTGCTTAAAATTCACCCATTAAAAAAAGCCCCGACCTGCGGTAATGCCAGTCAGTTAAGCAAATTTTAGTAAAATGTAGTAAAAATGAGTGTATGTAAATACGCTCATTTTTTTATGTCTTTATCTGAACATTTAGAATCCACTCTTGAACATGCTCTCCCATCAC
>NZ_VPCK01000020.1:0-47063 GCF_013418255.1 Acinetobacter sp. YH12155
TTGTTCCATTTTAGAGATTTGTTTAAGATAAGATATAACTCATTGAGATGTGTCATAGTATTCGTCGTTAGAAAACAATTATTGTGACATTATTTCAATGAGTTATCTATTTTTGTCGTGTACAGAGATCTATCTGCTATTTAAAACGTAACAACTTTGCTAAAACATCAGATGATCTTTTATCCATTCCATGTTTAACGTTTAAATATATTTCATTAAGAACATCAAAAAACTCGGGTCTTTCTTTTGAAGATATAGAAACTACGATCTGCTTAGTACGATTTTCAAGTACTTGAAATAGGTAGCTCACATTTACTGGAGTACTATCCAAGCCAAGTAAGGAATTAAAAGCTTTATTACTCGTAGCTCTTTGGATAGTCACTGTTAACCCATTCTCCTCAGAATTCCATTGATATGTTGAAGGATTCGGCTGTATCCAATCAATTTGAGCATTAGCTGATCTTTGAGCTATTTCATACAAATATTGTGCTAAAGAATTACTTTCCATTTTAACCTCTAATTTTTAAAACTTCTTTTTTCTAAAAGACCCAAAATTTCAGCAACATGATTTGTAATATCACCTAAAGAACTTTGCATCCCAAAATAAATTGAATTCGGAGTTTCATCACCACTAGAAGGAATTAATAAATCTAACTGACTTTTTGCAACCGTTAAAGATGTCTTAAGAGATTCACAAATAGTTTTAAGATCATTCTCTTCTTGAAATGGTGCAATTAGCCGTCGGCATCTACGACTCACTTCACTTAACAAATCCCGAGCTTGAAAAAAAGTTAAGGAATAATCTAATTTATCTAGTCGTTGCATAATTTCCGTAAATTCAATTACAACTGTCTGAATTTTTACAGTTTCTGCTAATTTAGAAGCAGCCTCCTTAGCTGCACGTGCTTCTAGAAATGCAAAAAAAGAAAAACCAACACCTAACCCCCCAATTATCACACTAATCCAAAAATCAGGTTTATTATAAAATGGAATATTTAGTACATTTAGAACTTCCGTCAAATTTTCTACTGCCATCCTTTTTCCAGTATTAGAATAAAAATGTTGTAAAGGAGTATATCTTAAATCATTAAATTATAGTTTTCCTGCTGTTGCTATGTCCTATCTTATTCTTGAAGTTGATATTTAATTTGTGTTTAGGGTAATAACGGCTTTGTTGCACAAAGATTTGAAATGCAAAGCGCCCCTAATTGAGCCAAATTTAAGGCGTAACTTGGGTAAGTGGGCGACCTAATTCCGTAAATCTGTTAAGGACTGCTACACGTGCATGGATCTCATTCACTTGGCTATCAAAACTCCTTGCACTGAGTTTATCTCCTAATAATTTGATGCAATGCATCTTAGTTTCAACCAAACTTCGCCGATGATAGCCTGACCATTTTTTCCATAGTGTCCTGCCTAAACGTTTAATTGCTCGAAGTAATTCATTTCGCTCTAGCGAGCTACTCTTTGTATCTTTCCATGGTTTCGCATTTTTTCTAGGTGGAATCACCGCATGCGCTTGCCGATCTGCAATGACCTGACGGCATTGCTTGGTGTCATAAGCTCCATCGGTATAAACAGAGTCAATCTGCTCATCTTGTGGAATCTAATTAAGTAAATCACCAAGCACCTGTGAATCACTGACATTATTGGTTGTGAGCTGAATAGCGCGTATTTGTAGGGTTTTGGCATCTATACCAATATGTAGTTTACGCCATTGGCGACGATATTCAGCTCCATGTTTCTTGCGTTTCCATTCGCCCTCACCTAGAAACTTCATGCCTGTAGAGTCTACGAGTAGATGCAGCCCATCGCTACTTTTTTGGTAGCTGATTGCAATATCAATATGCTTTTGTCTTCTACAAAACGTACTGTAATCTGGTGCGGTCCAATTTAATCCGCAAAGTTTAATCAGACTTTGCACAAAGCCAGTGACCATACGTAAAGATAGACGGAATAAGGATTTAATCATTAAGCAGCATTGGATAGCTGCGTCGGAGTAGGTTTGATTTCGCCCTTGTTTGCCTTTTGATGGAGCATACCATTGCGTAGCAGGATCAAACCAAATGGCAATATTTCCGCGACTCATGAGTGCTCGGTTATATGCGGGCCAATTGGTTGTGCGGTAGATTTTGTGTGTAGGCTTCTTCATTTGAAAATTATATCGCTGAAAAAGCCTTTACAGATAGGTTTGTGCAACAAAGCCTATTCGCACTGGTTATCATCATTTTGTTGATGATTCCTAAATACCGTAAATGGCTCTCTGAAAGGCAGCCTGAACCACGCAGAAAACAACGTGGATTAGATTTTTCCGATGGAATTGAAGTGATCTTCTACCCCATTTACTGGCTGATTAAAATCATCATCACTATTTTCAAATAAACCCCAAAACCACCTATTCCCCCCGAATCACCCCCAACTTATTCCACACATCTGGCGTCAAAAAGGTCATCATCAACTTGTTTAAATCCAGATAACGCAGTACACCATTCAGCTGACTTTTAATTTCAGGCGTCTTTAAAAGTTCTTCACCGGTAATTTGTCCCAGCTCCTGAAAACTGCTGCCGACCGCTTGGATGCCCTCAGCCTGAATCACCGCTTTGGCCTGCGCAGAACATTGCTCTACCAGTATCCGCTGCAAAACGGTTGCCAGCTTTTGATCTAAAGCCTGTTTTTGTTCTGGCGTCACCTGACTCAAGTGTTTCAAATCCGGATGTGCAGATAGCGCTACAAAGGTCCACTGTAAGACCGCGGTTTTATCAGTTGCCGTGGTCGACTTCACCAGACAGTCACTCAACTGATCAACGGCCGGACCAGCCGTACTCACTTGTGAGCAACCCAAGAGCGCAATCGCTAGACTCCATCCTCGTAGCTGCTTTAGACTCAACTGCATCATGCTATACCTCACTAATATCGGCTCATACCAGAAATAGCCTATTTGTAGCATGCCAGTAGCAATCTCACCTGTTATGACTCTGTAACGCGTATAAAAAAGGAGAAGTGATGTGCTTCTCCTTGTGACTTATACTGACTATTTCATTTGCCTGAGCATACGCTTGGCACCGGCATGATTATGCTGGTTGGCCAGCTCCTGCAAAATCCGTTTGGCCCGGGCTTTGGGCTGGGAAAAACGGTTACTAAAACTCGGCACAGCGCTTAAGCAACGCGCCAGCAAAATCCCCGATTCAGCATAGACATTCCGCGCATTGGTGCCCTGCAACCGGCCATAATTATAGGCCCGCTGTGCGCTGTTACAGGCATTTAACTCATTGCGGCCGCTGTTTAAATCACGGCGTGCAGCGACATAATATTTCATCTGCTGCTGTTGTGGGGTCGCAGCCACCACAGGCGCCGCTTTTACGGGTGCAGGGGTTTTCTCGGCTGGAAGTTCCGGTGTTTCTTTTGGTTCGGGCTCTTTGGCAACAGCTTTAGTGTTTTTATTATTCCGATTGGTATTCGTATTAGCCTTCTTGCTGCTGGAAGATGCCGAACGATAAAAACGCCGTGCTTCATCTTCCGTCATGACTTGAGTAAGTAAATGCACAATGCGCACCTCACCCTGGCCATCGCGTTTACGCTCGCTGACCGGCTCGATTGAAACAATCCAGTCGGGGCCATTTTTTCTGACACAGCGATAGGCACCAATGCCCTGATTAACATCGCGATAAGTCGCCAACAGTTTTTTGGACCAACTGTTTTTCAGCATCGACATCGTACTTTTATAGGCCAGTTTTAAATGTCCTTGCTGCGACTGACAATAGCTGCCCATATATTTGCGAGGAATCAGCGATTCTGCCGCCAGCTCTTTACGCTGTGGTCCCCAATCATATACATAGGCTTTGGCTGAACCATTGGCCTGATTCAGATTTTTTTTCGCAATCAGCTCTTGTGGCGAAGCAAAGTGCTTCAAGGCATCTGGACTAAAACTCTCTACACTGACACAGCCCGAAAAGACGACACCGACCCCAGCCAACATCATGAAGGTTTTGACATTCACGTCTTTATTCTCTATTTTTCCCCACTCAAAACATAGCTCAAATAGGCGCAAATAACAAATCTAGCCAATTGATTTTACTTGATATTTCTCGTTTATTTATTACTACTGCCCCGCACTATCATCTGATAAATGCAAAATATCCAGAGTTTTAACAACGAAACCTGAACGCCTTAACACTTTCATCCGATCATTAAAAAACCCGCCTTAACAGCGGGTCAGTTGGGAATGACTTAATCATCCAGGGTCGATTCAAAGGCTTTTAAACGTTTATAAATCGACAGCAGTTCAATAATGGTTGGCCAGGAGGCAATTAAATACTGGAACGATTCACGTACCTTACCGAACACGTTACCAATCTGCATCATCAGGCCAAGGGTAATCGCTCCAGCAGCAATACTTGGGAACAGCACAAACAGACCGTAAATATTGTCCAGCTGCATGTACCAGATTCGTACCAGGTTAAAATAGGCATAATGGAAATACAGGCGGAAATAATTCAGACGAACCTTGCTAAACAGCTCTTTTAAAGTCAGCGGATCGGCACGCTCGGCATGATCTTCCCCATAGACCAGTTCTTTACGATAAGCCGCTTCCACCTTCTGGTTGTTAAACTCCAGTCCTGGCAGTTTATAACCGACCACCATCAGCAGTACGGTACCAAACACCGCCCAACCAATTGCCGCCCATACCAGCGCATAAGGAATTTCCCCCAGAATTGGCAGGGTTTTCACATGGCTCGATAGCGTCACCAAAACCGGTAAAAAGGCAATCAGGGTAATGAGCGCTTCAATCAGACTGACGCCCAGACCTTCGGTGGTACGGGCAAAGCGCATGGTATCTTCCTGAATACGCTGCGATGCCCCTTCAATATGACGTAAGCGGTCCCAGTAGGCGGTGTAATAATTGTTCATTGCCGTCCGCCAGCGGAACACATAGTGGCTGACAAAGAACAGGTTAAATACCGAAACCGTCACCGCCACAATTGCCACATACAAAAAGGTCATGATCTCGGCATAGAGATTATTCACATCACCGCCGCCATTACTCAGCATTTGCTGGATCAGGTCATAAAACGGGCTGTACCAGGCGTTAATGACCACGCTCACCTGCACCCAGAACCAGATATTAAACAGAATGAAAGATGAGCCCCATACCGACCAGCGCTGCCAGGGATTATCCGATTGAATCCGCCAGAAAATTGCAAAAATGGCTGTGGCCAGAAAATACCAGAGATAGAACCAGAGAAATGCCGGTGACCAGAAACGGCTAACCCCAATCGGGAGTTCTGCTTCATGATAGCCTTCAGGCAAACCGATGATGGTGCCCCAGCCTTCTCCACCGGAATACCACAGCACCAGATTAAGAATGAACCAGAGTAACAGCGAACTAAAAAACCATTTCGGATGTGGAAAAAATGACTTAAACATGCAGTGTTCTATTTCCTTTATTCTTTTCAAGATGTTGAAAAGCAGCGTTTACAACATTGCAGCGTGCAATGCGCCACGCGATGACTTCAACATGAGCAATATACAAGATTTCCCCGACAGCGCATGTACTTTTCAGTACCGATTTTTCCGCTGACCAGTATTTAAAGCAATATAAAACCCCAATACTCCCCCTGACTATTTTCAGTAAAACAATAAAAAATCAAGAGCTTAAAATACCAATTTTTAGACTAAAAATTTAACTTTATTTTTTAAAATATCAATTACTTATTTATAATCTGACAAATAAAACCCATATTCCCGACCAGACAATGCTAAGATAAATATGTGATACATAATACATTTTTGAGGGAAATCATGATGGAAGTGAAAGCTGTTGAACTTATTCAGCCTCTGGTACTTGAGAAAGAGAACTGCCCACCTATCCATTTTGAGACAGGCACTATTTTAAAAGTTCTGATGACCACGCCAACAGCGTATCTGGTCACCGCCGACACTGAATTTAATTTCACCATTTCATTTCAAGATGAAAACAAGGTCTGGCGCAAGCTTTAGTCCTCATTCCAAGCGCGATTCTTATCTCCATTCAGGCAGCTTATCAGGCTGCCTGTTTTTTTTTGCAGATATAAAACCAGAGCAGCCGAATTCCAGCCAACCTTTAAGATACAGTGTACTGGGAATGTGCCTGTAAATCGACAATCTTACCCTCCTGATCATGATAGACCGTGACAATTTTGGCCTGACGGGATTGCGTTAACATCACCGGTTCCAGCTGAAAATGCTCGGCAAACTGGTTTAGCGGTGCCGGTTGCATGGTCTGGATGGAATATGCCGGAATATAGTTGGTCCACAGCCATAAACTCAAGCCACAAGCCACCAGCGCACTAAAACCATTTTGCAGAATACTTAGCATCAACTGGGCCACTTGCTGAATCAGTGCATCCCGTTCCAAATCCAGTAAACCCAGACTGCTTAAAACTGGCTGCCACAACAGGCCCCAGGTCAGCCATAAGCCGGCGGTACACACGTTCGAGGCATAACGCTTTTGCCACGGCAATTCATAGCGATAATCAATAATTAAAGTATTGGCTTTCACAACTTTACTCTCAACACATCACATCGCGACAGTTAGCTGTCACGTTTAATTCCACGATCGGGACTGATCCAGCGTGCACGTTTCCCTTCCCCACGCAGCAGCATTTTCGGAAACGCCACAATACTGGCCGATACGGTAATCAGCCAGAACATGAACGGATACCAGATCATCCAGAAATAGTTTTTGGCCAGATTTTTTTCATAGCGGCTGTCCATCCATTTGCTGACCATAAACTGGAACAAACAGGTCGCGCCCAGCACAATACCCACCCCTTGCGGTAAAAATGGCGATTGCAGTTCCGGCAACGGTAAAATAGGCAGGCAGAAACTTAACATCCAGAGCAGACACAGCAACAGCAGCAGATATGACCAGACCAGAGTCAGCATCATTTCCAGAATCAGCGGCCACAAATAATTCAGCTTGGGCTTAAAAATTACATCAATATTTTTATTTAACACCTGCGCCCCACCCATGGCCCAGCGCAAACGCTGTTTCCATAAGCCTTGCAGGGTTTCCGGCATCAGTACCCAGACCAGTGCATTCGGTTCAAATTCAATTTTCCAGCCGGCACGCTGCAGTTTCCAGGAAATATCAATATCTTCGGTCAGCATATCGTGCGACCAGTAACCGACCTGATGTACCGCGCTTTTACGAAAGGCGGTAATCGCGCCGGAAACAGTAAAAATACGGCCATAGGTGCGCTGGGCACGTTTAATCATGCCAATAATCGAGGAGAATTCTCCGACCTGGACCCGGCCCAATAAGGTCGAGCGATTGCGAATTCGCGGATTGCCCGTAACGGCTGCCACCGCCGGATCACGCTGAAAATGGCGCAGCATCCAGCTGGCGGCATGCGGATCAAGCAAGGCATCACCATCAATTCCAAGCAGGTATTCGGCATCGGTGACCAGACTGCCAGCTTGCAGACCCATGGCCTTGCCCTGATTTTCTGCCAGATGCACCACCCTTAACCGTGGATGCTGGGCCGCCAGACGGTTCAGTACCTCGCCAGTATTGTCCGAGCTGCCATCATTAATCGCAATGACTTCAAAGTTGGGATACTTTAATGCCAGTGCCTGGGTGATGGTTTCCTCGGCATTATCGCCTTCGTTAAAACACGGAATGAGCACCGCCACCAAAGGATATTCCTGTAAAGCTGGCGGCTGAGTAAAGGTCGGATCTTTGCGTTCTTTGACATAGAAAATCAGCGCGCCCATCATCCATAAATAGGACATGAACAGCGGATAATAAAACACAAAGTTCAGCACCGATTGCCAGAGTTCTTGCAACATGGTTGTTCCTCTAGCCTGTTACGGTGCGGATGCGGGCTGAGACTGGAAGGCCTGACGCAGCACAGCCGGATCAGGATGATTCTGGATTGGATCATCCGGATAGTAGGCAATGTGCTTCACACCGGCCTGATAGAGTTTCTGAATTGTTTCCGCAATTTCCGCAGATGGAATTTTATTGCCACTGCGCCAGTCGACCGCCTGCAATTCAAACACCGTTTTACGCAGCCCTTGCGGATACTGCTGCACCCGACTCAATAGCTGCTGATAAAACTGCGCCGGATCATCGACCTGTTCCATATATGGCATGGCCATAATCGCGGTGAAGTCATAACGGTTTAGCGACTGTTCCAGCGACTGGGCATACCAGTTTTCTGAATAGGCCGACAGTGCCACCTGTGCATACAGGTTACGCGAGGTCTGCAAATAAGGCTGATACTGACGTACGGTCTCGGCCAACTCCATGGCAAAATCATCAATCACTTTGACTTTATAAGCTGTCCATTTCTGCAAGGCAGTATCATCAGCACGCAGTTGTGCCAGATCGGTGGCTAAGCCCTGCTGCTGATAGGCCTTTTTGGCCCAGCTGCTGGCATCTTCATAATCGGACAAGGTGGCATCATCATGGAAAATAATACCGTTGAACTGCGCCGATTTGGCCAGATCTTCATAAATGCCTTTAATGGTGTTGCGGGCGCGCGGCGAAAATGGGCTTAAACGGTGATAGCCCATGTTCAGATGCTTGCCGCTATGTGGCTGCTCGGTTTGCACCAGATCTTGGGCCACCGGATTCGAGACCGGTAATTCCCAGGCAAATACCGGCATCCAGGCATAGACACGACGTACCTGAGTCCGGGTCTGGATTTGCCAGGCCACACGGTTAAACAGGTCGGCACGCATTGGAATATAACGGTTCGGGAAATAGACCAGATCGGCCGAGCCATTGCCATCCGGATCAGAAAATGCCTGCAAATATACGGTATTGACGCCAATCTGCTGAATCCGGTCCAGCAATAAGCCTAAATTACGTTCCTGCTGCTGCGGGTCCGGATCATAAATATAGTCAATATCGACATGCATGATCTTTTGCGGACGGTCATTGTCCGTGCGCTGCTGCTGATGTTTCTGGATTTCTTTAGCCAGCAGCGCTGCATCCATGTGTTTTTGAATCAGAATTCGCGGCAATCTGGAAAAACTGTTTACAGGTTGATTCTCGGCATCATCCAGCGTCAGGCTGATTGGCATCTTCAGTTTTTCGGCAATTTTTACCGTATGCAAGTTATAGCGACCATAGGGCCAGACCATAATTTTTGGTGCTTTCAGGCCATGTTTTTGCAACAGGCGCTGATTGGCTTTTAAGTCCTGCTGAATGCGTTTCTGATAAGCGTTGTCATCTTCATAACGCTGCTGCTGCGGAAAATAGGCACGTGCTACGGTGGCCGGCAATTCATTGCCCTGCGGATTGGCCACAATGCCTTTATGCAGGTCATAACTGTGGCTGGCAATTTCCACCAGACCGCTGGCCTGTAATTCTTTTAATTGTGCCCAGCTTAAAAAATGCTGGCGTGACACCATTTTCCCGCCAAAATTAACCTGTTGCTGTTCTGCTGGTTCTAACCAGTGCCCGACCACCGACAACACAGCCGGAATATTCCGCTGTTTTAAAACAGGATAGACATGCTGATAAAAACTTTGATAGCCATCATCAAAACTGAGCAAGACTGATTTTTCCGGTAGCGCCTTGTTGTGTTGCTGTGCCTCTAACAGTTGCTGACTGCCAATAAACTGAAAGCCATTTTGTACCAGCCAGTCCAGATGCTGCTGCAATTGTTTAGGCTCAATCGCATATTCAGGCATTAACGGTTGTGGTTCAGAAGTGACTTCGTGGTAGGCAAGGATCGTCAAGTTTTTCATTTCATTTCCCGCCTGTGCCCAACCCATGAGCATACTACAAAGAAAGAAAACAAAAATCTGGACCGCTTTAATAAACTGAAATAGAGGAGACATAAGGCGCGCGGAATTCATGGTACAGACAAGAAGATACGATGCTACATTCGAGCAATTGCGCAGATTCAACCATTATTTTATTATTATTTGTGTATACATTTGTTAGTTAATCCCGTTTTTTTGCTTTTTGCCCTTGCTTTCAAAATAAAGCAATAAAATATTTATGATTTTATATCATTCACTTAGTTTTACTTATTTTTTAGCCACCCGCCAACGGGTCAGTTGATAATTTTCTAAAGGGTAGACGCTTTTATAAGCCCAAAATGTGATCTGGTTTTCAATTTTAAATTCTCACCATTTGATACTGAAGTATTTTTCAAAACGCTAATACATCTGCAAAAATGGAAATGTGGAGATCATTTTGAGCTGAATCTTCATGGCTGAAATAGTATGGATTGAGTCATCTAGATAATTGGAAGTGGGCCGATGAAATCATGCCCTTTCCCCTTCCTTCTCTGGCATATTGTGCAGGCTTAGGGTTTAATGACATTTACCCCAAGTGCACATGGAGAAAAGATGCAAACGCTCGTATGCTATAAACAGCTACCGATCTGGACACAAGACACTATCCCGCCCGGCTTTTTACGCCAGCACAATACCAAAGCCGGCACTTGGGCCCAACTGAAGGTTTTAAAAGGTGAATTGCATTTTGCCTTACTCGATGAAGCAGGCACGCTGTTGTCTGAACATCTGTTTAGCCCGGAACAGCAACCGCCCATGCTTGAGCCGCAAGTGTGGCACAAGATTGTTTCGGCCAGTGCCGATATTGAATGTCAGCTCAGCTTTTATTGCACAGCCAATGACTACTTTGCCAAAAAATATAAACTGACCCCGACCCATTCAGAAATTCTGGCCGCACAGCCATCTTTACAGGGCAACACAGCGCTGGATGTTGGCTGTGGCAGTGGTCGTAATGCGCTGTTTTTAAGTCAGCACGGTTTTCAGGTCGATGCCTGGGATGTCAATGCCCAAAGTCTGGAGCGCCTGAACGAGATTATTCAGCAGGAACAGATTCAGAACATTCACACCGCACTGCGGGATTTAAATATTAATCCACAGATTCAGGGCCAATACGATTTTGTGTATTGCACGGTGGTGATGATGTTTTTACAACCCGACACCATCCCAACCCTAATTCGGCAGATGCAGCAGGGCACCAAAGCTGGCGGCCTTAACCTGATTGTTTGTGCAATGGATAGTGAAGATTATCCGGTTCAACCGGACTTCCCTTTTAGCTTTAAAGCCGGAGAGTTAAAGGCTTATTATGAGGGCTGGAATTTGCTGAAATACAATGAAAATATCGGTGAACTGCACCGTGTCGATGAACAGGGCAAGCGTATTCAGCAGCGCTTTGCGACATTATTGGCACAGAAAACAGCGTAAAAAATTTATCCTTACATATAAAAGCTGATCGTCTGGATGAGGGTCGGCTTTAGAGGAAGAATACAAAACAGTGATGGTCAGCAAGTTTAAGAACTTGCTGATGATTCAATAATTATTGGATAAAGCGACTAAGAAAACGTTACAGCAGATATTCCCAGATCACATAGCCTAGACCAAAACCAATCAATGAGTACAGCGTAATAATAAAGAAGACAAAACTCGCGCTATTTTTCTTTTTTAAAAAGCTCATTGTGATCTCAACGGTAAAATCTGTTGTCACATCTTACCCCCAGTTTAAGGATTTTTAAAGAGTGATCCGCAGTCGGAGAATTCATGATCTAGGTCTACTCCTCTCTTAATCATCCTCTTGATCAAGATGAAGCCAGACTTATATGGAATTATTGGTTTTAAGAGAATTGATAAAAGCAATCTCATCTAATTTCTTATTTTAAACAAGAAAGAAATATCCCTCATACAAAGTTAAAGCTGATGGACCGTTTTAAACTGGTATTTGTTTCTTTGTAAAAGTAAGGAAAAATAAATAACAGATAAACCTATCATCACCAATCCTATGATCCTAGACAGTATCGTGGACAATCGATCCCTCTAAACTTTTAATATATTTCTGTTCAAAGGCTTCTGGACTTAACCAACCGTTTGCAGAATGCCTTCTGACCCGATTGTAATAAATCTCAATATAGTCAAACAAGACCGCATTCGCCTCTTTTCGAGTGACAAACACACTGCCATGCACCACATGGCCTTTCAATGTATGAAAGAAGCTTTCAGTCACGGCATTATCCCATGAGCAGTATACTGCGCAAGGCCGCGTCTAGACATACTTTGAATACAATCATTTGTCAGCAAGAGTGCTCTAAAATCACGACTACAGTACTGACTGCCTTGGTCCGAATGAACCATAACACCTGTTGGATAGCCCTGACGAGCCATTGAATAATGAAACGCATCACACACCAATTGGCGGTCTATTCGATGGCTGGTTTGCCATCCCACGATACGACGACTAAATAGATCCAGCATCACACATAAATACAGCCAACCTTGCTTGGTACGGATATAGGTAATATCCGTTGTCCAAACCTTGTTAGGCTGCATGACTGTAAATTGGCGATCTAACAAGTTTGGTGCTGTAGGCAAACGATGCTTTGAATCAGTCGTATGCTTGTATTTACGTGCAATCTTGCTCCGTAGACCAAGTTTTTTTAGCATTCTTCCAACGGTTCGTTCGCTCATGGTGTACCCTAAATCATGCATGTCATGTACTAATGAAGGTGCACCCAATCGTGCATGATGCTGCCAATATACGGCTTTTAAATCATTATATTTCTGCGCTGGATTGGCCTGGCGTTTTCGCCAGGCATAATAGCCTGAAGTGCTGACACCCAGGCATTTACAGGCAGAAGATACAGTGACTTCATTCACATCCAAATCTTGAATTACCGTGTACTTTTCTTGGCATGATCTGTCAGAAAGTACACATGCGCTTTTTTTAAGATGTCATTGGCTTCCCTGAGCTGTTTGACTTCTTTCTCTAATTCTAAAATCCGCTGTTGTTCTGGTGAAAGTTGGCGTTTGCTTGAACCCGCCGGATTGATTTCACGAATCCATTTATCCAATGTTGAATAACCAACACCTAATTTCTGGGCGATTGCAGCTAAAGATTCGTGCGAGTTTGAAAGTGCATAATCAATTGCTTGCTGTTTAAATTCAGGACTAAAACGTTTAGCCATTTCGGATAAGAACAAGCAAGAAATTGCAAAATTAAGCGTGGCACACACAGCATAAGGCCACTGATATTTCTACTTGTTGAAATAAAAATGTGGCAAAAATGTGGCAAATAAAAAAGCCACTTACATAAGTGGCTGATTTATAAAATATATTCTGGTGGAGGTGGCGGGAGTTGAACCCGCGTCCGCCAACACTACGCTCGAGAATACTACATGCTTAGATATCGTCTATTGTTTTAACACTTTAAGACCCGACGAACAGGGTTCAAAGTGCGATCCTCTAAGTTTGGTATAAAGCCCCGAGGCTTGGCTCTATACGGACTTGTGTGCGTTCGCTTCGGTCGGGTTCACTGACCACAAGTATTCAGTGAAGCGGACAAGCGGCCCTTAGGCAGCTAGAGCGTAAGTTTCGTCGTTTGCGACTATTTAAATGCAAATTTGATTTACGAGAGAAAATGCGCTCTCGGCATGCATCTATGAGTTTCATCATCAGCGTCGAAGCCAATAACACCCCCAGACTACAGCGCCATCATAGCATAAAAGTTGAAAATTACGAGATCATTTCACAACTATTCACCGCAAGATCTGCGCTTAATAACATAATTGCGCTAATATTTTAAATTTCAAGTCAGATAACAGTATAAATTATGACTTATTTACTCGCCCTGGATCAGGGCACGACCTCAAGTCGCGCGATTATTTTTAATGAATATGGACAGATTCAGGCTAGCGCGCAACGCGAAACCCAAATCAACACCCCGCAATCCGGCTGGGTGGAACAGGATGCCCAGGAAATCTGGAGCAGCCAGATGGCCGTGGTGCAACAGGCGCTGGCATCCGCACGGATTCTGGCCAAAGATATTCAGGCCATTGGCCTCACCAATCAGCGGGAAACCACCATCGTCTGGGACAAACGCCATGGCCAGCCCTTGGCGCCGGCCATCATCTGGCAAGACCGGCGCGCAGCCGACTGGTGTAATCAGCTGCTGCAACAGGGACTGCAACAAAAAATACAGCAGACCACCGGATTACTAATTGACCCTTATTTTAGTGCCGGCAAGCTGGTCTGGTTGCTTAAGCATATTCCCGGTCTGGCCGAACTGGCAGCGCAAGGTCATGTTGCCTTTGGTACCGTCGATAGCTGGCTAATCTGGAACCTGACCCAAGGCGCCGAGCATGTAATTGAAGTCAGCAATGCCTCACGCACCATGCTCATGAATTTACAGACCCAAAGCTGGGATGAAGAGCTGCTGCAACTTTTTCAGATTCCCGCTTCGGTCTTACCAAAAATCATCAGTTCCGACCATTATGTGGCCGATACCGCTGCCGGCTTACTCGGCGCCCGACTTCCAATCAGCGGCATTCTGGGCGATCAGCAATCTGCCCTGTTCGGCCAGTCCTGCTTTGAGCCGGGCATGGCCAAAAACACCTATGGCACCGGCTGCTTTATGCTGTTTAATACCGGTTCGACACTGCAATACAGCCAGAATAAACTGCTCAGCACCTTGGCCTGGCAATGCCAGAACCAGACCCATTATGCGCTTGAAGGCAGTGTGTTTATGGCTGGTGCGATTGTGCAATGGCTACGCGATGGTTTGGGCATCATTCAACAGAGTGCCGAGGTCGAACAGCTGGCCAGTCAGGTCCGCGATACCGATGGCGTGGTGCTGGTGCCGGCTTTTACCGGTCTAGGTACGCCGCATTGGGACAGTGATGCACGTGCCCTGCTCTGCGGTATGTCGCGTGGCACTCACAAAGCCCATATCGCCCGGGCAGCGCTTGAAGCAATTGCCTTTCAAGTGGCCGATGTTCTCAGCGCGATGCAGTCAGATATTCAGCAACCGCTCAAAGAATTACGGGTCGATGGCGGCGCCAGCTGTAATGATATGCTAATGCAGTTTCAGGCCGATCTGCTCAATGTGCCAGTGTTAAGACCACAAATGCGAGAATCCACCGCCTGGGGTGCAGCGGCAATGGCCGGGCTTAAATCCGGGGTATTTAATAGCTTAAGTGATATTGCTGATAACTGGCAGCTGGAACGCGCGTTTGAACCCGGCATGGGAGAAGATCAGCGCCAGGCACATTTACAAAAATGGCAACAGGCGCTAAAACGTGCCCGTTCCGATCTTTAAACAGCACACGCCCCGCGAAATCGCTCAAGCTTGATTTTTATGCTATTCACCGCGACTGATCCAAATAAAAAACAGGCCCGATTGAGCCTGTTTTTTTATCTGCCAATCAATCCATTTGGATTAATAAGCATAAGACGCAATTGCGGTGGCAATGGCTTTATGTTCATCATTGACCAGAGTCATGCGCATGGTACAGCCTTTACGGCCCAAACGCAGGGTTTCAGCACGGGCCGTAAAATATTTGCCTCGCCCCGGCGCCAGATAATCCACCCGCATATCCACCGTGGCCAATCGGGTCACTTTCTTGATGGTATCAGGTAACTGCTCCGGCTCGGTGCGCTTATACAGCTCGCCCATCGCCACAATCCCGCCCACACTGTCCAGAATTGTCGCAGCAACCCCGCCATGTAAAATCTGGAAAGCCACATTGCCAATCAGCTGCGGCTGCATCTCGATATAGGCTTCAATCTGCTGATCCACCACGCGCATCTGCATACCGTTATGCTTGAAAAATGGTGAACTGTTAAAGGCCTGACACAATTGCTGTAAGACGACATCAATATCTACTTTCGAACCCAAATGAATGCCTCCGGTCCACTTTTTTGCCATATCGCTCATAAATTGGCCAATTACCTTAAATTGAGAAAAAACGCATGTATTTTGCCCCACAATCCTGTTTATGGGTCTACAATATTGCCTAGTTTAATACTGATCAGTGAGATTGTTATGACTTATACGTTCAATCGTCCCGCATTTCCTGCCACTCGTATGCGTCGTATCCGTAAAAATGACCAGCTACGTGCCATGGTGCGAGAAACCCAGCTCACGGTTGATCATCTCATTTATCCAGTATTTGTTTTACCCGGTCAAAACCAGACCCAAGATATTCCAAGCATGCCCAACATTCAGCGCCTGTCGGCCGATCTGCTGCTGAAAAAAGCCGAACGCCTGCTGGAACTGGGCGTGTCTAAACTGGCGCTGTTTCCGGTCACCCCACAAGAAGATAAAAGCCTGACCGCCGAAGCCGCCTGGCGCGAAGATGGCCTGGTACAAAGTACGGTCCGTTTACTGAAAAAAGAACTCCCGGAGATGGTGCTGATTACCGATGGCGCCCTCGATCCGTACACCACTCATGGTCAGGACGGCATTATTGATGACAGCGGTTATGTGCTGAATGATGAAACCGTAGCAGCCTTAATCAAGCAATGCTTAAGCCATGCCGAAGCTGGTGCCGATGTGGTGGCACCAAGCGACATGATGGATGGCCGTATTGGTGCTATCCGTCAGGCACTGGAAGCACAAGGTCATATCTATACCAACATCATGGCTTACTCGGCCAAATATGCTTCCAGCTTTTATGGCCCGTTCCGGGATGCCGTCGGCTCGGCCAGCAATTTAAAAGGCGGCAATAAATACAATTACCAGATGGATATTGGCAACCGTGCAGAAGCGCTGCATGAAATCGCGCTGGATATTCAGGAAGGCGCCGACATGGTCATTGTCAAACCAGGTATGCCATATCTAGATATTGTCCGTGAAGTCAAAGATACCTTTGCTGTGCCAACCTTTGTTTATCAGGTCAGTGGCGAATACGCGATGCTGGCTGCTGCCATTCAAAATGGCTGGTTATCCGACAGCGTGATCATTGAATCGCTGATGAGCTGCCGCCGTGCCGGTGCCGATGGGATCTGGACCTACTTTGCAGAAGAAGCCGCACTCAAACTCAAAGACATGAAATAAGGATATTGCCACTGCAATGAAGCACATTGCCATGATTGGCGCCGGCATTAGTGGACTGATGTCGGCGCTGGAGCTATTGGAACAGGGCTGCTCGGTCAGTATTTTTGATCAGCAGCAATCCGGTCAGGCCGCTTCCTGGGCCGGTGGTGGTATTCTCTCTCCAATGTATCCGTGGCGTTATCCGGCAGCGGTGAATGTGCTGGCGCAATCAGCCAAGACTGAATATCTGCGCTGGAATGCCAAACTTCAGCCTGACACCGGCATTGATTTTCAGATCCATGAAACCGGTATGCTGATTTTTGATGAAAGCGATTTTGACATTGGCCTGAATTTCGCCGAGCAGTTTCAGCAACCGATGCAGCAGGCAGAGCATCTGCACAGCACCAAACTGCATCAACTGAATCCACATATTTCCGCCCAGTTCCAGCAGGCCATCTATTTCCCGCAGCTGGCCAATGTGCGTAATCCGCGTTTATTACAGTCAATTCTGTGCTATTTAAAGCAGCATCCACGGGTGCAGCTGTTTGAACACTGCCCGATTGAACGCCTAGAACTGCACGGTCAGCAAGTACGCGCCATTGTTGATCAGACCGGACAGCGTTATCAGGCCGATGACTATGTCTTGACCACCGGCGCCTGGTCAGCGCGCTGGGCCGAGCAGCTTGATGTACAGATTCCGGTACGTCCGGTACATGGACAGATGGTACTGTTTAAAACTCCTGAAAACTGGCTGCCCACCATGTGCATGAATCAAGTCATGTATCTGATTCCGCGTCAGGACGGCCATATTGTCTGTGGTTCCAGTATGGCAGAACAGGGCTTTGATACCCGTTTGAATGCCGATACCACGGCCAATATTCTGGAGGCCAGCTATGCCATGGTGCCAGCCTTAAAAGACCTGCCCATCATCAAGCAATGGGCCGGTTTACGCCCTGGCTCACCAGACGGCGGTATTCCCTATATTGGCTTGATGCCGGAGTTTGACAATCTGTGGGCCAATTTTGGCCATTTCCGCAATGGCTTATGTATGGCACCAGCCTCTGCGCGTTTGCTGCGTCAACTGCTATTGGGCCAGCCCCCAGATGTATCTCCGGAGGCTTATAGTCCGGCCCGTTTACAGCGCGCTGCCCTGGCCAGTTAAGATCGGATCGATTCCCCTACCCGAGATGAGGCGAAGGGAAATACACCAGATGATTTAGCCCTGATGCTATGAACCAAACATTTTCGCCGCCATCCGCTGCGCCTGTTTGCCATAAAACCAGTACGTCAGCAGATACAGCGGAATGGCAATTAATAACCACATAATCACCACCACGCTTAAAAATTGCGGCTGCTGTAAATACAGCAAAAAATCCTGCCAGATGGTTGGGCTCTGACGGGAAAAAATCCAGATGCCGAGTAATAAAAAGGCCAGATTATAGCCCCAGAAAATCAGGCTAAAACCCAAGGTCAGCTTTTTACGCTCGGCCTGAGACGGTGCGCGCTGCTGCTGTTTTAAAAATTTAAACAGCACCCAGATCATGGCAACCAAGTAAGGCACTGCGGTTAAAATGCCGCCCACACCTGCCGGTAACAATGCAGCCAGTACCCCGCAGATACAGGTAAAGATCAGACAGAAAAATAAAAACCAGAAAAAATAACGTGTTAGAGAAATCATTAAACTGTCTACCTGAGCCATAAGCAACTAGTATAAAAAAAATTGATTTTTTTTGCATGATCCTGTCAACCGTTGTGCCCGAACAGGCGTTATATAGGGCACAAGCTTCATCTCCGGCGAATTTGTAACGGCATCCACAAATTTTTCGGGAAGCTTTGCTAAAGCAATAAGCGAATGTGAATCAAGTTTTTGTATAGCAGCCAAATGCTTTGTTCATCGCACTTTTTATTTGGCCGACGATTTATCATCACTCGAATCGTCGGCTTTTATTTGTCTGGCCTTTGCTGGTGAGCAGCACACATCTTCAGGACAATAAAGATTAAACGTCAGCGTTTTCTATCGGTACAGAATTTTAAATTTCGCCCTCAGCTATAGTATGCTTGCCTAAAGCAAAACAGGTTGATGACATGGCAGTGCATTTTTTTCATACGTCAGATTGGCATTTGGGGCAATTTTTCCATAACCACGATCGTGAATATGAACATGCACAGTTTTTAGACTGGTTATTAGAACAAATCCAGGAAAAACAGCCGAATGCCCTGTTTATTGCCGGGGATATTTTTGATGTGATTAACCCAGCCTCCAGCGCGCAGCGCCAGCTGTACCAGTTTCTGGCCGATGCTCATGCCATTGCACCGCACATGCAAACCCTGATGATTGCCGGTAACCATGACTCCGGCTACCGCATTGAACAGGTGGAACCGTTGCTGGCCAAGTTTAAGGCCAAGGCGGTTGGGGTGATTCAGCGCAATGCCGACAACCAGCTGGATCTCGACCGTTTACTGGTACCAATTTATGATGCCGAAAATACGATTATTGCCTGGTGTCTGACCCTGCCGTTTTTGCGCACTGCGGAAATTACCGGACTGAATGAGCAGACCCAGAACGCCCAGAATGCGATTGCCTATTTACATCAGCAGTTGATTGCCGAAGCCAAACGCCGTAAAACGGAAGATCAGGCACTAATCCTGATGTCACATGCGCATATGCAAGGTGGCGAAACCTCAGATTCAGAACGGCCGATCATTATTGGTCATGAAGAAGCACTTTCCACTGCCCTATTTGATGATGTGATTGACTATGTCGCGCTGGGGCATCTGCATAAACCGCAAAAAGTCCAGCATCCACATATCCGCTATAGCGGCTCTCCAATTCCGCTGTCTTTTAGTGAAATCCAGTACAAGCATCAGGTGCTCGAGGTCAAGATTGACCCGCAGGCTGCGCCCGAACAGCGCCTGCAACTGGGCTCACTGCTGATTCCGCGCAGTGTACAGCTGCACCGTATTCGCGGCAGTCTGGATGAAGTGTTTCAGCAACTGAAAGCCCTCCCGCAAGGTACGGTGGAACGCATCTGCCAGCGTGATTATCTGGAAATTGAATACAGCACCGATGTACCACCACCGGTCGATTTACGCCAGCAGATTGAACAGACCTTGCCTGAACAGCGCTATCGCCTGTTACGCATTTGCCGGGTCTATAGCCCGCAGGAAGATCAGACCGCAGATCAGTCCAAAATTGATCTGGCACCGCCCACACCAGACAGCTTATTCAAACAGCTATGGAGCAAAATGGGCTATCAGCCGGATGCTTCGGTCGAGCGAGATTTTATGCAGCTGCTGATTGAAGCGCAGCACAGCCTTGAACAAGAACAGCCATAAGGATCAGACATGAAAATTTTACGTTTAAGTCTGAACAATCTGGCTTCTATTGCCGGCACCCAAGACATCAACTTTGAAAGCGCACCTTTGGCACATGCTGGCCTGATTGCGATTACCGGAAAAACCGGGGCCGGTAAATCGACCCTGCTTGATGCCATGTGTCTGGCACTATATGACCAGATTCCGCGTTTAAACGGCGCCGCCGGGGCGCTTAAAGATGCCAGCGGTCAGGGCATCTCGATTAAAGATTCTAAAAATATTCTGCGCCGCGGCTGTACCCAAGGCTTTGCCGAACTGGAATTTATTGCGCTGGATCAAAAGCGTTATCTGGCGCGCTGGGAAGTGCGCCGCGCCCGTAACAAGGTCGATGGCAATTTAAAAGTCGAACGCGCGATTACTGCTGTGGAAGATCAGCGCGTGCTGACCCAGAAAATTTCGGAATGCACCCCGACTGTTGAAAAGCTGATTGGGCTGAGTTTTGAGCAGTTTACCCGCGCCGTCTTGCTGGCCCAGTCTGAAGTGGGTGCATTTTTAAAGGCTAAAGATCAGGACCGTGCCGACTTGCTGGAATATCTGACCAATTCCCATATTTTCAGTCTGGTCAGTCAGAAAGCCTTTGAAAAAATCCGCCAGATTCGCAGCGAAAAAGAACAGTTACAACAGCTGATGGGGCATATTGACCTGCTCAGTGATGAACAGCTACAAGCCCTGCAACAGCAGCATGCCCAGAGCAAACTGAGTCTGCATGAAAAACTGCAAAGCGAAAAACTGCTGCTGAATGATTTAAGCTGGTACAAGCAGCAGCATCGTCTGCACAGTGAAATTCAGGCCAAAAAAGAATTTTATCTGGTGCAGGTCGATGCCAACCAGAAAATGCAGCCGCAGCGTGACCTGCTGGTGCAGCTGGACCAGTTTCAGGAAATTCGTGAACAGTATCTGCAGCAGCGCCAGCAACAGTTGCAACAGCAACAGCTGGCGCAGCAACTTGAGCAATTCCAGCCGGAATATCAACACTGTGAACAGCAGCATCAGCAGGCACAGCAGCAGCTGGAACAATTGCAGCACAGCGCGCAACAACAGCAGAAAGAACAGCTACAGTTACAACCCGTGTTAGAACAGGCACTACAGCTGGATGGCCAGATTGAGCATCTGATTCAGCGCTATAAAGAAGCCGATGCCCAGCTGAAACAGATTCAACATGAAAAAATTACGCCACTAACCACCCAGCAGCACGGCCAGCAACAGCACTTACAGCAGTTGCATACGCATTTAGAACATCTGGAACAGCAATCGGTCCAGCATGCCTTTCTGGCAGTATTTGACCGTGAGCCGCACAGTATTTTGCAACGCTTGCAGCAATTTCAGAAACTGCAGCAACAGCTACAGCAGCAGGCACCGACACATGCGCACAGTTCACTGGCCCAGTTGCAACAGCAGCTAGATGATGTAAAACAGCAACAGGCCGATGCGCTCCAGCAGGCCGGCTCAATGGCTGAACTGGAACAGCAAGCCACAGAACTGGAACAGCAGCAGGTACAGCACCAGCAACACAGCCAGCAGCTGGAACAAGCCCTGTTCCTGTTACAACACATGCTGAACGAGCAGCAGGAACAGCAGCAATTACAGCAGCACATGACCCAGCTTCAGGCCGAGCTAAGCAGCTTGCAACAGGCGCAAACTGAAGCACAGCAGCACTACCAGAATGCCCAGACGGCACGTGAACAGCTGGAACAGATTTTTGCCCAGCAGCGTTTATTGCAGGCACAAAGTGTGCAGGAGTTGCGTCAGCAGCTGCAAGCAGAACAGCCGTGTATGGTCTGCGGTAGCACTGAGCATCCATTTGTCAGTCATCAGGATTTGCTGGAATCTGCACTGCAGTCGGTGCAGGACACCCAGTTACAACAGGCCCAGCAGCAGGAACAGCAGTGCCAGCAGCAGCTCCAGCAATTACAACTACAACATTCCAAACAGCAAACCCTGCTGGAACAGAAACAGCTACGCTCTAGCCAGCTTCAAGACAATGTGCAACAGAAACTGCAGCAGGTTCAAAAGCTCAGCCCAAGCACACAGCTGGATGATACAGCACACGATCTGACCGCCTTGCAGACCACACTGCAACACAAGCTAAATCAGCAGCAACAGCAGTTACAGCAGCTAAAAACTCGCCAGCAACAGCTGAAAAGCCAGACCCAGCAGCTGCAACATTTGCAGCAACAGATTCAGTCCCTGCAGTTACTCTGTCAGCAATTCCAGCAGCTGGAACAACTGATTGAACCGGTTACCCAGGCACTGGAACCAGCCCAGCAAGCGCAATGGGCGAACCAGGCCGAGATGTGTCAGACTCTTATTGCCCTGCTGAGCAGCCGGACTCAATACCTGCAACAGCGCGAGCAATGCCTGCAACAGCAGCAGGAATTACAGCGCCAGATCAAAGACGGCGAACAGCAACTACAGTTCTATCAGCAGCAACAGCAACAGCTGAGCAATGACCTTACCCATGCACAAACTCAAGGCAGCCAGTTGCGCCAGCAGGTACGTGATCTCAGCCAGCAACATGCTGGACAGGTGCTGGATACCGGCAAAGCCTGGCAGCAGCTGTTACGAGAGCAGCAGCAACAACTCCAGCAGCAGGTAGAACAGCAACACCTGCACTGCCGTCAGCTGGAACAGCAATTCCAGCAGGCGCAGCTGAAACAGCAAGACCTGCATACACGCCAGCAGCAGCTTCTGGAAAGTGTACAGCAGCTACAGCACAACATTCAGCAGTGGCAAAGCCAGCATCCACAGTTCACTGCCGAGAAGATTGAGCAGTGTCTGGGTATTGATCTGGCCAGCTGGCAGGCCATGCGTCAGGCCATCCAGCAACAGCAGCAAGCCATGCTCAGTGCACAAAGTGCGCTGGATGTATTGCAGGAGCAATTCCAGCAGCATCAGGCCCAGCAACCAACTGCCAGCTATGATGAGGTGACCACCCAACTGGAACAGCTGGAACAAGAAAAAAACAGCTTGCAGGAGCAGTTTAACCAGCTGGAAACCCAGTTACGCATGCAGCAACAGGCGCAGGCACAACTGTCCAAATTCCAGAGCCAGATTGAAAAAATTCAGGCTGAAGAATATCGCTGGGGCCGGATTGCCGATTTAATTGGCAGCAAGGAAGGCACCAAATTCCAGAAAATTGCCCAGGAACATCATCTGGATATTCTGGTGGAACATGCCAACCAGCAACTGCAGCCACTGGCGCCGCGTTATCAGCTACAACGTATTCCCAACAGTCTGGGCCTCGCGATTCTGGATCATGACATGAATGGCGAAATCCGGCCGGTACTGTCTTTATCGGGGGGTGAAACCTTCCTGGTATCACTGGCGCTGGCACTGGCCATTGCCAATATGGCCTCCGGCTCCATGAAACTGGAATCGCTGTTTATTGATGAAGGCTTTGGGACGCTCGATCCGGCCTCGCTACATATGGTCATGAATGCGCTCGACCGGCTGCAAAGCCAGGGCCGTAAAGTGGTGCTGATTTCCCATATTCAGGAAATTCACGAACGGATTCCGGTCCAAATTCAGGTCAAACCAATTGGTGCTGGGGCCAGTACCCTGCAGATCGTAGGTTAGACCATGTTCTGGCACTATCGTCCGCTCTCGCCGCAGCTCAGCCTGCAGCTGGAAAGCCTGCGCGGATGGAGTGCCATTCTGGTGCTGTTCAGCCACTGTTTTCAGGCCTTTATTGGTC
Organism: Acinetobacter sp. YH12155; assembly: GCF_013418255.1. Classification (NCBI taxonomy): domain Bacteria; kingdom Pseudomonadati; phylum Pseudomonadota; class Gammaproteobacteria; order Moraxellales; family Moraxellaceae; genus Acinetobacter; species Acinetobacter sp. YH12155. The sequence continues at coordinate 23,886 of NZ_VPCK01000020.1, forward strand.
CGCTGGATCAAACCCTCTATTCGGGTGTGCGTCTGCTCGGACAAGCCGCAGTGATGATGTTCTTTGTTCTAAGCGGCTATCTGATTGGACATTCCATCCGTCACAATATCCATCGCCATCGACAGTTTTCAGGCTTGGCCTATAGCCGGCAACGCTGCCAGCGTATTCTGGGACCATTTTTATTTGCCATGTTGCTGACCTTGTTATTGTATGCACTGGCGCCCTATTTCTTTGCATCCGGCTCCCATAACATTGAGGCGAGCCAAAGCTTTATGATCCGGCACAGCTATGACATTAGTGCAGCCGATTTTCTCGGTTCACTGTTTTTCGTCAATGGTTTTGTAACGCCGACCGTATCGGCCAATGCTGCCCTCTGGAGCCTGAGTTATGAAGTCTGGTTTTATGTTCTGGCCGGTTGTCTGGTGACATTCAGACCTGGGAGCATCCTGCTGTTTTTAACCCTGCTGCTTGGCTTAAGCCTGCTCAATATCCAGTTCCTGATTTATTTTCTGGTCTGGTTGTTGGCTTTTGCTTTTGCCAGTCCGGCATGGAGCAAACAGATTCCAGCCGCCCAACTGCACTATTTTAAATCCGGTTTTCTGCTCTTGGCGGTGCTGATTGCCCTGTTTGATGCCTACCAGTTTCACTCCATTTATCTGGCGCAGTACTATACTGGCGAAAATTTCAGGCTGTTTAACCTGTGTATCGGGATTGCAGCGGCCTGCTGGCTGCTACAACTGGCGCGTGGTGAACGGCAGATTCAGGTGATCTGGCCGGCTTCCGCGCAGTTTTCCTATACCCTGTATATCACCCATTTCCCGTTGCTGATTTTTATCCTGGGCTGTTTTCCGTTTACGCTGCAGCACGGTTTAGGAGTAGCTCTGCTCAGCCTGATTATCACAATGGCGGTGCTGATTGGTTTTGCCTGGCTGGTGGCGCAAAAACTGGAGCCACCACGCCGGATTGAACGACACTTGTCCTAAGCAGACTGTGATGTCAAACAATAAGCTGAATATTGTGATGCAGCATTATTTCGAATAATCGCGCGCACCAAATAATGCCGTACCAATCCGCACCATGGTCGAACCTGCGGCAATTGCTGCATTTAAATCACCGGACATGCCCATACTTAACGTATCCCAATCTGCAGGCTGTGCATGTTGCGCCTTGACCGTATCAAACAGTTGTTTGGCATCCTGAAAGGCGGCAGTGTTATTTGGTGCCGGAATCACCATCAGGCCACGTAAACGTAAATTCGGCAACCGACTGATCTGCTCGACCAGCGCCGGTACTTCGCCAGGGCTACAGCCATCTTTGCTATCCTGTCCATCAATATTGACCTGCAGGCAGATATTCAGTGGCGCCTGCTGATCGCTGCGCTGATTGGACAAGCGCTCAGCAATAATCAGCCGGTCTACCCCATGCACCCAGGCAAATTTTTCAGCCAGATGTTTGGTTTTGTTGCGCTGCACATGGCCAATAAAATGCCACTCAATCTCTAAATCCTGCAGCGCCTCAATTTTTTCCAGCGCTTCCTGTAAATAGTTTTCGCCAAAGGCTCGCTGTCCGGTCTGGTACATTTCCTGCAACACAGCACTCGGATGGGTTTTGGAAACCGCCAGCAGCTGGACCTCTGCCGGGTCACGCTGCGCCTGCTGACAGGCATGCTGAATTTGTTCTAACACATGTTGACGCGATTTTTGCAGGCTATTCATTGATGCGGTTCTCATTTTCATTCATCTTTTTTACTTTGCCCTCGTGCTAGGTGTTGGTTAAGCTGAGGGAAAGCCGTATTATTCTAACAAAATAATTAAGATTTATATGATCTCGGGGAACTTATGGATATTACAGAACTATTGGCCTTTTCGGCAAAAAATGGGGCATCGGATTTACACCTGTCGGCAGGCATGCCGCCACTGATTCGTGTGGATGGTGAAGTACGCCGCATCAATTTGCCCGCCTTGGAACATAAAGAAGTCCACAAGCTGGTCTATGACATCATGAACGACAAACAGCGCCGTGATTATGAAGATAACCTGGAAACCGACTTCTCGTTTGAAGTCCCGGGCGTGGCGCGTTTCCGTGTTAACGCATTTAACCAGAACCGCGGTGCAGGCGCGGTGTTTCGTACCATTCCCTCTAAAGTGCTGACCATTGAAGATTTGGGAATGGGTCAAATCTTTAGAGATATCTGTGACTATCCACGTGGTCTAGTGCTGGTCACGGGGCCGACGGGTTCGGGTAAATCCACCACCCTGGCGGCGATGATTGACTATATCAATGACAATCGCTATGACCACATCCTGACCGTGGAAGACCCGATTGAATTTGTGCATCAGTCTAAAAAATGTCTGGTCAACCAGCGTGAAGTGCATCGTGATACCCACGGCTTTAACGAAGCACTACGTTCGGCGCTGCGTGAAGACCCGGATATTATTCTGGTCGGTGAGATGCGTGACCTGGAAACCATCCGTTTAGCACTTACTGCGGCAGAAACCGGTCACCTGGTCTTTGGTACCCTGCACACCACCTCGGCGGCAAAAACCATTGACCGTGTGATTGACGTCTTCCCGGCCGAAGAAAAAGACATGGTACGTGCCATGCTGTCTGAATCGTTACAGGCGGTCATTTCCCAAACCCTGCTCAAGAAAAATGGCGGTGGCCGTGTGGCGGCGCATGAAATCATGATCGGGATTCCGGCCATCCGTAACCTGATTCGTGAAAACAAGGTTGCACAGATGTACTCGGCCATTCAAACCGGTGCCAACTACGGTATGAGTACGCTGGACCAGAGCCTAAAAGCCCTGGTCAGCCGTGGCGTGATCAGTCCACAGACCGCGCGTACTGTGGCGAAACAGCCAGAATCGTTCCTCTAATCGTGTGCAGGAAGCCAGGACAGCGCTATGGACTTTAATGATTTATTGAATTTAATGATTCAGCAAAAAGCATCGGACCTGTTTATTACGGCCGATGTTGAGCCTTCCATGAAAATTAACGGCCAGATTGTGCCAGTGGCCAAATCCAAACTGACCGGGGAAATTGTCAGCCAGCTGCTCAACTCGATTATGACCGACAAGCAGCGCAAGGAATTTGCCGATACCCGTGAATGTAACTTTGCCATCACCAACCGTGATAAAAGCGCACGTTTCCGTGTCAGCGCTTTTCAGCAGCGTGATGAACCGGGCATGGTGCTGCGTCGGATTGAAACCAAAATTCCGACCATGGAAGAACTGAAACTGCCGCCAATTTTAAAAGATCTGGCCATGACCAAACGTGGCATCATCATCTTTGTCGGGGCAACCGGTACCGGTAAATCGACCTCTTTGGCGTCAATTATTGGTTATCGTAACCAGAATTCCAAAGGTCATATCATCACCATTGAAGACCCGATTGAATTTGTGCACGAACACGCCGGCTGTATTATTACCCAGCGTGAAGTAGGCATTGATACCGATTCGTTTGAAGTGGCACTGAAAAACACCTTGCGTCAGGCCCCAGATGTGATCCTGATTGGTGAGATCCGTTCACGTGAAACCATGGATTATGCAATTGCCTTTGCCGAAACCGGTCACCTGGTATTTGCCACCCTGCACGCCAACAACGCCAACCAAGCCATTGACCGGATTATCCACTTCTTTGAGGCTGACCGTCATGGCCAGCTGTTTATGGATTTATCACTGAACCTGAAAGCCATTGTGGCACAGCAGCTGATTCCTACTATTGATGGCAACTCACGTCGTGCCGCGATTGAACTGCTGATTAACTCGCCACTGGTGTCCGATTTAATCCGTAAAGGCGATGTGCACGAAATTAAAGACCTGATGAAGCGTTCACGTGAGTTGGGTATGCAAACCTTTGACCAGGCCCTGTATGACCTGTATAAAGCCAAGCAGATCAGCTACAAAGATGCCCTGAAACATGCTGACTCACCAAACGATTTGCGTCTGCAAATCAAGCTGTCGGAAGAAGGCGGCGAGCGTTTAATGCATGCCACTTCGAATATTACCTTCGACGGGCAATAATTTTAGGCAAAAAAAACAGGCTGATCTTCAGCCTGTTTTTATGGGTTGATTTATTGATGGGCAGTTTTGCGCTTATTTTTTACGGAACGCTTCGCGGCATTCCGGCGCATCGCAGTAGCCATATAAATTCAGTGAGTGACCGGTCAGTTCAAAACCAAACTTTTTCGCCACTTCATGCTGTTCGTGTTCAATCACGTCGTTGGTAAATTCCACCACTTTATTACAGTTCTGGCATACCAGGTGGTCGTGGTGATCTTCCTGCATAATTTCAAAAACCGAATGATTATTTTCAAAATTATGACGCTCGATAATCCCCGCGGCTTCAAACTGTGTTAACACGCGATACACAGTTGCTAAACCCACATCTTCACCCTGTTCGAGTAAAGTCTTGTAAATATCTTCCGCGCTTAAGTGATGTTGTCTTGAATTTTCTAATAATTCCAATATTTTAATTCGTGGAAGTGTAACTTTAAGGCCAGCTTTGCGTAGATCTTGATTTGAAATAGGCATGAAAAAAGGTCTCTCAACAAAATTAAAGTTGGAATATGCAACAAAGTTAAGATGCAGTATGATCTATGCTTGGATCGAATGCATCAATAATTAATTGGGATAGTGTAGCAAAATGCAAAAAGTCATGTTGACGTTATTCGTCACTTCATTGCTCATGGGTTGTTCGACCTTGGGCGTTTATAAAGTAGATATTCCTCAAGGCACCCCCTTAACCCAAGCACAAGCTGCAAAAATTCAGGTCGGCATGAGCCACCAACAGGTCCGCTTTTTGCTGGGCAGCCCAACCATTTCAGATCCAATGAATCCTTTACGTTGGGACTATATTTACCATTATATCCCAGGAACCTATGCTAAAAAAGCCAAGATTCCCGCTGCACAAGGTCAACACTTAAAAATCTACTTCGATCAAACCGGTATTGTGCAGAAAATTGAAGGTTTAGAAACCATTCCTGAACAGCAACCAGGCTTACCGGGTTCAAAAGAAGCAATTTTAACCGCGCCCCCACTATAGCCCCTTTCAGATAAAAAGAAACCCCTCAGTGAGGGGTTTTTCTTATGAACTCAATTGCTTAAAGCGATTGCCTTTGGCATAGCGGCCCACCGGGTTTTTCGCTGCTCGTTTGCGGCGGATATCTTTCGGATTAATGGTCAGCGGCCGGTAAATCTCGACCCGGTCACCCGGTTGCAGTGGCTGCTGCGCATCGGTTAAACGGCTACCAAAAATTCCCAGTTGCAGCGGTTCAGGCAAACTGACCTGTTCGCTAATCCCGCTCTGCTGAATCGCATCCAGCGCAGTCATGCCATTTTGATACGGCACTGCCAGATGAAACTGCTGTTCGGCTGAGGCAAAAGCCACCCAGACATACTGCGCAGTCATCAGAACATTTGTCCAATCACGGCCAGCAGCGCAGCAATAATTGCCAGTGGCAAGACAATACGGATGGCAATACGCCACAGGTTATAAAAGGCTTCACTGCTGAAGTTCATGGATTTACGCAAATGACTGATTTTCATGATCCAACCGGCGAAAATCGCATAAATCAGACAAATCACCAGGCCCCAGATCATCAGCAGCGGATTTAACACACTGGCCAGACCTGGAATGGCCCAGATCAACGTGGCTGCCAGCAGAATGATCCATTGAATTGCCACTGCAATCTGACGCTGTGCCAACTGTTCACGTGCCAGTTGCAGGATGAGCGCAGCAGCCATCACCACAGCAAAAGCCAGCGCAAAAGCGGGTAGCTGGGCAGTCGCGGCAAAGAAAGCAAAGGCAACCACGGCCAGTAATTGCGCCAGCCAGATCGGGAACACGGTTTTGGTCGCCACCTGTTGCTGTTGTACCGCCGGCAAACTGGTTTGCCAGTACAGACCCAGACCTAGGCCACTAGCCACCAACGCCAGTACTGTGGCATTGCCCCACTCGCCAAACTCAAGCGCGGTCATTTGCCATTCAGCAACCGGAGCACCCATCACTTGCGCCAGAATAAAGGCAGCAATCACACCGACCGCAGTCAGGCCAAGCAGCAGCAGACGCGAAATAAAAGACAATGCCAGGGCAACCAGTGCCAAGCCAATAAAAATCCACAACGGTAGAATCGTTGGCAGTGCCAGCTGGGTCAGCATTTGGCTGACATTAAACAGCATCGCGCCTGCTAAAAATGGAATAAACACCGCGGCCAGCCAGCCCACCAGACGCCACTGTGCAGAGGCATCGGCATCACGGGTCAAACTGGATAGAGCCTGCAAGGCTGTAGTTTTTGAGCGCTTGGCCAGCGCAATTTCCATATAGGTCAATGGCAAGGCCAGCACCAGCATGGTACCCAACCACAGCAACCAGAAGTCCAGTTGACGTTCCAGCTGAATGCCAGTGACCGGTGCCAGTGTGGCAATCAGAATAAATGATAAACAAAATGCCATCAGCGGCGATAACCATCGTGACATAGCATTGTCCTGCATGATGCTTTCCTAATAAAAATCTATCGCTATTTTGCCCTTGTCACCCGGGAAAATCAAAAACTAAAAAAGAAAAAGCAAACCATTGCCATCAATGGTTTGCTGCGCTAGTTTTTAGTCCAATATTGTTGTTCTCTGGTTTTATTAATTGTGCAGTAATTTATTCTGTTTATGAGAAGAAACGGGCAAACCAGTTTTTACCTTTTTTCTTTTCTTTTTCCTGAATAATACCCATCATATTTTCTTTTACAGCGCCAACATAATCTGCATCATCATGCTGAATATGGTTAATTAACCATTTTGACAACACTTCGTGCAGTTCTCCTTCAATGGAATGCCCCATTTCAAAGCGTTCACGATACGACTCGATTTTTTTAATAAATAAGTCATGTACGCGTTTATGTGGTACGCGGTATTTATAACCGGCTTCTTCTTGTAAAGATTCTTCAAAGGTAAAATGAGACTGGGTATAGTCAATAATATTATCGAGAATCTGTTTAATACGGGCACGATCGGTATTTTCACCAATCTCGACAATTTCGTTAATATAATCAAGAATACGTTTATGTTGGTCATCAATCACATCGATGCCAGTATTATATTCTGGAATCCACTTCATTTTCATACGACCACCCCTGAATCAAATGATTTATAAGCTTTGAGCATAGTAGCCATATTTAATTTAAAATAAAAATGAAGTGATTTACTTGGGATTCCTGTTTCTGCCAACAAATTCACACAAACCCTTGTTTTATAATGTTTATATTATTTTAACCTGAGTAAAAGAGTCAGTTATTATTTAACCGTTTTATTATTTTCTGCCGTATTTTTAGACTTAAATAAAATACGGCACTATTTAAAATAAAATATACAACAGTAGATTAATATTGATCGGCGCGGGTAATCCGTTTTAATTCCGGATTCAGACGTTCTTTTTCCAAACGTTCAATATAAGTCAGCTGTTTTCTGACCGGCTGTCCCTGCTGGAATAAAATCATTTCGCCGGGGCTAAAAGCCTGCCAGGTTTCATTTTGAGTCAACGGTTCAGTGGTAATCACCGCCACCCGATCTTCCGGTGTGGTAACCTGGCTAAAATCGACCTCGACATCAATATCAATTAATTGTGCCGGTTTAAACGGGTATTCACGCACCAGCCAGTGCAGTTTGGTGGTGGCATAGCTAAACAGCGCCTGACCATTAGACAGACAGAAGTTAAAGGTGCCATGCTCGGCAATTTTCGGGGAAATTTCGGTCAGCAGTTCAAAGAGCTGCTCTAAAGACGGTTCCACAAAACCGAATTTCAGTACCATCTGATCGAGCAAATAACAGAATGCCCGCTCGCTATCGGTATTGCCCACCGGGGTAAAATGACCGCTTAAGGCTGGATCAAAATGGTGTAAATCGCCATTATGGGCAAAAATCCAGTGGCGTCCCCACAGCTCCCGAATAAAGGGATGGGAATTTTCCAGGGTAATTTTGCCTTGCGTGGCTTTGCGAATATGCGCAATCACATTGCGTGATTTAATTGGATAGTTGCGTACCAGCTCGGCAATGGGCGATTCCACTGCCGACTGGTTATCGACAAATAAGCGGCAGGCCTTGTCTTCAAAAAAGGCGATGCCAAAGCCATCACTATGGTCGGAAGTTATGCCAGCACGTTGTGAAAAACCACGAAATGAAAAGGTAATATCAGTAGGTGTTGCACAATTCATTCCGAGTAACTGGCACATACAAGACTTCAACATCTGATTAAAACTGCATTTATTGTGCATGACTCTGTCAGGCCATGCAAATCACAATCGCTGCAAAGTTTTATTTATTCCACAATGTGGCGGGTATTTTTCTTGAGTACCATCTTTTTTAGCACCTGGTTCATTTCGACAAAGACAAAATAATCCAGACAGTTAAACTCCTGATCATAATAGGCTTCGGTGGACAGCTTGCCCTGCATTTTCAGGTAAATATCAAACAGCTTGGGAATCCGGCCCTGTTTCAGCGAAGTCATTTCAGAGGCCTGCGGAATATACGCCTGTTTCGAGGCAATGCTACAGCGCTGCTGTTCGCTTAACTGCTGGATATACTGATGGGTATGATAGGCACGCGCTTCATTGCCTTCTAAACGCACACTAACACAGCCAATCAAATAGCGGGCTTTCATGCTCCACAGTACTTTGGGCACCAGATTCAGCCATAAAATGGATAAGGCTTTACCGGCCCGATGCCGTGGATGCACGCAGGTACGGCCAATTTCCACAATATTGTTGAGATGCTTTAATTGCTCTTCAATGGCAAATTCGCTGGCACTATAACTTTGCGCCAGCTCATGCCCTTGAAACAGTTTTAATCGGGTATAGGCCACAATTTCCCCACTGGCCTTGTCCCTTAATACGGCATGTTCGCAGCCAAAATCGTAAACATCCTGATCCAGTCCATGCTCGAACTGTAAACCAAACTGGTTGGCAAACTGCTCGGCGCGGAATTGCTGTACTTCTTTTAACTGTTTTAAATTTTCAACCCATTCAAAGCTGTATTCTGTTTTTGTTGTGGTTTTAAAATCATATTTGGCATGATTTTTTTTGCTTAAAGGAAAACTCAAATTTTGTCGATATTGATTGAGTTTGGCTAACATCGATCAGCACTCCTAATGTTCTGCCTATACACTAGGCGATGCAGATGACAATTCAATGACCAAAAATCAGCCATAAAAAAAGGCCTCCTTAGAGACCTTGAGTTGTTTTAACTCTTAGTGTTTGGCGGCACGGTTGGTAATTAAAGTGCCCACCCCATGGTCAGTAAAGACTTCCAGCAAGGAAGCATGTGGCACACGCCCATCGACAATATGCGCACTGACCACGCCATTTTTGACAGCATCCAGCGCACAGCCTACTTTCGGAATCATACCGCCATAAATTACGCCAGTTTCAATTAACTGATCGACTTCCTGAGTGGTTAAACCGGTCAGCAGGTTCTTGTTGGCATCCAGTACACCCGTAATGTTGGTCAACAGAATCAGTTTTTCTGCGCCCAAAGCTTCAGCGACCTTACCAGCCACCAGATCGGCATTAATATTATAGGTATTCCCCTCTTCATCGACGCCCAACGGTGCAATCACCGGAATAAAATCACTTTGGGTAAACATTTCCAGTACGTCGGTTTTCACGCCGACCACTTCACCGACCAAGCCTAAATCAATTTTCTGTACTGAGCCATCTTCTGCAGTTTTTTCCATCAGCAGTTTTTTGGCCCGAATCAGGTTGCCATCTTTACCGGTCAAACCAATGGCACGACCGCCATGCTGGTTAATTAAATTGACGATAGATTTATTCACGCTACCGCCGAGCACCATTTCCACCACTTCCATGGTCGCCGGATCAGTCACGCGCATGCCATCAATACGGTCAGATTCACGGCCCAGCTGTTTCAGGAAGGAATCGACCTGTGGACCACCGCCATGCACCACAATCGGGTTTAAACCGACCGTTTTAAGCAGCACAATGTCACGTGCAAATGAACTTTCCAGCTCAGGATCGGTCATGGCATTGCCACCATATTTCACGACCAGCGTTTTACCCATAAAACGTTGAATATACGGCAAAGCTTCTGTCAGAATCTGTGCTTTGTCGATGCCAGTCTGTTGCTGTGGCATGCGCCTCTCCTTATTGAGCATCTAAAATGTCTTGAGCAATCTGCGGATAACGGTTGCTCAGCATGGAAACAAAGGTATGACGAATATCCGCTAATCGTGCCGGATTATCGGCATCAAAACGTACTGTAAAATATTCGCCCGTATTCGATGCTCGAATAATGCCAAAACCATCTTCAAAATCAAGTCGAACGCCATCAATTTTACTTAATTGTGCGGCCAATGGCTGACTTAAGGTTTCAAGCTCATGTAAAACATGCGCTGAAGCAATGTTGTGAGTGCTGATATAAGTATCTTCAGTACAACAGCGTTCAGGATATTTGGCCAGCAGTTCAGACAGGCTTCGCTCCGGGCGCTGGCTTAAATATTCCATCACCCGCAGCGCGGCATACAGGCCATCATCATAGCCAAAGCCGCGCCCGTCATTAAAGACATAGTGCCCGGCATATTCACCGCCAAACACTGCGTGTCCCTTTGATTGCGCCAGATACTGACGCAGGAAGGTGCTGCCGGTACGAATCATTACCGGATGGCCACCCAGCGCGCGTACCGTGTTACGCACCATGGTCGAACACTTCACATCAAACACCACTTCATGCTGTGGATGTTGCTGTAAACACATTTCGGCAAACAATGCCAGCAAACGGTCTGCACCAATCACTTTGGCCTGTTCATCGACCAGAACCAGACGGTCGCCATCGCCATCCAGTGCAATGCCTAAATCTGCCTGATGCTGCTGTACCGCCTGTTTCAGCTTGCTTAAATGTTTTTCCTGAGAGGGATCTGGGGCATGATCGGGGAAATGCCCATTGGCCTCACAGCGGATTGTGATGAGCTCGCAGCCCAGTTTTTGCAAGACCAGCGCAGCGCAGCGACCCGCTGAACCATGCAGACCATCGAGCACCACCTTAAAACAGCGCTGTAATTGAATATCATCGAGTAGCGCCTGCTGATACTGCAGGCAAAATTCCGGATAAATCTGATGCGGCTGTTCAGCCACAGGCTGCTGTCGATGTGCCAGAAAATAGTTGCTGGCATGGGCCGCCACCTGCTGGATCTTGTCTGGCGTCGGGGGTTCTCCACCCAGAATCCATTTAATACCATTGTCAGATTTGGTATTGTGACTGGCCGTAACCATAATGCCATTGCCATCAAACTGGCGGGCAATGTAATACAGCATCGGACTGGAACAACAGCCCATTAAGGTCGGGCTTAAGCCCTGCTGCTGGAGCACCTGCATGATCAGATCGGCATAGGCCGGACTGCTGAGTCGAGCATCATAACCAATCACCACGCGTGTGCTGCCCGTGTTTTTAATTTGTACGGCCAAACCCAACGCCACCGCTTGCACCAGTTCAGGCGTCAGCAAAGTCACCTTGCCACGAATGTCGTAAGCACGGAAAACCTGAAAAGGGAAACTGGACTGTTGAATATCCATGGCAGAACTACTTTATATATGAATAGGGAGAATGATTGTTTTAGGCTTTTTAATATAAATTAATATAAGAACTGATTCTATGCGGCCGAAAACAGAATTCACGCTACAAAATGTAATTTTAAGTGTTTGTTGCGTTACTTTCTAGCGTGTTGTGACAAAGCCTAATGTTTAGGCTTTATCATTCAAGCAGATTTTAAGCTTTACCGGTATGGCCAAAACCGCCAGCACCACGTTCGGTGGCTTCAAATTCCTCAACCAGATCAAACTGGGCTTGTACCACCGGCACCAGCACATATTGCGCCAGACGCTCACCTGGTTCCAGGCTAAATGCAGTCTGACCACGGTTCCATACCGACACCATCAGCTCACCCTGATAGTCAGAATCAATCAGGCCAACCAGGTTGCCGAGCACAATACCGTGTTTATGGCCCAGACCCGAACGCGGCAGAATTAAACCGGCAAAATGCGGATCTTCAATATAAATCGCCAGACCGGTTTTCACCAATACGGTTTGACCCGGCTCAATGACAGTGGTCTCATGCACGCAGGCACGCAAATCCAGACCTGCCGAACCAGAGGTGGCATAGGTTGGCATTGGCCATTCTTGGCCCAAACGTGCATCAAGCACTTTTACCTGAACTTTCATCAGTAATTCCTGTTTATATCAATGAATGGTTTAGCGTTTAATTAACGCACGTAAATTTTCCAGATAATGCTGGGCCTGCAGTTTCGGATCGATATCGCCAGCCAGCTTTTTCTTGCGACCCAGCCATTCCAGCTCATCTTGTGGCATTTCATCTAGGAAGCGGCTTGGGGTCATCTGTTTCATCTGCCCGCCAGCCTTACGCTGCTCGGCCAGGGTAATGGTGAGGCCTTGACGCGCACGGGTAATGCCCACGTACATCAAACGGCGTTCTTCTTCGACCGTCTCAGCCACAATCGAGTTTTTATGCGGCAGAATTTCCTCTTCCAGTCCAATTAAATAGACATACGGAAATTCCAGACCTTTGGAGGCATGCAAGGTTAATAAGTTGACCTTGTCAGTGTCTTCCTCCTCCTGTTGCTGCTCCAGCATATCCAGCAGCACCATTTTACGGATCACGCTTTCAATATTTTTTTCGTCCACATCTTCAGCGCGGTTAATCAGGCTTTGAATACTGCTGTACAGCACTTCAATATTGTCCAGCTTGGTTTTTTCCTGCGCAGGCGTGGCGGCGCTTTCTTTGACGTAGTCGATATAACCAGCTTCGTTCATCATCTGGCGGATGATTGGCACCGGTTCATCATCTTCCAGCAATTCACGGGTAAAGTTCTGGATAAAGTCGGCAAACTCGGCCAGCTGAGTCGTGGCTTTTTTCGGAATGGCCATGGTCAAACGCTGATCACCTGCTGCCGCCAGCAAGGACAGATGGTTTTCCTGTGCAAATAAGCCCAGTTTTTCCAAGGTCACCGGGCCGATGGCACGTTTTGGCGTGTTGATAATGCGCAGGAAAGCACTGTCATCTTCCGGGTTAATAATCAGCCGTAAATAGCTCATCACATCTTTAATTTCTGCCCGGGCGAAGAAAGACTGACCTCCTGACAGCTTGTACGGAATCTGCATCTGGCGCAGCTGGGTTTCCAGAATACGCGCCTGGAAGTTACCGCGATACAAAATCGCATAATCTTTCCAGTTTTTACCGTTCATCAGTTTATGCGTGATCAGGTCTTTGACCACGCGCTCTGCTTCATCATCATCATTGCGGCAGGTAATCACCCGGATGACTTCACCATGGCCTTTGTCCGACCAGAGTTTTTTGTCAAAAATATGCGGGTTATTGCCAATTACAGTATTGGCCGCTTTTAGAATCCGGCTGGTGGAGCGGTAGTTCTGCTCCAGCTTGATCACTTTTAAATTTGGGAAATCTTCTTTTAAGAGCGCCATATTTTCCGGTTTGGCGCCGCGCCAGGCGTAAATGGACTGGTCATCATCCCCTACGGCGGTGAACTGTCCCATTACCCCGACCAGAAGTTTGACCAGAATATACTGCGCGGTGTTGGTGTCCTGATACTCATCGACGAGCAAATAACGCACCCGGTTTTGCCATTTATCGCGGACTTCAGCATTTTCCTTCAATAACCGGGTTGGCATCACAATCAGGTCATCAAAATCGACTGCGTTATAGGCACGTAAATTACGCTCATACAGCTGATATAAATGCGCCATTTGGATATCTTCTGGCGTTTCACAGGTGGTATGTGCCTGCTCCGGTGGAATCAGGTCATTTTTCCAGTCCGAAATCATTTTCATGGCCCGCGCAATCAGCTCTTTGCTTTCTGCACCCGATAAATTGTCGCGATGCATCAGATCCATCAGAATGCGTTTGCAGTCGTCGGCATCCAGAATCGAAAAGTTGGCTTTAAGCGGGGTATGTTTCAGCTCTAAACGCAGTAAATTTAAACCGAACGTATGGAAGGTCGAGACCGAAAGACCTTTGGCTTCTTCACGCAACAGCAACTTACCAACCCGCTCTTTCATTTCACGCGCGGCCTTGTTGGTAAATGTCATGGCGGTAATCCGGTGTGCCGGAATACGGCATTGCTGCACCAGATAGGCAATTTTCCGGGTAATCACCGAGGTTTTACCTGAACCTGCACCTGCAAGCACTAACAAGGGTCCTTGAGTATATTTCATGGCTTCAAGTTGCTTGTCATTGAGTTGACTTGCCAGTGACATAGTGTTTCCTCTATTTCGGTTCGAGCTCGATTATAGTCATCTCCACCACAGTTGCCTAATCTAAAATGCTGCTTTTCTGGTCATAAAAAAAACCACCCGAAGGTGGTTTTTTGAATTCTGGACCGAATTACTGGATCGCGTAAATGCTGATCTCAACACGACGGTTTTGTTCACGGCCTTCTGCAGTTGCGTTAGACGCGATCGGGTTTGATGAACCGTGACCTTGGGCATTAATACGTGCAGTTGATACACCACGAGATGCCAGGTAGCTCGCTACAGATTGTGCACGCGCCTGAGATAACGGGATGTTGATAGAGTCATTACCGGTGCTGTCAGTATAACCTGTCACCAAGATACCGCTCTTGTTATCTTCAGTCAGAACTTGCGCCACTTTATCTAGAGTTGCATAGAAGTTTGGCTTGATGTTTGACTTGTTGGTATCAAAAGTAATGTTACCTGGCATGATCAGGCCAACAGAACCATCTGGGTTACGGTTAACATCTACACCGGTACCAGCCATTTGTTGACGTAATTTTTTCTCTTTATTGTCCAGGTAGATACCTGCAGCCCCACCGAGTACCGCACCAATTGCTGCTGCACGGTTGTTTTGTGCGCTGGTATTGGCATTCCCTTTAGAAACACCATAACCTGCTGCCGCACCAATAATGGTTCCTAATGCGGTTTTGTCATATTCTACGCCGCCCAGGTTATTACCAGTGGTTTGACAACCTGTTAATACCATTGCCCCGACTACTGCTGAAATTGCTAGTGCACGCATCGCATGCCTCCTTACTTGTGTTTTTCGTATATGGGAAAGTTTGGATGAAATAAAGTGCTTAGACCATTGATTTTTTGTTAATAAATAAACTTTTATTTACAATTTGCAATAATCTCATGTTGTTTTACGCATAAGTTCACCATAATTCCTACACAGTTTCACTTCAACACTTTTTTATTTTAAAAACAACAATTATATTGGGCAGAACTTCGTATAAGTTGTTTTTATATTCAGGACTGTTTATGTCATCTAAAACCAATAAGCAACCGCTCTTAAAAAAAATCACAAAAGGGCTTACGGTCAGCTCAGTGATCACCGGCAGCACTTTTTTACATGGACCGCCGGTACTGGCTTTGGGCCTGACCAAATTGTTCAAGAAATCGGCCAAGGTCGACCAGACCAATATCCAGATTACCAACAGCTGGCTGAGTGTCAACAACTGGCTGATTGACCATGTATTACCCAATACCCACTGGGACATCAGTATTGAAGATGGTCTGGAACTGAGCATGCAGGGCCGTTATTTAATGACCTGTAACCACCAGAGCTGGGTCGATACCACCGTCAACCAGTATTTCGGTTTAACCCGCATGCCGCTGACCCGTTTCTTTACCAAATGGGAACTGATCTTCATTCCTTTTGTCGGACAGGCCTTTAAAATTCTGGGCTTCCCGATGATGAAGCGGCATACCAAAGAACAGATTGCCAAAAATCCGGCGCTAAAAGACCGCGACATGCTGGAAGCGCGTAAATCCTGCGAACAGCTGCTCAGCCAGCCGTTTACCCTGCTCAACTATCTGGAAGGCACGCGCTTTACCCAGGAAAAACATGATCAGCAACAATCACCGTATCAGCATCTGCTGAAACCCAAAGCTGGCGGTCTGGCCTTGGCGCTGAATATTCTGGGCAATGAAATTGATGCGCTGGTAGATATGACCATTGTGTATCCGGACGGCGCACCGGGCTATGGCGAATTCTGGCTGGGCGAAGTGCCGCGTATTGCGGTCAATCTGCGGAAAATTGACATTCCAGACTGGGTGCTGGGTGGCGATTATGAAGAAGATGCCGCATATCGGGAACGTTTTCAGGACTGGGTGCATCAACTCTGGACAGAGAAAGATCAGCTCATTCATGAGATGAAACAGAAATTTGCTGAGCAGTAAGCGAGTACCAAAAGCATTATGAAGAAACGCGAAGAGCCGGTGATCAAATCTTCCTTTCACTTTGTCAGAAAGGACTCATGGAGCTGGAAAGTGGTGCTGGTATACGATATCTTTATGATGGCGTTAATCCTCATCAACCTGTTCTGCCTGAGTGCCAATGCCATTTTGATGAGTGATTTTGGTGACTGGCTCTTCAACTTTATTCAGCTGCCAGAGGTATTGCAATTTTATCGCACAGAACTGCGTCCCTGGGTCATTATTACCGAAGGCTGGTTTACCACCTTCCTGATTATTGAATTGCTGGTACGCTGGGGCCTGGCGATTATTTTCCGGCATCATGCCCGCTGGTGGTTCTTCCCTTTCGTGCACTGGTATGAAGTGCTGTCGATTCTGCCACAGCTGCGTTTTCTGCGTTTATTACGCGCCGTGGCGATTGGCTACAACCTGTATATTCATGGCTACAAGGTTATTCCGGACAGCATCTTCCGACGCGCCAACTTTTATTACAACCTGGTGATGGAAGAACTGTCGAGCCGGATTGTGCTGACCATTGTCAATAACCTGCAACGTGAACTGAGCAGCAGCACTGGTCATCGCCAGTTTATTGATGATCTGGTCGAGCAGCACCGCAAACTGCTGGCCGCAGCACTGGCCGACATCTTGCAGCAATCTTTGGGTAAAGAATTGCAGAGCCAGCGTCAGAGCATTGCCGAAAATGTCGGTCAGGTGGTGAGTCAGGCCATTGAAGATACCCCGGAGCTGACCCAGTTACTGCGCCTGCTGCCAATTGTCGGCGGACGTATGGAACGGCAGATTCAAAGCATTGGCCAACGTTTGGGCGAAAATATTACCCAAGGGCTGATTCAGCCTTTTGCCCATCATGACACCCTGCCAGATAATGTGGCCTATGCGCATATTGCTGACAAAGTCAGCCAGATCGAGATTGAACATAATCCGCATATTGATGCGTTGGTAGAATCTGCGGTATTTGAAACCCTGGAAGCCATTCGCAAACAGGTCAAAGTGAAAAAGTGGCAACAGATCCTGAATGAGCAGGAAACTGACAAAGAATAGCCAGCAATAAAAATATTTAAACCTTCGGCTAGAGTATTCGGCCGAATTGTTCTAGGATTTGCTCTATTTACAACATTTACTTCGACAACAATGAACAGGTCAGAAGTCTTAAGGAATCATTATGGCTGACATACGGATAAAAGGCAGAATGGTCAATGCGATTCGCATTAGCTTAGATACAGATGATCATGATGCGATCCGCCAGCAATTGAGCCCAATGTTACAAAAAGGGTTTCCACCCCAAATTCCGGCGGTGATTGAAAGTTCGGTAGATCAGGAATTAATTGCCCTGATTCAACTGCTGATTGATCTGAATGTACAGCCACTGGCCGTGGTAGAAGGCATTCTGTCGGAACAGGCGCGTGCCATCCAGTTCCCGGTAATTCCGCAAGATCGTCAGTTACAACAGATCAAAGCCACCCAGGAACAGGTCATTGAAACTCCGGCAGAACCTGAAGCGCCTGCCGCAGAAGCCGCGGTGGTAGAAGCTGCAGCGGCACGAATTTCGCATGTGACCTCTTATCACGATGAAATTCTGCGTACCGGTCAATGTCTGGTCCAGAACCAGGGCGATATTATCTTGAAAGCTGGTATTAACAGCGGTTCGGAAGTGATTGCTTCAGGAAATATACATATTTATGGTAGCGTTCGTGGTAGAGTCATTGCCGGCGCAGGTGGGAACAGTTCAGCACGAATTTTCTGTCATTCCCTGGAAGCAGAATTGGTATCTATTGCAGGCACTTACTGTGTGGCGGACGATATTCCCCCGCACGTAACGAAAAAACCGGTACATATTTACCTAAATGACAACCAAGAGCTTGTATTTGAAGCTCTGGAATTTTAATGTATAAATAAACACCAAAAAACCCCATACACAAAAGGGGGATTTAAACCATAACAGGAGTGGATTCGGTGGCGAAAATTGTTGTCGTAACATCAGGCAAAGGTGGCGTAGGTAAAACTACAACGAGTGCATCTTTTGCAACAGGTTTAGCCCTACGTGGCCACAAAACTGTTGTTATCGATTTTGACGTGGGTTTGCGTAACCTGGACTTGATCATGGGTTGTGAACGTCGCGTTGTTTATGATTTTGTGAATGTTTTAAATAATGAAGCGCGTTTACAACAAGCATTAATTCGCGATAAAGATATTGAAAACCTTTATATTTTACCTGCTTCTCAAACTCGTGATAAAGATGCCCTGACCGATGAAGGTGTGGCACGTGTCATGGATGAGCTTGCTCAAGAGTTTGATTACATTATCTGTGACTCACCAGCAGGGATTGAGCGTGGCGCCATTTTAGCCATGTACCATGCCGATGAAGCGATTATTGTGACCAACCCTGAAATTTCTTCAGTACGTGACTCGGATCGTATTATTGGCATGCTCGACAGCAAAACCAAAAAAGTAGAACAAAACGAAGGACGTATCCGTAAGCATTTATGTATCACACGTTTCAATCCGGAACGTGCCGATAAACAGGAAATGCTCACCATTGACGATATTTCAAAAGATATTTTACGTGTACCAACTTTAGGTGTAATTCCAGAATGTAAAAGCGTTCTGCAAGCATCTAACGAAGGTAAGCCAGTCATTCTGTATAGCGAAACTGAAGCGGGTCAGGCGTATGATGACCTGGTGGCACGTTTCTTGGGTGAAGAGCGTCCATACCGTCACATTACTGCTAAACCTAAAGGCTGGTTAGCACGATTATTTGGAGCGTAATTATGGCAGGATTCTGGAGTAAATTATTTAGCAGCGAAGAAAAAGCATCAAGTGCTCAAACCGCCAAGGATCGTTTAAAAGTCATTGTTGCTTCTGAAAATGGTTTAGGCCGCCGCCTGAGCCAGGACAAAATTGACCAGATGAAAAAAGAAATCATGCAGGTCGTGAACCGCTATGTCCGCGGTGTCGATGAACAGCACATTCAAATGTCGGTACGTTCTGAAGCCAACATTGAAATGCTTGAAATGAATATCAATTTGCCTGAAGAGCGATAATCTGATTTTTGATTAGTCAAGCAAATTGAATCAAGGCAGAATATGAGGCGGAAATAGCAAACTTAAAGCATTGCTTTAAGGATTTGCCCAGCCGCAAGACGAGAAGCTGTGCTTCAAGATAAAGTGCACAAAGACACTTTGCCTCTTGCGAACTCATATTTTGCCTTTTTTTCATTTCGAAAAACTATTCCAGGAGATTGCGATGGCATTGTCTCAACCAGCAACATTCAATGAAGAATGGTCAGATGAGCGTGTATTTGCCTACCTGAATCAGCTTCCTCCGAATGGAGTGAATGCTGATTTCCATGTGCTTTACCATGCATTTAAACATATGCGCCCAACAGACTATGAGCGCTTACTGACCCAGTTTGTTGCCGATGGCCGTGATGTAAATGCCACCAATCCTGAAGGACAGCGCATTCATGACGTGATTGCAGAATTCCCGCGCCAAAGCGCAGAATTCTTGGCAGTACTGGCAAAATTTGCTTAAGTCGCACTGTCCATAAAAGAGCCCACCTATTGGTGGGCTTTGTTTATAAAGATCGAGAACAGCTTAAACCAGAATTTCACGCTTGCCGTTCGGACCCTGTTCACTAACAATGCCCTGCTCCTGCATCTGATCGACAATACGCGCCGCTCGGTTATAACCGAGGCTAAACTTACGCTGTAAAGACGATACCGACACTTTACGGGTTTCCAGCACAAAGGCCACACACTGGTCATACAGCGCATCACGGTCGGAGCCGCCATCACCACCATCTTCAAAACCACGTGACGCTGGTTCTTCATCAAATGGAGTCAGAATTTCATCGACATAATCCGGTGAACCCCGTTCACGCCAGGCATCACAAATCCGGTTGACTTCATCATCGGAAATAAAGGCACCATGCACACGTTCCGGTTCAATTTTACCTGGTCCAAGGAACAGCATGTCACCATGACCGAGCAGGTCTTCTGCCCCGCCAGCATCCAGAATAGTCCGTGAGTCAATTTTTGAGTTCACGCGCAAGGCCACGCGAGTCGGGATGTTGGCCTTGATCAGACCGGTAATGACATCCACCGATGGACGCTGGGTAGCCAGCAATAAGTGAATCCCAGCTGCACGTGATTTCTGCGCCAGACGGGTAATCATTTCTTCGGCTTTTTTACCGACCTGCATAATCATGTCGGCAAACTCATCCGCCACAATCACAATTGATGGTAACGGCGTCAAGCGCGGTGCGCGTTCCTGGGTTGCTGAATCGCCCGGTTTCCAGGTCGGATCAATCAGGTCTTCGCCATTGGCCAGGGCTTCTTCGACTTTGCGGTTATAGTCGCTGAGTTTACGGATTTTCAGGAATGACATCAGCTTATAACGGCGTTCCATTTCATTGACACACCAGTTCAGGGCGCTGACCGCATCTTTCATGTCAGTTACCACCGGCGTTAACAAATGTGGAATATCGTTATAGTTGGCCAGTTCCAGCTGTTTCGGATCAATCAGAATTAAACGCAGTTGATCCGGCTTGTATTTAAGCAACATCGACAGAATCATCGAGTTCACCGCCACCGATTTACCCGAACCGGTGGTCCCTGCAACCAGCATATGCGGCGCTTTGCCCAGTTCGGTAATCACCGGATTACCAGAAATATCTTTACCCATCGCCATCGACAGGATGCCATCCTGATCTTCAAATTTCGGGGTTTGCACCAGCTCAATCAGACGCACCATTTCGCGGGTACTGTTTGGCACCTCAATACCGATATACGGTTTGCCCGGAATCACCTCGACCACACGCACCGAAGCCATCGACATGGAACGGGCCAGGTCACGGGAAATATTGGTGACTTTCGAGGCTTTTACCCCCGGCGCCAGATCCAGCTCAAAACGTGTAACTACCGGTCCCGGCTGCGCTTCCACCACTTTGGCTTTGACATTAAATTCCTGCAGCTTGATTTCCAGCAGTTCAGATAAACGCTCCAGCTGCTCTGCGGTGAAGTTGACCTTTTTATTTGGATCGACCTTATCCAGTAGCTCCAGACCCGGCAATGGTGATAAATCACGACGTTTCTCTGCGACCTGCATGGCACGCGACATTGGACGGCCCATGGCATCGGTTAATGGCGCATCAAAGTCAAATTCATCTTCTTCTTGCGGTTTGCCGGCAGTTTCATGCCAGGCCTCAATGAATTCTTCTTTCGATAGGGCTTCTTTCACCGCGTCATTGACCACTGGTGCAGCCGCTGTGGCACTTACCGCAGCCTGATGCTGAATAGGCGCCTGTACAAAAGCCGAAGACTGCGCATAACTGCTGGTAGTTCTTGGGGCAGGTGCTTCTGGCTTCAGATCATCAACCAGCAGATCATCCAGCCCTTCAAATTCTTCATCACTCAGACGGTTTTTCGGGCTTGCATACTGCGCTGTGGCAGCCGATGGCATTTCAACCGCTTGTACGTCTGGCACCGGCTGGATGTGCGGTGCAGGTTCAGGCTGCGACTGACTATTAAATGGACTATGCAGATCCTGAGCAGCTTTCCCATTCGGTACAGCAGCCAGCAATTCGTCAAAGATTTCGTCATCATCCCAGTCAATATTAGACTGCGGCGTATTCGATGCAGGCGGTGCATCATGCACGGGCTGGACCACTGCATTAAAATGATCTTTCGGTGCGTGCGGAATCTGATCCTGAGAAGCACGTAACAGCTCATGAATATCCTGACTGTGCTTCTGGTCAGCATCATCATTCAGCGCACGCCAGACTTCACCGGTTGCCACCACACGCTGACTGTCCTGGGTCAGGCGATGGGCTTTTTCGACCGTCTGCTCAAAGACCTGCTCTTCTTCATCCAGCAGATCCTGCTCTGCAGAACGCTGCTGTTCACGCTCGACCATATCATCAAACAGACGCTCGGCCACCTGTTCATGACGGGACACCGCTGGTGCCACCGGAGCTTCTTCGACTTCACGATGTTCTGGTGCCGGCGTAACCACTTCGGCTGCAGCCGGTGCAGCGGCCACCACTGTTTTTTTAACGACCGATGCCGGTTGATCAGCTTTAGGCACATCACGGTAAAACAGGTCTTGTAAATAAGCTGGCGTGGCTTTTAAAGTCACCCAGGTCCGGTTCCATTTAATCCCAAAGGCCAGTGTAAACAGGACACCCCAGAACACCAGCAGGAAAAAAGCTGCACCATAAATAGTGAGCAGCTGCGACAGGCTCTGCCCCAGTTCATACCCAATAATCCCGCCAGAAGCATTTTCTAGCGTATCGGCCGGCACTTGCCAGAACAAATACAATAGACTGGCAGTGGCCAGCAAAATAAAGAACTGCGCCGCATAACGGAAAGGACGGTTCAGGAAACTACGCGGCCACCACACCTGAATGGCTTCAATAAACAGGTACAGCGGAATCAGCAGACTGGCCCAGCCCAAAAAGCCGAACAATAGGTCGGCAATCCATGCGCCGGCGACCCCGCTGGCATTGGACACCTGCTGGGTATCACTAGACAAATGCATCCAGCCCGGATCAAAAGGGGTATAGGTGACTGTCGCAAGGAACAGATAAATCCCGAATGAAACCAAAAATAATGTCATTATTAAGCGCTGTGCATAAGCACCCGACACCGCAGTCATATACTGTCCTGTAACCAATTTTTCATAAATGTTCTTGTGCAACCCGCCAGTTTGGCATGGCCATAAAATAGATATTATGCACCTGTTGCAGCAAAAAAGATGCAAGATTATTGAAGTCAGTTGTTAACTTTTTCTATATAACCTGAATCGCGGATAAGAAATTGACTTGAAAAATAAGAGGACTAGAGCCATCAGTTGAGTTACCACACCAAACTCACAACTCTAGTCCTGATGTTCAATAGTACCGAATTATTCTGCGTAATTG